>CAZYOL010000284.1:0-5418 GCA_964649065.1 uncultured Spirochaetales bacterium
CCTGGTCGTTGGTGTAGGCGTGGATGGTGGTCATCCAGCCGCTCTCGATGCCCCACTCGTCGTGGAGCACCTTGGCCACCGGCGCCAGGCAGTTGGTCGTGCAGGAGGCGTTGGAGACGATCTTGTGCTTGGCCGGATCGTAGTCGGAGTCGTTGACGCCGAGCACCACGGTGACGTCCGGCTCCTTGGCCGGCGCGCTGATGATCACCCGCTCGGCGCCGGCGCTCAGGTGCTTCGAGGCGCCCGCGCGGTCGACGAAGTGGCCGGTCGACTCGATGACGATCTCCGCGCCGAGGCTCTTCCAGGGCAGCTTCTCCGGGTCGCGTTCGCCGCTGACCGGAATCTTCTTGCCATCCACGACGATGCCGTCCTCGGCCGCGCTCACCTCGCCGGGATAGGGCCCGTGCACCGAGTCCCACTTCAGGAGGTGGGCCAGCGTCTTCGAATCGGTGAGGTCGTTGATCCCGACGAACTCGATGTCCGAGCCGCGGGCCGCTCGAAAGACGAGTCGTCCGATGCGACCGAAGCCGTTGATGCCCACTCGTACTGCCATGATTGATCCTTTCGTCGCGTGGAAGGGTCCGAAGGGCCGCGAGGGTACCGCAGGGTCTCGCCAAAGGCCGCGCCGCGAGCCGCCGATGAGGGCTCCCAGGAGCCCCGCGCTCGGGGCTAAGCTGCCGTTGGAGGGAGGGGAAAGGCCGTGAGTCCGCATCGGGCGATGCATCCCCCCGAGCACTCCCCGAGCGCCTGTCTGCTGGGCGACTCGTGACCAGCCGGCCGCTCTACACCTCGGGACATCGGCTGGCGCTGGCCCTCGCCCTGATCGGCCTGCTGGCCGCGGGGGCGGCCGGTGTCCGCCACGTGCGGATCGGGGCCGCCGCGCGCGCGGCCTTCCCGCAAGACGAAGGCCACCTCGAGGTCACCGGCCCGGAGGCGCCCCTCGAGATCCTCCGCGACGCCCGCGGCATCCCCCACGTGCTGGCAGCCTCCGAGGCCGACGCCTACTTCGGGCTGGGATTCGCACACGCGCAGGACCGGCTGGGCCAGATGCTGTGGCTGTTGCGCTGCGCCCAGGGGCGCACAGCCGAGTCGGAAGGGCCCCGGGGCCTGCCCGCCGATCGGCTGGCGCGCGTCCTGGGGCTGGCCCGCCTGGCCGAGGAGCAGCACGCCGCGCTTCCGGAGCGGGCGCGCAGCCTGCTGGCCGCCTACACCCGGGGCGTCAATGCACGCATCGAGCGCATCCGCAGCGGCGCCATCGATCCGCCCCTGTCGCTGGCCCGCGCGGCCATCGAGATCGACGACTGGAGGCCCAGCGACTCCCTGGCCGTGGCCAAGCTCTACGCCTGGTCTCTCGGCGGCTCGCTGGACGCCAGCCTGGTGCTGGACGACCTGGTGCAGCGCCTGGGCGGCTTCGCGGCGAGCCGCTTCTTTCCGGGCGGTGCGGGCACGGCGCCCGAGACCAGCCCGCCCGGCCGCCTGGCCGGCCTGGGAGCGGGGCTGGGTGCGGACCCGCTGCGGCGCGCCGCGCGGCTCGAGGGCCGCTCGATCGGCAGCACGGCCTGGGTGGTCGGCGGAGCGCACACCGCCAGCGGGCTGCCGATCCTCGCCGCCGACTCGCACCACCAGCCCACGACTCCGCCTCACCTGCACGTCGCCCACGTGCGCGGCGGCGATCTGGAGGTGAGCGGTGCCACGCTTCCCGGGGTCCCGGTGTTCTGGACCGGGCACAACTCCCGGGTGGCCTGGGCCTCTACGCTGGCGCGCATCTCCACCAGTGAGCTCTACATCGAGACGCTTCGGGCGAGCGGGGGAGGGCGCTACCACGACGGCCGGCGCTGGCGGCCCCTCGAGAAGCGCCAGGAGCGGATCCAGGTGCGGGGCGCCGAGGACGAGGTGCTCACGATCCGCGCCACGCGCCACGGCCCCCTGGTGAACCCGGCGCTGGCGGGGGAGCGCGAGCCCCTGGCGCTGCGCTGGGCCGGCGCCGAGCCGGCAGCGGGCTCGCTGGCCGCCTTCGCCGACGTGGCCCGCGCGCGGGATGCCGCCGAGCTGCTGGCGGCGCTGGCGCTCCACGCGGTGCCGCCGGTGCTGGTCGCCTACGCCGACGCCAGCGGCGCCGCCGGCCGCAAGCTGGCGGGCTGGATCCCGCGACGCGCCATCGACACGAATCTGGTCCCGGTTCCCGGGCGCGCCCGCCACTACGACTGGGACGGTCCCATCGGCTTCGAGCGGCTCCCCGGCCAGCGCCTGCGGCGCGGCCGCGGCTGGCTGGTGGCCGCCGATGCGGCCCTGGCGGGCGACGAGGACGAGCCCCCGATCCCCTGGCTGTGGCGTCACGGCGAGCGGGCTCGACGCGTGGACGAGCTGCTGCGGGCGGCCACGCGGCGCGGCCCGCTGGAGCTGCGCTGGATGACGGCCCTGCTACGCGACGTGCGCATGCGCCGGGCCGAGTCGACGCTGCGCAGTGCGCTGCGGCTCGCGGGCGCTCCGGCCGCGCTGAGTCGCGATGCCCGAGAGATCCACGCGGTCCTCTCCGCCTGGGATGCCGAGGCGGGGCCGGAGAGCCACGGAGCGGCGGCCTTCCACGTCTTCCTGGAGTCGCTGACCTCCGAGCTGCTGCGGCGCCACCTCGGGGAGGAGCTCCTCGAGCGCTACCTCGCGCTTCCCCAGGTCGACCCGCCCGCGCTCGTGGCCTCGCTGCTGCACGAGGCGGCGGCCGGCGGCGACCCCGGTGGCTGGAGCGACGCCGAGCTGGCGGCCGAGGCCGTGCGGGCCAGCCTGCGCCAGACCTGGCTCCGGCTCTCCTACCGCCTGGGACCCAACCGGGAGCGCTGGCGCTGGGGAAACCTGCACCGCCTGAGCTTTCGGAGCCTGGGGCCGGGACCGGCGCGGGAGCTGGCGTCGGGCCTGCCCTACGGGGGCAGCAGCTCGACGGTCGATCCGGCCGACTTCGACCGCGCCCGGCCCTTCGAGGTGCGCGCCGCGGCCATCTGGCGCTTCGCCGTCGATGCCAGCGCCCTCGACGAGGCCCTGTTCGCGCTGGCTCCGGGCATCTCGGAGCACGAGGCGCATCCCCACGCGCGCGACGGGATCGAGCCCTGGATCTCCGGCAAGACCGGCGTGCTGGTGTCGAGCCGGCTGCTGGTCGAGGAGACGGCCGTCTCCCGGCTGCGGCTCTCACCCGCTCCGTGAGCCCGCGGACGCTGCTCTTCGCCGAGACGCCGCAGCTCTACGCGGCGGTCGAGCGGCGCGATGCGCCCGAGCTGCGCGATCGCCCGCTGCTGGTGGGCGGTGACCCGCGCAAGCGCGGCCGGGTCCAGGCGGCGTCCGCCGAGGCCCTGGAGGCCGGGGTCCGGATCGACATGCCCATGCTCGAGGCGCTCACGCTGTGTCCTTCGGCGCGCACGCTGCGCACCGACATGCCGCGCTACCGCGAGGTGTCGCGCCAGCTCTTCGCGAGCCTGCGCCGGGTGGTGCCGCGGCTCGAGCCGCTGGGCCTGGGGGCGGCCTGGTTCGATCTGGGCGGAGCCGATGCCCGGGCAGAGCCGCTGGCGCGGCAGCTGATCGAGGCGGTGGCCGAGAGCCCGGGGCTGCCGCTCCGGGTGGGCATCTCCTCGCGCAAGTTCCTGGCCCGGCTGGCTGCGGAGGAAGCCCGCGAGGGCGAGGTTCGCCGCATTCCGAGCGGCGAAGAGCGCCGCTTCCTGGATCCGCTGCCGGTCACCCGCCTCGAGGGCGTGGGCCAGAAGACCGCTGCGCGCCTCGCGGAGCTCGGAGCCCACGTGGTCGCCGATGTGGTGGCCCTCGGCCGGCAGCGGCTCGAGGAGGCCTTCGGAACCCACGGCCTGCGCATCTTCTCGCTGGCCAGCGGTGAGGACGACGCCGGCGTGCGCGCGGCCCGGCACCCGCAGAGCCTGAGTCGCGAGGCGACGCTGCGCGCCGAGTCGCTGGATCTGAGCCTGCTCTCCGAGCACCTGCTGCGCATTGCCCAGGAGCTGGAGGCGGAGCTTCTGCGCCAGTCGCTGGTGGCGTCCCGGGTCGCCCTGCGTATCCGCTTCGGTGACGGCAGCAGCGCCACGCGCAGCCGGACGCTCGCGAGCCCGGCCGAGACGGCTCGCGAGATCCACGCGGCGGCCCTCGCCCTGCTGGCCCGCCTGGACGCCGGCTCGCGCGCCGTCCGCGGCGCCGGGCTGCAGCTGGGTCGCCTCGGGCCCGCATCCGAAAAAGACCGGCAGATCCCGCTGTTTCCGCCCAAGACCTGAGGCGTTTCTCGCCCCGGTCTCAAGCTCCTCCCGGGCTCGGCCGAAGGGAACGCAAGGCGCACCTCCCAGAGCGCCGCAGCGGGGCCAGCGCGTGATGGAGCAGAGCAAAGGCGGGGAGCGCCGCAAGTACCGGCGCATCGAGACCGACCAGGTCATCTCGTTTGCGCCGGTCGAGCGGCGGGATCTGCTCGGCGTGAGTCGCAACGTCTCGCAGGGCGGGATTCGCTTCGAGGCGGTGGGCTGCGAGATCCAGCTGGGCGACGTGCTGCGGGTGACCTTCAACGTCGGCGACCAAACGGTGCTGGCGACCGGGAAGGTCGTGTGGGCGACCGAGATGGACCCCATCACCACCGACGTCGGCCTGGAGTTCCTCGAGATCGAGCCGCTGGCCCTCGAGCTGCTCGGCGAGTGGACGGGGGCCGAGAGCGCCTGAGGCCGGCGCGCGGCGGGCGGGAGCCAGCGCGTCGCGATCTCTCTGCCCGGCTTCGCGGGCCTCCCCCCGGGTTGACACCGGAGGCCCCCCGGGCGACGGTTCCGCTCGGCATGTCCGATTTTCACCAGGGTGGGGTGATCACCACGCTCCACCGCCTCGGACGGGCGGACGTCGATCGCCTCGAGCGCCAGCTCCTGGCCTACAGCGAGGCCCGTCCCATCGCCCTGGTGCTTCCCTGCCTCTTCAGCGAGCTGAAGGGTCCCGGCCTCAAGGGCATCGTCGACGCCTTGCGGGGCGTGGAGTACCTGAGCCAGATCGTCGTCTGCGTGACGGGAACCCCCGACGCCCGCTTCGAGTACGAGCGCATGCGCGACGCCTTCGACGGCGTCCGCACGCGCACGGGTCAGGCGCCGATCCTGCTCTGGCAGAGCGGTCCCCGGGTGCAGGCCCTCTACGACCGTCTGCGCGAAGAGGGGCTCGACCCCGGCCGCGACGGCAAGGGGCGCAGCACCTGGCTGGCCTACGGCTACGTCCTGGCCACCAATCGCGCCCGGGTGATCGCCGTCCACGATTGCGACATCCGCGACTACCGCCGGGAGCTGCTGGCGCGCCTCTGCTACCCGACCACGCACCCGAGCCTGGGCTACGAATTCGCCAAGGGCTATTACAGCCGCGTCACCGATCGACTCTACGGGCGGGTCACGCGGCTCTTCGTGGGCCCCCTGC
>CAZYOL010000285.1:0-5416 GCA_964649065.1 uncultured Spirochaetales bacterium
CGCCCGCCGCGCCGAGTGCCAGCAGGCCCTGGCGGCCGCTCGCAGGCTCGAGCTGGTGCCGCCCCGGGGCAGCCTCTCGGACCTGCGGTCCGCCGACCTGCCCCGGCTGGCGAAGGCGGTCGAGGCCCCGCTGCTGGGCCGCGCCCGCCACGTGGTCAACGAGAACGAGCGCGTCGAGGCGACCTGTCGGGCCCTGGCGGAGGCCGACTTCCGACGGGCCGGCGCGCTCCTGCGCGAGGGCATGCGCAGCCTGCGCGACGACTTCGAGGTGAGCGTCCCGGAGCTGGATGCGCTGTGTGCGCTGGGCGACGCCACGCCCGGGGTCTTCGGCTCGCGCCTGACCGGTGCCGGCTTCGGCGGCTGCACGCTGCACCTGGTGGCCGAGGAGGCGGCCGGTGCGGTCGCGCTCGCGCTGGCGGAGGGCTTCGCCGCGCGCTTCGGGCGCCGGCCCCCGGTCTGGCTCCTGCGCGCCAGCGACGGCGCTAGGGCGCTGCCGGGCTGAGCGAGGCCTTCTCGCGGTCGGGCTCCGGCTCCTCCGGGTCCGTCGGTCGGGCCCGTCGATTGAGGAGCAGGAACTTGGTCTCCTCGCCCCGCCGCGCGACGACCAGGAAGCGCATCTGCTCCCTCACGCTGCGCATGGCCCTGCGGAAGTCGCGCAGGTTCGCGACCGGCACCTCCTCGATCCTCTCCACGACGTCGCCGATGCGCAGCCCCGCCTCGCTGGCCGGGGAGCCGCGCGCGACGAACTGCACCCAGGCCCCGCGCTCCGTGGCGAGGCGCTGCTCGCGGGCCAGCAGCGTCGTGATCTCCCGCACGTGAAAGCCGACGTCGGTCTCCTCCTTCTCGGGATCCAGGGTCGGCTGGGAGGCGAGCTCCACCGAGGTCTCGCGCTCCCGGCCCTTGCGGACGTAGCTCAGCCGGATCTGCTGTCCGGGGCGCACCGAGGCGACCATGCGCTGGAAGCGGGCCAGGTCCTCTTCCTCCTCGGCCTCGACGGGAAGGCCGTCGAGGGCGGTGATCACGTCGCCCGGGCGCAGCCCGGCGCGGTCCGCCGGCGCTCCCTCGGTCACGCTGTTCACGATCACGCCCGTGTAGCGGGCGAGGTCGAGGTAGGCGGCCAGCTCGCGATCCAGGGGCTGCATGGTGATGCCCAGGTAGCCCCGCGCGATACCGCCCTGCTCGAGCTGCTCTACCACCTCCAGGGCCGTCGCGATCGGGATCGTGAAGCCGATGCCCCGGCCCTGGCCGCGGGAGTTCACACCGATCACGCGACCCTCCAGGTCCACCAGGGGGCCCCCCGAGGAGCCGCGGTCGATCATCGCGTCGGTCTGGATGAAGTCGTTGAGGAGCTGCGTCTCCTCCAGGTTGCGTCCCATGGCGGACACGATCCCGAGGGAGACGGTTCCGTCCAGTCCGTAGGGATTGCCGATGGCCAGGACCCACTGTCCGACGCGGACCTCGGCGGCGTCGAAGCGCGCCGCGGGCAGCGGGACCTCCGACTCCACCCGCAGCAGCGCGATGTCGGTCTGCTTGTCGGTGCCGACCACGCGAGCCGCGAGCTTCTGCTTGAGACCCGGGACGCTCACCGTGACCTTCTCGGCGTCCTCCACCACGTGCTCGTTGGTCAGGATGCGTCCGTCGGGCGACAGCACGACCCCCGAGCCCGTCACGCTGCTGCGCCGATCGTTTATCTTGATGATCGCCTCGATGTGGACGACCGAGGGCTTGACCCGCTCGGCGACCTCGACGATGCGGTCCTCCAGGGCCTGGGCCGCCGCCAGGCCCGGGACGAGCAGCAGCAGCCAGGCCACGCGCAGGCCCCTCACCTTCGCCGCCCGTCGAGTGCGGCCCGCAGCGCGGCGGCCGCGGCTCCCGGGTCCTCCGCCATCAGCACGGCCCCGGTGACGGCCACGCCGGCGGCTCCCGCCGCGAGCAGCGCGGCCGCGTGGCGGGCCTCGACTCCCCCTTGCGCCAGGACCGGCAGACCCCTGCCGGCCGCCGCGCGCAGCGCGGAGAGGCCGAGCGCCGGGCGGCTGGCGGCCTTGGAGAGCGGCTCGAAGATCGGCGCGAGCTGCGCGTAGGAGGCCGCGCCAGCGGCCTCGATCTCGTCCGGGTCGTGCAGCGACACGCCGATCTGCGCCTTCGGGCCGAGCAGCCGGCGGGCGTCGGCCGGGTCCATCGCGTCGTGGCCCAGGTGCAGGCCGTCGGCGCCGGCCGCCAGCGCCACGTCGGCGCGGCGGTTCACGAGGACGCGCACCGAGTCCCGGGCCTGGCGCGCGGCGCGAGACAGGCTGCGGGTCCAGCGGAGCAGCGCCCCGCCCTCGAGAGCGCGCTCGCGCACCTGGACCCAATCGACGCCGGCCGCGACCGCGGACGCGACGGCCGCCGTGCCGTCGCCGCGACACAGCGAGCGGTCGACGACCAGGGCGAGGACCGGGCGCGACGGGCTCAGAAGCTCGCCAGCCCGGTCTCTGGGCTGGAGGCGGAGGCGTAGAGCCGTCGCGGCATGCGTCCCGCCTCGTAGGCCAGGCGTCCGGCCTCGACGGCCAGACGCATGGCTCGCGCCATCGTGACCGGCTCTTTGGCCGCGGCGATGGCCGTGTTCATCAGCAGGGCCGTGCAGCCGAGCTCCATGGCCACCGCGGCATCGCTGGCGGTGCCGACGCCCGCATCGACGATCACCGGCACCTCGACGGTCTCCAGGATGATGCGTAGGTTGGCCGGATTGCGGATCCCCATGCCCGAGCCGATCGGTGCGGCCAGCGGCATCACGCAGGGGCAGCCCATGGCCGCGAGGCGTTGGCAGGCGACCGGGTCGTCCGTCACGTAGGGGAGCACCGTGAAGCCCTCGGCCAGCAGCGTCTCGGCCGCCTCGAGAGTCGCCGGCACGTCGGGGAAGAGCGTGCGCTCGTCCCCGATCACCTCGAGCTTGACGAGGTCGGTGTCCAGGAGCTCGCGGCCGAGGCGTGCCGTGGTGACGGCGTCTTCGGCGCTGTAGCAGCCGGCCGTGTTGGGCAGGAGGGTGAAGCGGTCGGGCGGGAGGAAGTCGAGCAGCCCCTCGCCCTTCGGCGCGTCGAGGCGGGTGCGCCGCAGGGCCACCGTCACCATCTCCGCCCCGGCCGCGTCGGCACAGGCGCGGTTCTCCTCGAAGGAGGCGTACTTCCCGGTCCCGATGATCAGTCGGGACTGGAAGCGGTGCGAGCCGATGCGGAAGGCCTCCGACACCTCAGCCTCCACCCACCGCCTCGAGGATCTCGACGCAGTCGCCGGTGGCGAGGGGCTGCTGCCCGAAGGCCGATCGGGGCACGACCTCCCGATTGACCGCGACTGCGACGCGCGCCGTCGCGAGGCCCAGGGCGGCCAGCAGATCGCGGACGCAGCTGCCGGCCGCGAGACCGGGCAGTTCGCGCGCCTCGCCGTTCACCACGAGGGACAGGGGGCCTTGCTGGCCTTGCTGGGGTAGGGACACGGAGCGTCTCGCCTCCGAAGAGACCACAAATTATCGGAGCCGCCCTGCGTGTCAAATGATCCGGTCCGTTTTTCGAAAGCTTTTCGATACCTTATGCGTCCGTGAGTGGGGGGTCATGAGTCGCGGCGAGAGTCGGAGCGGGTGCGGCAGCCGATCGGGCGGGGAGACGGCCGGGGCGCTGGCGAGAATCTCGCTCGCCGCGCTGCGCCACAACCTCGGCGAGGCCCGGCGCCTGGCCGGGACGCGCTCCCTGATCGGCGTCGTCAAGGCCGACGCCTATGGCCACGGGGCGCTGCCCGTGGCGCGCGAGCTGGTCGCCGCAGGCTGCGAGCGGCTCGCCGTGCTGTCGCTCCGCGAGGCCGCCGTGCTGCGGGCGGGAGGCGTCGCGGCGGAGATCCTGGTGCTCGGCGGCGTCGACGGGATCGAATCGGCGCGCGAGGCCCGGGCTCTGTCGCTCACGCCGGTCGTGCACCACCCCGAGCACGTCGGCTGGCTGGCCGCCGCGGCGGCGGGAGCCGCGCCCCTGCCCGTGCACGTCGAGGTCGACACCGGGATGCGACGCATGGGCGTGCCCCCCGGTGAGGCGCTGGCGCTTCTCCAGCGGGTGGCGCGCGAGCCGGCGCTCGAGCTCGCGGGCACCTTCAGCCACTTCGCACGGGCGGACGAGCGCGACCCGGAGCCCTCCCTGGCTCAGCTCGTCGTCTTCCGCCGCATCCTCGAGGAGCTGCGGGCCCGGGGCGTGGAGCCGGGCCTCGTCCACGTTGCGAACTCGGCCGGCCTGGCGGCCGGCCCCCGGCTCGCCGAGGCGCTTCCCGAGGCGACGGCGGTGCGCCCCGGTCTGCTCCTCTACGGGGTGAGCCCGGCCCCTCACCTGCGCCTCGACCTGCGACCCGTGATGTCGCTCTCGGCGACCGTCACGCACGTGCGTCGGCTGCGCGCCGGGGACAGCGTCGGCTACGCCGCCCTGTACCGGGCGACCCGACCGACGCGCATCGCGACCCTGCCGCTGGGCTACGCCGACGGCGTTCCGGTGTCGGCCTCGACCCGCGGGCGCGTCCTGCTGCGCGGGCGGCGCATGCCCTTCGCCGGTCGCGTCTCGATGGACTACGTCTGCGTCGACTGCGGCGACGAGGCCGTGGCGATCGGCGAGCGGGCCCTGCTCTTCGGCGAGGCGGATGGAGCGTGCCTGCCCGTCGAGGCGGCAGCCGAGGCCGCTGGCACGATCCCCTACGAGCTGCTGGTGCGTGTCGGGGCGCGCATCCCCCGGGTGTACTCCGATTGACTCTCCGGACGGGGCTCGTTACACCCTCGCCGAGCCCGCCCCCGCACCCCCTGCCTTCCTCGACGAGGAGTCCCGATGAGCCCCCAGACTGCGCCGGGCGCGCGCCCGGTGAAGCGAGCCCTGCTCTCCGTCTCCGACAAGTCGGGTCTGGTCGAGCTGGGGCGCGGCCTCGCGGCGCTCGGCGTCGAGCTGGTCGCCTCGGGCGGCACTGCCACCGCGCTGCGCGAAGCGGGTCTCGAGGTGGTGGACGTGGCCGAGCTGACCGGCAGCCCCGAGATGCTGGGCGGTCGGGTCAAGACCCTGCACCCGCGCGTCCACGGCGGCATCCTCGCCCGCCGCGACCTGGCCTCCGACCAGGCCGACTGCTCCGCCCAGCAGCTGCGGCTGCTGGATCTGGTCGTGGGCAACCTCTATCCCTTCGAGGCCACGGTGGCGCGTCCCGGCGTCAGCCTGGCCGAGGCGATCGAGAAGATCGACATCGGCGGGCCCTCGATGATCCGCTCGGCCGCCAAGAACCACGCCTACGTGGGCGTGCTCTGCGACCCGGCCGATTACAGCACCGTGCTCGAAGAGCTGGCCAGCGCCGGCGGCCGGGGGGGCGCCCCCCCCGCGCGGCTGGGGCGCCCCGGCGTCGCCCCCCCCCCCCCCGCCCCCCCCCCCCAACC
>CAZYOL010000286.1:0-5356 GCA_964649065.1 uncultured Spirochaetales bacterium
TGAATCGAATGGGCCATCGGCTCGACGGGCGCGGGGTGCCCCTCGATCTCGCCTTCGAGCCAGGCGAGGATCATCGGCCGGAAGAGCTCCTGGTCGCCGATCATCTCCCGAATCGTGGCGCGAACCAGCAGACGGCAGTGGTCGAGGGGGTCGTCCGACGGCTCGGGTCTCGGCAGCGCCGCATCGATCCGGTCCTTCGCGTCGAGGGTGAGCGCCCGCAGGATCTCCTCGCGCGTTCCCCAGAGGTTGTAGAGGGTGTTCACGCTGAGCGACGCCTCTTCCGCGAGCTTTCGCATCGACAGAGCACCGAGCCCGCCCTGGGTCAGCAGGACCCTCGCGGCCCGGAGGATCCGCTGCCGCCGCGCCTCTACGTTTCGCTCGCGAAGTCCGGGGTTCGGAGCCCTCGCACTCGAAGAACTCTGCGACATCGTGTCAATTTGATACGTTGTCCAAAACTTTCTGTCAATGAGCGACAGGGCGTTCGGCAGCAGGGCCTTCGTCCGGTCCCCCGTCCTGCCTGGCTCGGCGCAGAGTCGAGGAGGAGAAGAGCCGTGGATCTGGGCCTCCTGATGTTTCCCCACCCGGTGGCAACCGTGCCCATGGCGCAGATGGTCGAGAAGCTGGGCTTCGACAGCCTGGTCTTCGCCGACACGCAGTGCCTGACGCCGGAGGTCTGGACCCATCTGATGCTCGTCGCGACGGCGACGGAGCGCATGGAGATCGGCACCGGCGTGACGAACCCGGTGAGTCGAGACCCGGCGGTCACCGCCTCGGCCGCGCTCGGAGTGCAGCACGCGAGTGGGGGACGGGTGGTGGTGGGGATCGGCCGCGGCGATTCTTCGATGGCGAAGATCGGACGCAAGCCCGCGCCGCCCGCCGTCTTCGAGAGCTACATCGAGCAGCTGCGCGCGTATCTCGACGGCAAGGAGGTCGATCGGGACGGCAGCCCGAGCCGCATCGAGTGGCTCGACGATTGCGAGGTGGCCCACGTGCCGATCGAAGTCGCGGCGACGGGACCCAAGGTGATCGAAGTCGCTGCGCGCCACGCGGATCGGATCTGCTTCGCCGTCGGCGCAGACACCGAACGGATCGAGGAGTGCATGGCGCGCGCGCGAGGGGCGGCCGAAGCGGCCGGCCGCGACCCCTCCTCCCTCCGCTTCGGCGCCTATATCAACTGTCTGATCCACGACGACCGCGACGTCGCGCGGGAAGCGATCCGCGGCTCCCTCTCGGTCTTCGCCCACTTCTCGGGCTTCCAGGGGATGGACATCGCTTCGCTTCCCGAAGGCCTTCGAGCTGCTGCGAGTCATCTCCGCAGCGCGTACGACATGAAGAACCACGCCGTCTCCGCCGGCGCGCATGCGCAGGCGCTCGACGCGGAGTTCATCCACCGCTTCGGCATCGCGGGGCCCCTCGACGAGGCCGTGACGCGCCTGCGCGAGATCCGGGCCACCGGTGTCGACTTCCTGCGCATCGTCCCCGGGTCGCGCGACATGCCCCTGGCCATCGGCGCCGAATCGATGCAAGGCGTGGCGAAGGCCCGGGCGGCGCTGAAGGCCGAAGCGTCCGCGTAGCCGACGGCCCGGAACCGCACACCAGGACAAGGAACAAGGAGCTCCCGATGATCACCCTCTACGGCGCCAACGCCTCGCCCTTCGTCCGCAAGGTGATGGCCGTCCTGGCCATCAAGAAGCTGCCCTACGAGCACATCCCCTCGATGCCCTTCTCGGGAGACCCGGAGCTCGCACGCGTGAGTCCGCTGCAGAAGGTCCCGGCCCTGATCGACGGCGAGCTCGACATCGCCGACTCCAAGGTGATCTGTCGCTACCTCGAGAGCGCCTATCCCGAGGTTCCCGTCTATCCCACCGACCCGCAGGCGCGCGCCCGGGCGGATTGGTTCGAGGAGTACGGCGGGACCGCGTTGGCCGAAGCCGCAGCGGGCATCTTCTTCCACCGCTTCATGGTTCCGAAGGTCTTCAAGCGGCCGGTCGACGAAGACGCCGTGAACGACATCATCGAGAAGAAGCTACCGCCGCTGCTGGACTATCTGGAAGGCCAGGTCCCGGCGGAGGGCTTCCTCTTCGGCGACTTCAGCGTGGCCGATCTGGCGCTGGCCTCCCCCTTCGTCAACGCCGGTTACGCCGGCTACAGGATCGATGCCGGCAGGTGGCCGAAGTTCGCGGCGCTCGTCGAGCGGGTGTGGGAGCACGCTGCGGTGGCTCCACTGCTCGAAGCCGAGGCGGCCGCCTTCCGCCCCTAGGAGGCGCTCCGCAATCGACGGGAAGGGGCAATCCCGAGCGAAATCGGCGGTTGACCAACCGGCTCGGAAGGGGTGACAATGATCGGCTTGCGCCGACCGAGAGGCCTCCGCTCACGACCCGAATCTCTTCCCCGGAGAGCTCTTCCCCGGAGAGGACCCCCCTCGCTGTCCCCCTCCGAGAGCAGGCCGAGAAGGGTCGGCTCCTCGCGGCGGTCCCCGTCCCCTCGAGGAGCCGGGTCGCCTCAGTGTTGAGCTCGGGCGACGCGGCAGTTCCGGAGGGAGGGGGCGGACACGGAGCGCAGGCGCCGGATGGCGCCTCCTCGCGCAGCGCTCACTGGCTGCGATTCGCAGCCGGCGTCGCTGCCGGGCTCGGCATCGGCTGGCTCCTGCAGGGCCCCCTGACCGACTTCTTCCTTCTCGTTTTTGCCGCCGCCCTCTACGGCCTGATCCTCGACGCCCTGGCTCGGCCCGTCCACGCACTCGTCCCGCGCCTGCCTCGCGTCTTTGCCCTCGCCGCGGTGCTGCTCGCCCTCGCGGCCGCTGCCGCACTGGTGGGCCTGCTCGCGGGACCCGCGATCGCGGAGCAGATCCGCGAGCTGGTCGAGCGAGTGCCGCGCTCGCTCGAAGACCTGCGCGGCGGTTTGGCGGCCACGAAGTCCGGCAGCGCGCTCTTTCGCGATCTTCCCCCGGGCGGCGAGCTGCTGCGGTCGAGCGCTCCCCTCCTCGGGCGGGTGCCGGCCGTCTTCTCGACCTTTGCAGGCGGGCTGGCCGCGGTGGCCTTCGTCCTGCTGGCGGGCTCGTTCGCCGCGCTGCGACCGGAGGCCTACGTGCGCGGGCTCGTCCGCCTCGTGCCGCCCCGGGGCCGGCGCCGTGCGCACGAGGTGCTGCATGCCTTGGCGCACGCGCTGCGTTGGTGGCTCGTCGGGCGTCTCGGCTCCATGGTGCCGGTCGGCATCCTCACTGCACTGGGCCTGTGGTTGCTCGGCATTCCGCTGCCGCTGGCGCTCGGAGCGATCGCGGGACTGCTGTCCTTCGTGCCCTTCCTCGGTCCGGTCCTCGCCACCGTGCCGGCGCTGCTGATCGCAATCGGCCAGGGGCCCATGGGCGTCCTGCAGGTCCTGGTCCTGTACGCCGGAGTGCAGGCCGTCGAAGGGAATCTCCTGACGCCGCTCATCCAGGAACGCGCCGTCTCCGTGCCGCCCGCAGCCCTGATGACCGCTCAGCTTGCGGGCGCAATGCTCTTCGGGGCGGTTGGCGTCGTGCTCGCGACACCGCTCATGGTCGTTGTCGTGGTGCTCGTGCAGCTGCTCTATCTCGAGCAGATCCTCGGTGACGAGGAGGTCGAGGTGTTGGGCGAAGCCCCTGGTTGAGCGGGCTTCGAGCGAGGCCCCCTCCGCCTGCGATTCCCTGAAAATTCTGCATTCGACCTGGCGGGCCGAGCCACAGTGCGTGCTGAGCGCGGGCCCAGCGCCGAGCGCCCCCGGAACGTCGCTTGCAGTTCCTGCGAGGAGCGCGGGCGACTCCACGCCTGCATACGGAGGAGACCCCATGCTGCTCGATCTGGAGACCGAGCCGGCCTCGGGCGAGCTCCTCGAGGAGAAGGCGGATGGCGTCGCGATCGAGGCGCGCGAGCTCCGGCTGCAGGGGCGCGGGCTCTCGCTGCGCATCGAGCCCGGCGAGCGGATCGGTCTGGTGGGGATGCCTCACCGCGCGCGCACCGAGCTCCTCGGCATCCTCTACGGGACGCACCGGCCCGCGGGCGGGAACGTGCTGCTGGATGGCATTCCGGCGACCTCCATGGCGCCCCGGGCGCGCCGGCACCCGATCCAGCTCGTGAGCGGCGCGGTGTCCGTCTGCGGCGGCACGCTCGAGGACAATCTCACGAGTCAGGAGTCCCGCGCGTCGGCCGGCGAGCTCCGCGACCTGCTCGCCGAGCTCCCGGACGGGCTCGAGACGTGGATCCATCCCGACGGCGAGCCGCTCGGCCGCAGCCAGCTGGACGCGCTGGACGTCGCCCGCGCCCTCCTCCGGCGGCCGCGGCTCGTCCTCGTCGATCACGCGCTCGACGCCGTCGGGGGCGACGCGCTCTCCCCGCTCCTGGAGGCCCTCACGCGGCGGGACGCGCACTGGACCCTGGTCGTGGCGAGCGAGCGTCCCGAGGTCCTCGAGCGCTGCGACCGCATCTACCGCTGGTGCGACCACGGGCTGGAGGAGCTGCCGACGTGATCGGTCCCGGAGGCCACGGGACGGCGCTCGAGATCGCTCGGCTCACCCGCTGGGGCGGGGAGGCGAGGATCGCCCGCCTCCTCGGCCTGCTCACCGCCGGCAGCGTGATCGCGCTGCTGTTCGCGCCCTGGCAGCAGAACGCCGCGGGGACCGGACGCGTCATCGCGTACTCCCCGAACGAGCGGGAGCTCGCAATCCAGGCTCCGATCGAGGGCCGCGTGGTGAAGTGGCACTTCCAGGAGGGCGACCGCGTGGAGCGCGACGACGTCGTCGTCGAGCTGGCGGACAACGATCCCAAGGCGGTCCAGCGCTACGAGTCCCAGCGCGACGCGGTCCTGCGTCGGATCGAGGCCACCGGGGCCTCCGTCGAGCTGCTCGTCGAGCGGGTCGGGTCGCTCGAGCGCATGCGGACCCCTGCGCTCGAGTCGGCGGAGACCCGCATCCGCATGGCCGAGCGCAAGGCGCGGGCCGCCGAGCTCGAGCTCGAGGCGGCGGAGGCGCGGCAGCGCGCCGCCGAGCCGCAGATCGAGCGCATGGAGACGCTGGC
This sequence comes from uncultured Spirochaetales bacterium, assembly GCA_964649065.1. Classification (GTDB taxonomy): domain Bacteria; phylum Myxococcota_A; class UBA9160; order UBA9160; family SMWR01; genus CAZYOL01. Next base: position 5,034 of record CAZYOL010000286.1, read on the forward strand.
GAGCGAGGGGCTCGAGTCGCAACGCAGCTACGAGGTCGCCGCGCGGAACCTCGCCGCGGCGCGGGCCGCCACGCTCGAGGCCCGGGCTGGCGTGGAGGCGGCGCGGGCCGACGTCTCGGCCCGGCGCGCGGAGCGGGAGGCCGCCTTCCGGCAGCCGGCGGCCCGTCGTGTTCCGTGGACAGTCGAGCGGCTACGCGCTCTCGAAGAGCGAAGCGAAGCCCTGGCCGCCGCCGACGCACATGGTGACGATCCCGTACTTCTTGCCGGCCCGCTTCAGCTCGCGGAGCAGCAGGCCCGTCATCCGGGAGCCGGTCATGCCGAAG
>CAZYOL010000287.1:0-5341 GCA_964649065.1 uncultured Spirochaetales bacterium
TGCGTCCCCCCGGCGGCCCGGCGGGTGGGGCCGGCGGATCGGCCCCCGCGCCGCGGCGCGCGCTGGCCGCCGAGGCCCGAACGCGCGGAGCCGCGCTGCTGCGCGCCGGCGCGCCCTGGGAGCCCCTGCGCTTCGCGGCCCCGGTGGGCTCGGCCGGCGAGGTGGCCGTGGCGGAGATTCCGGCCAGCCTGCCCCGCAGCTGGGCGCTGGGCTTCCTGGTCGCCAACTTCCTGGTCTTCACCGCCTTCGGCGCCACGCTGCTGCGGCAGCGGGTGGTGCGGCCGTTGCAGCGCCTGGCCTCCTCCGCGCGCGCCTTCGGGGCCGGAGAGCGCGTGCGGGCTCCCCTGGAGGGGGCCCGCGAGACCGTCGAGCTGGCCCAGACCTTCAACGAGATGGCCGAGGCGCTGGAGCGGCGCAGCGAGGCCCTCGAGAAGGCGGTCGGCGAGCTGCGCGAGAGCAACCGCAGCCTGCGCGAGGCCCGCGCCGGCCTGGATCGCGCCGAGCGCCTGGCCTCGGTCGGCCGCCTCGCGGCGGGGGTGGCTCACGAGGTCGGCAATCCGATGGGGGCCCTGCTGGCCTTCCTGGATCTGGCCCGGCGCGATCCGGGACTCTCCGAGCAGGGTCGCGAGAGGCTGAGCAAGGCCGCCCAGCAGGGCGAGCGCGTGCGGGGGATCCTGCGCCAGCTCCTGGACTACTCGCGTCCGCGTCGCGCCAGCCGGGTGCCCGTCGACCTCGGGCCGCTGGTGGAGGAGACCCTCGACCTGGTCCGGGCCCAGCGGCGCTACGCCGGGGTCGCGATGGAGCTGCGCTCGGAGGGCGAGCCGCCCCGGGCCCTGGCCGACCCTTCGGCCACCGCCCAGATCCTGCTCAACCTTCTGCTCAACGCCGCCGACGCCGCCAGTGCAGCCGGGCTGGACGCGCCGCACATCCAGGTGCTGCTGGACAGCGAGTCGGGTCCGGCGCGTGCCGGCGAGCCGCCGGAGGCCGCGGCCCGGCGCCGCCGAGCCGACGTGGTCGTGTGTCGCGTCCAGGACGACGGGCCCGGCGTGCCGCCCGAGGATCGCGAGCGCATCTTCGATCCGTTCTTCACCACCAAGCCGCCGGGGGAGGGCACGGGCCTGGGCCTGGCCAATGCCGTACGCCTCGCCGAGGAGATGGGGGGTTCCCTGGATCTGGAGGAGAGCCCGCAGGGTGCCTGCTTCGCCCTGCGTCTGCCCGCGGCCGGAGCGGAGGGCGGCAGCCGGGTGCGCAGCGCGGGCTGAGCCCACTGCGCAAGGCCCGGTGAGCGCTCCGCAAGACCTTGCGCAGCGGGGCTTCGCCAGTCGCGGACCGGTCGCCCGATTTCCGAGTTCAGCCGCAGGCTTGGCGGGTCGAAACGATGCTGGCACGCCGCTTGCTCGAGCAGTCGGCGGCAAGCGGGTCCCCCGAGGACTCGCGGAGGTCTCGATGGTGCAGACACCTTCCCGTGGCTCACGGCTCCGCACGCCGATCACTGCGCTCGCCATGCTCCTCGCTGCCGCGAGTGCTCCGGCCCAGGACGACACCGAGTTCTTCCAGAAGCGCGAACCGCCCAATGTGATCCTCTCGATCGACACCTCGGGCTCGATGATCACGGTGGTCGAGCATCCCTTCTTCGATCCCTCCGGCTGGCCCTTTCAGCGCGTCGATGGCACCGGAGTCTGCGACATCATTCCGGACAGCCAGACCAACGACAACGACACGACGGACGAGCTGGGCCGCTCCACCGACCTGGACTGCGGAACCTTCTGCCGTGTGCAGGTGGAGTCGGGCGACTCGGGCTTCGTCACCACCCCGGACAGCAGCGACGACCCGAATCACGGCTACCTGCCGCGCACCTTCTGCGGCCAGACCCGCAAGCTCTGGCACGACGGCCGTATCGAGACCGATCAGAACGACCCGACCTGGTACATCCACGAGTACGTCGAGTGGCTCTTCAGCCTCGACCCGAGCGCCACCTACTCCCACCCGGACCCCAACGACAGCAGCACCAAGACCGGGCAGGAGATCCTGGACGAGATCGACGATGCGGCCGGCGGTCGGGACTACGTGACCGGGGACAGCTATCCCCTCTACCAGCGAACGCGAATCGCGGCGGCGAAACGCGTGGCCTCGGAGGTGATGTACCGCACCAACAGCGACTGTGCGGCCTTCGCGGGCGACTGTGGCGTCTATCAGGACCGGGTCCGTTTCGGCATCGCACGCTTCCGCACCGACAACAACGGCGGCTACGTCGGCGTCGCGCCGGCCGACTACAGCGCCAACAAGAGCTCTCTCGAGAGCTTCGTGGACGGCTTGCAGGCCAGCGGCTCGACCCCCCTGGGCGAGACCCTCTTCCATGTCTACCTGTACTTCCTGCACCGCAGCGACGCGAACATGCGGCCGCTCGGGGCGGACGGCACACGCCTGCCGACCTACCAGTTCCGGCCCTCGGACGGCGAGTTCACCAGCACCAGCAGCGACTGGGCGGCGGACCCCTGGACGGCCGAGTGCCAGCGCCAGTTCGTCATCGTGATCACCGATGGCGCGCCCAACAACGACCGCTTCGAGTCGAGCGGCTCGGACAACGAACGCTTCGGATTCAGCGAGTTCCCGGGCTGGATCGGGGACTACGCGCCCGACCTGGCGGGGGATCTCGACTGGGACCCGGCCGCGCCGACATGGACGACCTCGGAGCGCAGCAAGGAGGAGGGCTCGCCGCCCTGGGAGTCCGCGGCCGGCGCCGGCTATCTCGACGACATCGCTCGCTTCATGCAGCAGGTGGACGCCCGCGGCGACTTTGCGGGTGACCAGTTCGTGGACGTCTACACGGTGGGCTTCCGCACGGCGGGCGCGGTGAACGACCTGCTTCTGAAGACCGCCAAGCAGGGCAATGGTCTGGCCTTCCTGGCCAGCGACCCCACGAAGGTGACCGAGGGCCTGCTGGCCGCCCTCGAGGACATCAACGCCAAGACCCAGTCCTTCACGTCGTCGACGGTGCCGGCCAGCCGGGCCACGGACGGCAACAACTTCTTCGCCAGCTACTTCGAGCCGGCGGCGCCGGCACCCTTCTGGCCGGGTCACCTGAAGCTCTTCGAGTTCAACGCCAAGGGCGAGATCCGCGACAAGCCGACGCCGGCCCAGCTCGCGAACGGCGACCCGGGGGATTGCGCGCTGGAGGATCCGCTGGCGCCGGGCCGCTGCGCCGTGGGCCGGCTGCGGGTGGAGCTGGGGGGCTTCTGGGACGCCGCGGACGAGCTTCCGGATGCGTTGACGCGCAGGCTCTACATGTCGAAGTTCGACAGCGGCGTGCCCACGAGCACGCCGGTCTCGCTGCCGCTGGCGACAGGGCTCGATCTCACCGACGTGTCCAATCTCTCGGCCAGCGACCTGGGGCTCTCGCTGGCCGATGCCACCAGCTACGACGGCGCCGGCCAGGACATCACGGGCATCGGGAACGCGGAAGACCTGGCCGACGCGGTGCAGCGCTACGTGGTGGGCTGCGAGTTCGGCTCGGGCAGCTGCGTGGACCGGGGCGACGGCCGCAAGCTCTGGGACATCTTCCATTCGGATCCGGTGGTGGTGGGTCCTCCGAACCGGGGCCTGCGGGAGCCGAGCTACCGGGAATTCGTGAAGCAGCTGAAGCACCGCAAGCGGGTGATCTACGCGGGCTCGAACGGGGGCTTCGTGCACGGCTTCAACGCCGGCGAGTATCGCCTCACGAACACGGCCGACTTCACGGCGGCCCCGGGCTACGACCGCGGCACCGGCGAGGAGACCATGGGCTTCATGGCCTACCCGATTCGCCAGCTGCTGGCGGAGCTGGGGCGCGAGCACGACTTCCGCATGGACGGCAGCCCGGTGGCGGGCGACGTCTGGCTCTATCCGACGCCGACCAGCCAGCCCGGCGACTCCACCTCGCTGGGCGGCGGCATAGACGACTGGGAGGAGTGGCGGACGGTGCTGATCGGCGGGCTGCGGCAGGGCGGCCGGGTGGTCTGGGCGCTGGACGTGACGGATCCACCGGACTTCGACGACACGGCGGGCGAGTCGGCCGAGATCGACTACCCGGGCTACCTCTGGGAGTTTCCCTGCGAGTCGAGCGACCCCCAGTGTGTGGGCGGCAGCGACGTGCCCGCGGGGCTCGGCTACGCCGACTACATGGGGGAGACCTGGTCGACGCCGGTGATCACCCGCGTGCGCATGACGGTGGCCTGCACCGAGTCGGACGTCTCGCTCTGCGAGACCTTCGATCGCTGGGTGGCGATCTTCGGGGCGGGCTACGACGCGGCAGGGGATCCGAACCTCGACCACGAGTCGACGCCGGCGAACCTCGCCGTGGACGAGTACGACGCCAGCCACGAGGCCGCCACGAGCCGTGCGGGGCGCGCGATCTTCATGGTGGACGTGCGCAGCGGGAAGCTGCTGGCGATGAAGCGCTTCCACCACGACAGCACCGAGGGCAACCCGGACATGAAGTACGCCTTCCCGGCGCCCCCGGCGGTCTTCGACCTGAACCGGGACGGCTACGCCGACGTGGTCTACATCCCGGACCTCGGGGGACAGCTCTGGAAGTGGGTGATCACCAAGGCGGTGCCGGACCCCCTGCACGACGTCTCGGGCGACATCGACCAGCCGGAGTGGCCCTTCCTACGCCAGCTGGCGGCGGAGTCCTGCGGCAGCGGCACGCCGCACTTCCGCAGCTTCTACACGGCACCCACGGGAGCCCTGGTGGGCTCGAGCCTGTGGCTGGCCCTGGGCAGCGGCGAGCGCCAGGACCTGGACTTCGTGGGCACGCGGGACTGCGAGCGCAACCGCTTCTACGTGCTGCGCGACCTCGATCCGCTGGAGCGGGAGCCGGCCTCCGGGCGGCCCTTCGACGACGCCGATCTCGAGGATGCCGACAACCTGTCGGGCTCCTGCAACGTCGCGCTGCCCAGCGACAAGCGGGGCTACTACATCGAGGCCCAGGACGGCGAGAAGTTCGTGACCGACCCGGTGATCTTCTTCGGGGTGGTGCTGGCGGGCTCCTTCGTTCCCGACACCACGGGAGGCGCCTGCTCGGCCGCGGGCAACGCCTTCCTGGGCGGCTTCAAGCTGATGTGCGGCACGGGCGTGATCACCACCGGAGGCAGCGGCAGCACGGGGACGGCGGCCCGCTTCGTCCAGGTGGGGACGGGCCTGCCGAGCAACCCGCGCGGCTCCGTGGGCCCGCCCGGCGGCGGCGGCGGCGGGGGCGGCGGCGGCGGCTGCACCGACATGGTCGTGGTCCTGACCAGCGACGGCGGAGCCCTGTCCAGCTGCCCTGGCGGCCGCCCCGACAGCGGCATCGGCCTCAAGACCT
>CAZYOL010000288.1:0-5335 GCA_964649065.1 uncultured Spirochaetales bacterium
GCGCCCGGGCGACGAGCTCGCGCAGGCGCCGGCGCGCGCGGGCGGTGTCGATGCGCCGCGAGACGCCCACGCGCTGCGACCAGGGCGTGAGCACCAGGTGGCGCCCCGCGATGGAGACGTGGGAGGTGATCCGCGCGCCCTTGCTGCCGATCGGCTCCTTGGCGACCTGGACCACGATCTCCTGCCCCTCCTGGAGCAGGGTGTCGATCTTGGCGTTGCGCTGGTTGCGGCCGTTGCGGCCGCGCCGGCGCGACTGCGGCTCGCCTTCGTACTCGACCCCGGGCCCCGGCTCCTCGCGGTAGTCGCCCACGTAGAGGAAGGCGGCCTTCTCGAGGCCGATGTCCACGAAGGCCGCCTGCATCCCGGGCAGCACGCGGGTGACGCGGCCCTTGGCCACCATGCCGGCGACGCTGCGGTCGCCCTCGCGCTCGATGTGGAGCTCCACCAGCTGGCCCTGCTCGAGCAGGCCCACCCGCGTCTCTCCAGGTGTGGCATTGATGATGATCTCGTTCTGGGGACCGCCGGCCCGACGGGCGCTGCGCCCACCTCGGGACTCGCGGGAATCGCTACGCACCTGATCGCCTCGGCGTTGGCGAGCCGCATCCAGGGATTCCCGGGGACGATTTCGAAGCTGTCTCGCGCGCGCGCCCTGGGGAGGCGCTCTGCGCACGTGGCGGGGTCAGCTCGGATCCGGAGGGCCCTCTAGGGCCTCCAGACGGACGGGGACGCTCTTCCTTGTCCCGAAACCGCTGCGGATCGTGCGAGCTCGCACAGGATTACTCTCTTCGATCTCTTGATTCGGTGTGGACCTCCCACGGGTCCCGTTCAGCACCCCGCCGTCCGTCCGACCCGCGCCGCGGCTGCGCCTCTTGCTCGCGCGTCGCGCCGCGGGGCCTCCCGCCGGGGCTTCGCTGGGCTCGAAGGGCCCCTGGACGGGGCATCCGCTACCCAATGGCCGCACGGTTGCGGCCCGCTTTCCCCGGGGGGCAGGCCCACTGGACCCACACCTCGAAACTGTCCGGCTAAGGTCATGAATCCCGAGAGCCAGGTCAAGCCCGATCCGCGCCGGTCGCTGCCGGCGGTCGGCCGGCTGGCCCGCGCGGTTCGCGAGCGGGTGCCGGAGCTGCCGGACTGGGCCTGCGCCGAGGCCGCGCGCCAGCTGCTGGACGCGCTGCGGGCGAGCATGGGCCGGGGGGAGCACCCCTGGGCAGCCGATCCGGGGGCGCTGGCCGAGCGGGCCGAAGCGGCCGCGCGGGAGCTGGCCCGCATCCGCCCCGGGCCGGTCGTGAACGCCACGGGCATCGCCATCCACACCAACCTGGGCCGGGCCCCGCTGGCGCCGGGGGCGGTGGCGGCTGCCGCGGCCGCGGCGGGCTACTCCGACCTGGAGCTGGATCTCGCGAGCGGGGAGCGGGGCGATCGCAGCGCCGCCGTTGCGCTCAAGCTCGAGCGCCTGTCCGGGGCCGAGGCCGCCCTGGTCGCCAACAACAACGCGGCCGCGCTGCTGCTGGCGCTGGACACGCTGGCGCGGGGCCGCGAGGTGGTGGTCTCGCGCGGCGAGCTGGTCGAGATCGGCGGCTCCTTCCGGGTCCCGGACGTGATGGAGCGCGCGGGGGTGCGCCTGGTGGAGGTGGGCACCACCAACCGGACGCACCTGCGCGACTACGAGCAGGCCATCGGGGCCGAGACGGCGCTGCTGCTCAAGGTCCACCGCAGCAACTTCGAGCAGCGCGGCTACGTCGCCGAGGTCGAGCTGGGAGCGCTGGCGGCGCTGGGCCGGGAGCGCGGTCTGCCGGTCGTCGAGGACCTGGGCAGCGCCACCCTCGTGAACCTCGCCCGCCACGGCTTCCCGCCCGAGGCCGACGCCGGCAGCCGCCTGCGACTCGGGGCGGACGTCGTCTGCTTCTCCGGCGACAAGCTGCTGGGCGGTCCCCAGGCGGGCCTCGTGCTGGGCCGCCGCGCCGTCCTGGACGCCATGCGCCGCAACCCCCTGGCCCGGGCCCTGCGTCTCGACAAGCTGGGTCTGGCGGCGCTCGACTGGACCCTGGGCTGCCTGCTGGCGGGCCGCGAGCGCGAGATCCCGGTGCTGCGACAGCTCACGACGCCCGCCGCGGAGCTCATGGCACGCGCCCGCGCCCTGGCGGAGCGCCTGGCGGATCTCGGGACGGAGGGCGTCGAGCTCGGATGCCTCCCGGAGCGCGCCTTCGTCGGCGGCGGGACGCTGCCCGGCTTCGCGCTGGACAGCTGGGTCGTCACCGTATCGTCACGCGTACGCTCGGCCGCCGCCCTTGCTGCGCAGCTGCGCGTCGGAGATCCCCCGGTGGTGGCGCGCGTGCGCGACGGCCGCGTGCTGCTGGACGTGCGCACGCTGCTCCCCGGCGACGAGGGGCGCGTGGAGGCGGCGCTGCGCGCGGCGCTCGAGCCTCCCGCTGTTTGATGGAGCTGCGCGCATCGCGTAGATTCTGCCCGCAAGACGGCATGTTGAACCAGAGCGTCCTCGTCCTGAACCGATCCTACCTGCCGATCCACGTGACGACGGCGCGCCGAGCCTTCTCCCTGGTGTACCAGGAGGTGGCTCGCGTCGTGGACGACGAGTATCAGACCTTCGACTTCCAGGCCTGGCAGCGCGTGCGCGCCAACGGCGAGTCCGTGGGCACGCCCAGCGGTCGTCTCGCGGTGCCGAGGGTGATCGTGCTCCTCACCTTCGACCGGGTGCCCAAGCGGCACGTCCGCTACAGCCGCGTCAACGTCTTCACGCGCGACAAGTACACCTGTCAGTACTGCGGGATCCGCCCGCACCGCTCGCAGCTCAATCTCGACCACGTGATTCCGCGCTCCCTGGGCGGCAAGACCACCTGGGAGAACGTGGTGACGAGCTGCGTGGACTGCAACCGCCGCAAGGGGGGCCGCACCCCCGAGCAGGCCCGTTTCCGCCTGAGGCGCCGCCCCGAGCGACCCCGTTGGACGCCGCTGATGAACATCGTCTCTTCCAGTGTGCGCTACGAGGAATGGCGCCCCTTCCTGGGGGTGGTCGATGGGGGACCTCGGATCGCGGGCGCCTAGCGCCGGCCGCGCATCCCAGAGCGCCGTGCAGATCGCACGACTCGCGAGCGAGCGCCAGCTGCGCCTGATTCCGATCGGCGGCGGCAAGGGCGGCGTGGGAAAGACCTTCCTGGTGGCGAACCTCGCCTCGACCCTGGCGCGGCTCGGCTACCGCGTGGTGGCGGTCGACGGCGACCTGGAGGGCGCCAACCTCCACACCTGCCTGGGCGTGGGACGTCCGCGCCGCAGCCTCGCCGACTTCGTGGCCCACCGCGAGGACGACCTGGCCAAGCTGGTGGTGGACACGCCGATTCCCAACCTGCAGATGATCGCCGCCACCCACGGCAACCTGGCGCTGGCCCAGCCGGGTCACTCGCGCCGCGTGGAGCTGGCCCGCGGCCTGCGCCAGCTGCAGGCCGACTTCGTGCTCGTCGACCTCGGCGCGGGCATCCACCCCGCGGTGATGGACTACTTCATGATCGGCGAGGACGGCGTGGTGGTGATCGCGCCGGAGCCGACCTCCGTCGAGAACGCCTATGCCTTCATGAAGGCCGCCTTCTACCGGCGCCTGCGCCTGGCCATGATCTCCCACGACGTGCGCAAGGTCGTCTCGATGGCCATGGACGAGCGCAACGAGCGGGGCATCCGCACGCCCTTCGACCTGCTGCGCGAGATCGAGGCCCTGGATTCGAGCGAGGGTGCCCGCTTCGCGGCCACGATCCGCGCCTTCCGGCCGCGCCTGATCGTGAACGAGGTGCGCACGGCGCAGGACATCCGGCTGGGCTTCTCGATTCGCAGCGTCTGCCGCAAGCACTTCGGCCTCGAGACCGAGTACCTGGGCTACGTGAACCACGACGACCTGGCCCGCCGCTCGGTCCGCGAGCGCCGGCCGATGGTCGACGCGCATCCCCGGGCCGATGCCGCCGTCTACATCGAGCGCATCGCGCGCAAGCTCGCCGCCCAGGGGAGTCGCCGGTGAGCCGGCCCGAGGGCGACCTCTACGAGCTGCTCGAGGTCTCGCGCAGCGCCACCTCGGAGGAGATCGAGCGGGCCTATCGGCTGGCCATGGAGACCTATGGCGAGGGCTCCCTGGCCGGCTACTCGGTGGTCTCCGAGGGCGAGTCCACGGACCTGCGCGAACGCATCCAGGAGGCCTACCGGGTGCTCTCCCAGGAGAGCTCGCGCCGGGCCTACGACGCCTCGCTGGCGGTCGCCGAGTCGGAGCCGGCGATGGAGCCCGCCCCCGCCGAGGTCCCCGAGCCCGCGTCGGAGCCCTTCGTGGAGCTCGACGAGGGGGAGAGCGAGTGGAGCGGCGCACGCCTGCGCCGCTACCGCCTGCACCGCGACCTGGAGCTGGAGGAGGTGGCCACGGTCACCAAGATCAACCCCACCTACCTGCGCTTCATCGAGGAGGAGCGCTTCCACGACCTGCCGGCACGCGTCTACGTGCGCGGCTTCGTGGCGGCCTACGCGCGCTGCATCGGTCTCGACGGGGACAGCGTCTCCGCCAGCTACCTGGTCCGCTACGAGGAGGCGCGCCGCAGCCCCGGGCGCGTCCGGACCTGAGGCCGGCCCGGGTCGGCTTCGTGGTCGGCGAGGCGGAGGCGGGGCTGCGGGCCGACATGGCCCTCTCCTCGCTGGCCGGCATCTCGCGCTCCCAGGCCCGGCGCTGGATCGACGCGGAGCGCGTCCGCATCAACCAGCGACCCTGTCGAGCCAGCCAGGGCGTCGAGCTCGGCGACGCGCTCGACGCCGAGCCGCCCGAGCCGCTGCCCTCGCCGCTGGATCCCGAGCCGATCCCGCTGCGCATCCTCCACGAGGACGCGGATCTGGTGGTGCTCGACAAGCCCGCCGGCCTGGTGGTGCACCCGGCTCCGGGCCACCCTGGAGGCACCCTGGTGAACGCGCTGCTCCACCACTGCGGCGAGCTCGCCGGGGTGGGCGGCGTACTGCGGCCGGGCATCGTGCACCGCCTGGATCGCGGCACTTCGGGGGTGATGGTGGTCGCCAAGCACGACGAGGCGCACCGGGCCCTGGCCCGTCAGTTCCCCGACCACACGATCGCGCGCCTCTACCGGGCGCTGGTGCGCGGCCTGCCGCGGGCCGCGGGCGGCCGGGTCGAGCGGCCGATCGGCCGCCATCCGCGCGACCGCAAGCGCATGTCGGTGGCGACCGCCGCCGGGCGCTCGGCGGTGACGGGCTGGCGGGTCGCGCGCCGCTTCGAGCGCTCGCAGCGGGCCTGGCTCGCGGTGCGGCCCGAGGCCGGCCGCCCCCCCCAGATCCGCGTGCACCT
>CAZYOL010000289.1:0-5295 GCA_964649065.1 uncultured Spirochaetales bacterium
CTCAGGTAGTGCTCGTAGACCTCGACGTGGCGGGCCTCGTCCATGGTCTGGGTCGCGGCGTAGAGCTTGCCTTCGTAGTCGGGGACGGCGTGGGTGAGGGCGGCCGAGGTCATCAGGGCCCCCTGCTCGCCGTGCAGGAACTGGGAGAGCTGGTGCGCCGAGACGTGGGCCCGGAAGGTCTCGCGCTGCGCCTCCGAGAGCTTCCGGACGACCGGCAGACGCGAGTAGACGAAGCGACTCTCGTCGACGATGGGCCGCGAGGGATCGATCGGGAGCTGCCAGTCGATGTCCGTCTCCGCATCCCACTGGTTCTGCTTGGCCTTCGAGTAGAGCTTGCGGAGCTTCTCGATCTCGATGTCGTAGTCGAACTGCCAGGCGACCTGCATGGCGGTCTGGAAGGCCTCGCGGGGCGGCGGCTCCTGCGGAACGGTCATCGGGAATCCTCCACGAGATAGCGGCACAGCATGTCGCCCAGCTCCTGCAGCACCCGCTCGGGATCGGGCTCGGCGAGCTCGCGCACGAGGAGCTGGGAGGCGACGTTGTCGATGCTGTTGTGGACCAGGAAGGCGGCGGCGGTAGGCTCGAGGTCCGCTCGCATCAGGCCGCGTTGCTGGCCGAACTCGATCAGCTGGCGGAGCCGCTCGGCGCCGAGCCGCTCGATGCGCTGGAAGCGGCGCCGCACCTCCGGGTCTCGATCGGCCAGATCGAGGACGACGAGGTAGAGCGAGGGCTCCTTCTTGAGCCGCTCGTAGGAACGGCGCAGCCAGCTCCGGATGCCGGCCCGCGGGTCCTCCCCCAGGAAGCGCTGGTGGTCGAGATCGGTGCGGCGCTGCGAGACGAGGCGGTCCCCCCACTCGTCGATCAGCTCCAGCAGCACCGAGCGCTTGTCCGGGAAGTGGTGGTAGACGGTGCCGACGCCGACCCCCGCCCGCTCCGCCAGGTCGTTCATGGTGGTGCCGGCGTAGCCGCGTCGGGTGAAGAGCCAGCGCGCGGCCTCCAGCACGCGGCCGCGGGTCAGGCGGCCCCGCGCCTGGGGCCGGCGGCTGTCACAAGCTCGGGCCACGCTGGGAAGCCTACTCGAGCAAAAACCGAATACAAGCTCGAATTCTCATCGAAAATCGAATGACTTCGGCCAGATGGCTGAATAGCTGTCACCGAGGCTGGCTGCGAGGCGGCGCCCGCGCCTAGAATGCCCGGCGCGGAGGAGAGCATGGCCCGACCGGTCCGCTTCGGAGTGACGCTGCCCCAGATCAAGCGGAGCTGGGGGGAGGCCCGGGCCGCCGCCCAGGAGCTGGAGGCGCTGGGCTTCGACTCGCTCTGGGTCTGCGACCACCTCTACGGCGTCCCCATGCCGCAGCTCCCGATCCTCGAGGCGTGGACCGAGCTGGCGGCGGTGGCCGCCATCACCGAGCGCGTGCGCCTCGGCACGCTGGTGACGCCGCCTTTCTTCCGCAACCCGGCGGTGCTCGCCAAGCAGATCGCCACCCTCGACCAGATCGCGCCCGGACGCGTGGTGGCGGGCCTGGGGGCGGGCTGGTTCGAGGCCGAGTTCACCGGGCTCGGCTGCCCCTTCCCTCCCCTGCGCGAGCGCATGCAGGCCCTCGACGAGACGGCGCAGATCCTGAAGCGGCTCTGGACCGAGGAGCGGGTGGACTTCGAGGGCCGTCACTACCGGCTGCAGCAGGCCTTCTGCGAGCCCAAGCCGGAGCGCCCGCCGCCCATCCTGGTGGGGGGCGGCGGCGAGCGCGTGCTCATGGGGATCGCGGCCCGGCACGCCGACATCTGGAACAACCTGGCGGTCTTCCAGCCCCAGCTCGAGGCCAAGGTCGGGGCGCTGCGCCGCCGCTGCGGAGAGCTGGGGCGCGACGTCGACTCGCTCGAGATCTCCCAGCAGTGCACGGTGGTGATCGGAGAGGACGCGGAGCAGGCCCGCGGCTTCCTGGAGAAGGCCGGCAGGATCTACGGCGGTCACATGGGCGGCGCCCTGGAGCAGCACGGCATCTGGGGAGATCCGGCGGCGGTGATCGACAAGATCCAGCGCCACGTCGACCTGGGCTGCACGCTCTTCGTGATGGAGCTCTTCGGCCGCGACGTGCGCGTCCCGGCCCGGCTCTTCGCCGAGAAGGTGCTGCCCGCCTTCGCGGCCTAGCGACCGGCCTGCGAATCTCGCGCCGCGGCTCCGATACTGCCCCCATGAGCTGCAAGCCGGACTTCCTCGGCATCGGCGCTCAGAAGGCGGCGACCACCTGGCTCTACCAGAACCTGAGCCAGCACCCCCGCATCTTCATGCCGATGAAGGAGGTCCACTACTTCGACTGGCCGGCGGCTCCCGGCCCCCAGCTCTGGAACGGGCTGCGCGGGGGACCGGAGGCCCGGCGCTGGCGAGCCGAGCAGGGACGCCACCTGCGCCGCCTGCGCCGCGAGCCCCTGCGCGCCCTGTCGGGCTGGCTGCGCGACCTGGGGCCCCGCGACGACGCCTGGTACCTGTCGCTCTTCTGCACCGGGCCGGGGCGGGTGAGGGGCGAGATCACGCCGGCCTACGCGACGCTCGACGAGGCCGGCGTCGCGCGCGTCCACGCGCTGCTGCCCGAGCTGAAGCTGATCTTCCTGATGCGCGACCCCATCGACCGGATCTGGTCGGCCTACCGCATGAAGCACGGCGGGGTCGAGGGGGCCGAGCACGACGCCGCGCGCTGTCGGGACTTCTTCCGCTCCCCGGACACGCGGGCGCGCACCGCCTACCTGGACACGCTGCTGCGCTGGCGGCGCTTCTACCCGAGCGAGCGCATCTTCCTGGGCTTCTACGAGGAGGTCGTCGAACGCCCGGCGGCGCTGCTGCTGCGCCTGCTGCGCTTCCTGGGCGTCGAGGAGGAGCCGGGCCTGCTGTCGCGGGTCGGCGCGCCGGTCTACCCGGGACGGGCCCTGGCGATTCCCGCCGCGGTCGAGCGCATGCTCGCCGAGCAGCTGCTGGGCGACCTCGAAGAGCTGGCCGCCGAGCTGCCGGGCCCGCCGGAGCGCTGGCTCGCGCGGGCCCGGGCGATCCTCGCATCGTCGTGAGCGCCGGCGTCCGGAGCCGGATCCTCGCGGCGCTCGCGCTGGGCTCCGGCGTGCCGGCCCTCGCCTACGAGGTGGTGTGGACCCGCCAGGTGGCGCTCCTGGCCGGGGCCCAGGTCGAGGCGATCGCCGTGGTGCTGGCCGCCTTCTTCGGAGGCCTGGCCCTGGGCGCGCGGGTGCTGGGCGCCGCCCTCGATCGCTGGCCCGCGCCGCTGCGGGCCTACGGAGCACTCGAGCTCGCAGCCGCGGCCCTGGCGGCGACCACCCCCGCCGTCTTCGCCGGGCTGCGTCGGCTCGGCCCCGAGCTTCCGGAGGCCAGCCTGCCCTTCCTGGCCGCCGCCGCGCTGTTGCCGACCACCTTCCTGCTGGGGGGCACCCTGCCGGCGCTGCTGCGGGCCGGGGTCCACCGACTCCCCGAGGCGCCCTACCTGGCGGGAGTGCTGGCGGCTGCCAACACGGCAGGCGCGGTGTTGGGCGTCGTCCTCGCCCTGTGGGCGATTCCCGCCCTGGGCCTGAGGGCGACGCTGCTCGTCGCCAGCGCTCTGGCGGCCGCGCTCGGTGCGCTCGCCTGGGGGCTCGGCCAGGACCTGGAACGCCCGCACCTCGAGCCGCTCGCGACCCTCGCGCCGGAACGGCCGCTGCGGCGCTGGGCCCTGTGGGCGGCGGCGGCAGCCGGCGCCCTCACGCTCGCCTTCGAGGTGATCACGGCGCGCGTGGCCGCGCTGCTCCTCGGCTCCTCGCTGATCGCCTGGGCCGCCGTGCTGGCCCTGGTGCTGGCGGGCCTGGCCGGGGGCAACGCCGCGCTGGCGCCCCGGGCCGCTGGCAGCCCGCGGCCGGAGCGCGACCTGGGGGCCGTCGAGCTGGCCGCCGCCCTGTGCGTGCTGCTCGGGCTGCGCACCCTGGCACCGGATCCGGGCCTTCCGGCGACGGGCGTCGGCGCGCGCACGCTGCTCTCGGTGGCCGTGGCCGTGGTGCCCCCGGCCTTCTTCATGGGAGGTGCCTTCCCCTTCTTCGTCCGGCTGGCGACCTGGGGCCCGGCGCTGGGCTCTGCCTTCGGCTCGGTCTCGGGCTGGAACACCGCCGGGGGCATCCTCGGCTCCCTGCTGGCCTCCTTCTCGCTGCTTCCCGGCCTCGGCCCCGCCGGAGCGATGCTCGCCTGCGCCGCGGCGAACGGGCTGCTGGGCCTGGCCCTGCTGCAGCGCGGGGGCGTGTCCTGGCTTCGCCTGGCGGTCGTCGGCGTCGTGCTGGCCGGCGCCGCCCGGCTGGCGCTGCCCGCCGCACCCCGCGACGGCGCAGTGCGCCTGCTCCGGGTCGCCCACGGACGCCAGGCCACGGCCGCCGTCCTGGCCGTCGGGGCCCGTCGCGAGCTGGTGGTCGATGGCGACCCGGAGGCCTCGACCGACGCGCGCGCGCGGCGCACCGAGGAGCTGCTCGCCGTGCTGCCCCTGGTCACCCACCCGCAGCCGAGGCGCCTGCTCGAGATCGGCCTGGGCGCGGGGATCACCTTGGGTGCGGCGGCCCGCTTCCCCCTGGAATCGGTCGAGTGCGTGGAGATCGCCGCGTCCGTCCTGGAGGTGGCGCCCCTCTTCGAGCCCGACAATCGCGGCGTGACCCGCGGCGACGACCCGAGGGTGCGGATTCGCCGGGGCGACGGGCGTCTGGCGCTGGCCTCGGCGGGCCAGCGCTACGACGTGGTGCTGGCCAACACATCGCAGCCCTGGTCCCTCGGGGCCACTGGCCTCTACTCCCTGGAGTACTTCCAGCGGCTGTCCGAAGCCCTGGCGCCGGGCGGCCTGGCGGCCCAGTGGCTGCCGGTGGCGCGCATCGAGGCGGAGGCCCTGGCGGCGATGGTGCGCACCTTCTTTGCGGTCTTCCCGGAAGGCGGCGTCTGGTGGGCCAGTGAAGACCTGATCCTGCTGGGCTCCGGGCGGCCGCTCCCCGGCTGGGATGTCGCGCGCGCCGAGCGCCGCCTGGCCGCGGCCGGGCTGACGGCCGAGCGGCTCGGGCTCTCCGATGTGAGAGAGCTGCGGAGGCGCCGCCTCGGCGACGCCGCCGCGGCGCGCGCCGCCCTGGGGGACGGCGTGCTGCTCCGGGACGACCGCCCCTGGCTCGAGGCCCGCTCGGCCCGGGGAAGTCGGGCCGGCCCGGCGCTGGCCGTCGCGTTGGCCATCGCCGAGCGCGGTGCCGAGCGCGACGAACAGACCCGGGCGCGGCCGGGCGGGGGGGGCGCCCGGCGCGCCC
>CAZYOL010000290.1:0-5281 GCA_964649065.1 uncultured Spirochaetales bacterium
GACATCCTGGGCGACGAGGACCACCTGGGCGACATGGACTTCAAGGTCGCCGGCACTCCGAACGGCGTCACGGCGCTGCAGATGGACATCAAGGTCCGCAGCGTCGACTGGGAGGTCATGGAGCGCGCCCTGGAGCAGGCCCGTCAGGGCCGGCTCCACATCCTCGAGTGTATGGCCTCGGAGACGGCCCAGGACTTCGAGGGCTTCCAGCCGCGGCCCGAGCTCTCCCGCTACGCGCCTCGGGTGCAGGTGATCGGCATCAAGCCCGACCGCATCCGTGACGTGATCGGGCCCGGCGGCAAGGTCATCCGCGCCATCCAGGACACCACCAACACCAAGATCGACATCGACGACTCGGGCCAGGTCACGATCTTCTCGCCCGACCAGGAGGCCCTGGCCCGCGCCGAGGCGATGGTGCGCGAGCTCACCCAGGAGGCGGAGCTGGAGCGCATCTATCTCGGCAAGGTGAAGCGCATCACGGACTTCGGAGCCTTCGTCGAGATCTTCCCGGGCACGGACGGGCTGATCCACATCAGCCATCTGGCGGAGGGCCGGGTCGAGAAGGTCACCGACGTGGTCCAGGAGGGGGACGAGGTGCTGGCCAAGTGCATCGAGATCGATCCCTCCGGCCGCATCCGCCTGTCGCGCAAAGAGGCGCTCGCGGAGGCGGCCGAGAAGGCCCAGGCCTGAGCGCCCGGGTCCGGGTGCGCATCACCCGGCTGCCCGGCGCCGAGGGCCTGCCCTTGCCCTCCCGGGCGACACCGGGATCGGCGGGCTACGACCTCCACGCGGCTCTGGAGAAGGAGCTGGTGCTGGCGCCCGGGCAGCGCGGCGTGGTGCCCACCGGCTTCGCGCTGGCCCTTCCGGAGGGCCACGAGGCGCAGGTCCGTCCGCGCAGCGGGCTGGCCCTGCGCCACGGTCTCGTGCTTCCCAATGCTCCCGGTACGATAGACTCGGACTACCGCGGGGAGGTGCGCGTCATCGTGTGGAATCTCGGCGACGAGCCCTTCACCGTGAGGCGCGGCGACCGGATCGCGCAGCTCGTGATCGCCCCGGTCGTTGGCGCCGAGTGGGACGAAGTCCCGGCTCTCGATGACACCATGCGCGGTCAGGGCGGATTCGGACACACGGGCAGAGCCGCCGGGCCGGCGGGAGAGGGCGAGTGAGCGAGCCCGCCCTGCCGGGCGACCCGAGCGCGGCGGGCGCGGCCCCGATCCACCCCAGGCCCCCGACGCCCCTGCCCGCGGCGAAGCCGAAGGGCAGCGATCTGCCCGCACGTCTGCTCACGGCCGGCGTGATGATCCCGGTCGTGATCTACGTGACCTTTCTCGGGGGGATCCCCTTCCTGGCCGTGGTGATGCTGCTGATCCTGCTGGCCCAGAGCGAGATCTACGGGCTGATCGAGGACAAGGGTGCCCATCCGCTGCGCGGCTTCGGCCTCGCCGCCGGAGCGGCCGTGCCCCTGGTGATGTACTTCGGCGCCGAGTACCACGCGACGCTGCTGATGACGGCCTCGTTGCTGGCGGTGATGGTGCTGCAGGTCGGCAAGGCCCAGATCACCGAAGCCCTGGCGAGCATGTCCGGGACCATCTTCGGCATCTTCTACGTCGCCTGGCTGCTGGCCCACGCGGTCGTGCTGCGCGACATCGACGGGGCCGTGTCCTCGCGCTGGAGCCCGGGCCTTGCGGCCGAGCTGGGGATCGTGCCCGAGACGGGCGCCTTCCTGATGATCTTCGTGATGTGCGCGGTCGTGGGCTGCGACGCCGGTGCCTACTTCGCGGGGCGGGCCTACGGCCGCCGCAAGCTCGCCCCGCGCATCTCGCCCGGCAAGACCATCGAGGGCGCCGTGGGGGGCGTGATCGCCGGGGTCTTCGTGGGCTTCGTGGCCAAGGGCCTCTGCGACCTGGCCTGGCCCCAGGCCTCGGCCGCCCTGCCCTGGGCCGTGGCGCTGCCCTTCGCCGGCCTGGTGGCCGTGGCGGGAATGGTGGGCGACCTGCTCGAGTCGATGCTCAAGCGCGACGCGGCCCGCAAGGATGCGGGCTCCCTGCTGCCCGGCATGGGCGGCGTGCTCGACCGGATCGACTCCGCCCTGCTGGGGATCCCGGTCCTCTACTACCTCTTCCTCTGCTACGTGTTCGTGCGGGCCGCCTGAGGTGATCGATCGCTACTCCAGGCCTGCGCTGCGCGAGATCTGGTCCGAGGCCGGCAAGTACCGGCGCTGGCTGGACGTCGAGCTGGCCGTCTGCGAGGTGCAGGCCGAACGCGGCCTGATTCCCGCCGAGGCCCTCGGGGAGATCCGGGCGCGCGCCGGCTGCGACCCCGAGCGCGTCGCCGAGATCGAGAGCCGCGTGCGGCACGACGTGATCGCCTTCCTGACCGCCGTCGCCGAGCGGGTCGGCCCGGCCTCGCGCTGGATCCACTACGGCATGACCTCCTCGGACGTGCTCGATACGGCGCTGGCCCTCCAGATCCGCGACGCCGGGGCCCATCTCCTCGAGGGCGTCGACCGGCTGGCGGAGGTGCTGCTGCGCCGTGCCGAGGAGCACCGGCACACGCCCTGCATCGGCCGCACCCACGGCGTCCACGCGGAGCCCACCACCTTCGGCCTGAAGCTGCTGGTCTTCTGGTCGGAGATGCGACGCCAGCGCCGGCGGCTGCAGGGAGCGCTGGCCGAGGCCAGCGTCGGGAAGATCTCCGGTGCCGTCGGCACCTTCGCCCACCTCCCCCCCGAGGTGGAGGAGGCCGTCTGCGCCCGGCTCGGCATCGGCTTCGAGCCTGCCGCCACCCAGGTCGTGCAGCGCGATCGACACGCGGCCCTGATGGCCGTGCTGGCCGGCATCGCCTCGAGCCTGGACAAGCTGGCCGTCGAGCTCCGGCACCTGGCGCGCACCGAGGTGCGCGAGGTCGAGGAGGAGTTCGGCAGCGGCCAGAAGGGCTCCTCCGCCATGCCGCACAAGCGCAACCCCTGGCGCCTGGAGAACGTGTCGGGGCTGGCCCGCGTCCTGCGGGGCTACGCGGTCTCCGCCATGGAGAACCAGGCGCTCTGGCACGAGCGCGACATCAGCAACTCCTCGGTCGAGCGCGTGATCTTCCCCGACGCCACGGCCACCCTCGATTTCATGCTGCAGCGCAGCGCCGGTCTGGTCGAGGGCCTGGTCGTCTCACCGGAGCGCATGCGCGCCAACCTGGAGCTGACGCGGGGCCTGGCCTACAGCGGCACGCTGCTGCTGGCCCTCACCGGCAAGGGGCTGAGCCGGGAGGAGGCCTACGCGCGGGTGCAGCGCCACGCCATGGAGACCTGGGACCGCGGCGGCGAGCTGCGCGAGCGGATTCTGGCCGACGTCGAGATCACCGAGCTGCTCTCGAAGGAGGAGATCGAGCGGGCCTTTCGACTGGAAGAGTCGCTGCGCCACGTCGATGCCATCTTCGAGCGCACGCTGGCCGAAGGAGGGGGGCGGTGAAGGCCTTTGTGCACGTGACGCTGAAGGGCGGGGTCCTCGATCCCCAGGGCAAGGCGATCCAGCGGGCGAGCACCTCGCTCGGCTACGGCGCCGTACGAGCGGTCCGGCAGGGCAAGCTCTTCGAGGTCGAGCTGGACGAGCCCGACCCGGAGCGCGCCCGGGCGCTCCTCGGCGATCTCTGCGAGAAGCTCCTGGCCAACCCGGTCATCGAGGACTACGAGATCGTGCGCCTGGATCCCTGAGGCGGGTCGGTGCTCGCCGAGATCGCCTTCACGCTGCTCAACCTGGCGGTGCTGCCCTGGTGGCTGCTGTGGCTGGGCGCGCCCCACTCGAAGCTGGGCCTGCGCGCGGCCGGGCACTCGGCGATCTGCATCGGGCTCTGCCTCGTCTACGCCGTGCTGATCTCGGCGGCGCTGCTCACGGCGCCTCCCCTCGGGCTCGGATTGGCGGCCCTGAAGGCCGCCCTCGCCACCGATCTGGGTTTCCTGGCGGGCTGGACCCACTACCTGGCCTTCGATCTTTTCGTCGGCGCCTGGATCGTCCGCGAGTCCCGGCGCCTGCGCCTGGAGCCCCGCCCCTACCTCGTGCCGGCGCTGCTGCTCGGGCCCCTGGGCCTCGGGGCCTTCCTGCTGCATCGCGGGCGGCGCCTGCGCAGCTACGGGAGCCTGGGTGCCTCGGACCTGCTCTAGTCGACGGGTGCTGCTCGCCGCGGCCTGCGCAATCGGCTGCGGAGAGCCCGAGGTGAACGGCT
The DNA here is from genome assembly GCA_964649065.1 of uncultured Spirochaetales bacterium. Lineage (GTDB taxonomy): Bacteria > Myxococcota_A > UBA9160 > UBA9160 > SMWR01 > CAZYOL01. The sequence goes on from CAZYOL010000290.1 coordinate 4,213, forward strand.
GCCGACTCTCGCAGGCCGAGGACGCCCGGGGTCGCAGCGAGGTGGAGATCGGCTTCGGCGGCGTCCACGGCTACGACTACGTGCCCGCCTGCCTGCGCATCTCGGCGGGAGCCCGCGTGCGCTTCGAGGGCCCCTTCGAGGTGCATCCCCTGGGCGTCGGGGTGCTCGCGGACGGCGCGCCCAGCGCCGATCCGGCCAACCCGCTGGAAGAGACGGCGGAGGGCGACGAGCGCAGCTTCCGACTGGATCGGCCGGGGGTCTACGGCTTCTTCTGTCACTACCACGCCGTCGAGGGCATGCGCGGCGCCATCTTCGTCGAGTAGCGGGCGGTGCGCGAGTGGGCGGCCCGGCTGGCCCTGGCGCTGACGGCACCCCTGGTCTTCCTGCTGGTCCTGGAAGGCGGGCTGCGACTGGCCGGGGCCCGGCGCGACCTGCGCTTCTTCGTGGCGACCGCCGACGGGCAGGCCTGGAGCTCGAATCCGGACTTCGGTCGCCGCTTCTTCTCGCCCGGCTATCAGATCCACCCGGAGCCGGTGCGCATCCCCCGGCGCCGCGCGCCGGGGGAGCGGCGCGTGGTGCTGCTCGGGGGCTCGGCGGCCTTCGGCGATCTGGACTTCGGCTACGGGCTGGCGCGCTTCCTGGAGCTGATGCTCTCCGGCCCGGCCGCCCGCGTGCGCGTCGTGAACGCCGCGCTGCCGGGAGCCAGCTCGCACCTGCTGCGCATCGCGGCGCGCGACGCCCAGCTCCTCGAGCCCGACGCGCTGGTCGTCTATGCCGGCCACAACGAGGTGGTCGGGCCCTTCGGTCCGGCCTCGATCGTCACGGGGGGATCGCCGGGCCTGGCGCAGATCCGGGCCTGGGTCGCGCTCTCGTCCACGGCCCTCGGTCAGGCCTTGGAGCAGCTGCTGCGCGGCGCGCTCGGCACCCCCGCCCTGGACCGCAGCCCGGGCCCGGCCGCGCCGCGCCTGCTGGCAGAGGACGACCCCCGGGTGCTGCGCGCTCGCGAGCCCCTCGCGGCGAACCTCGGCGCCCTGATCGACGCCGCCCGGCGCGCGGGCGCTCCGGTGCT
>CAZYOL010000291.1:0-823 GCA_964649065.1 uncultured Spirochaetales bacterium
TCCTCGACGAGATCGGCGAGCTGTCGGCGGGGGTCCAGGCCAAGCTCCTGCGCGCCCTGCAGGAGCGTTGCATCGAGCGGATCGGCGGCGGCGGCCCCATCGACGTCGACGTGCGCGTGCTGGCCGCGACCAACCGCGACCTGGAGCGCGAGGTGGCCGAGGGCCGCTTCCGCGCCGACCTCTACTACCGGGTGAACGTCGTGCCGGTGGAGATGCCGCCGCTGCGTCGCCGGCGCGAGGACATCCGCCGCCTGGCCGAGCACTTCCTCGCCGAGGCCCGGCGCGAGGCGGGCGCCGGGCCTGCGCGCATCTCGCCGCCGGCCCTGCACGCTCTGGAGCGGGCCCCCTGGCCCGGCGACGTGCGCGAGCTGCGCACCGCCCTGGAGCACGGGGTGGCCCTGGCCGAAGGGGACAGCCTGGAGCTCGCCGACCTGCCCCAGAACCTGGTGCGGGCCGCACAGCTCGAGGGCCTGAGCGAAGGCGTCCGCAGCGGCCAGCTCGGCTTCGAGGAGGCCGTGGGCGACTTCGAGCGCTCGCTGCTGCTCGAGGCCCTCGAGGCGGCGGCCTGGAACCAGACCCGCGCCGCGCAGGCGCTGCGCATCACGCGCCGCTCGCTGAAGCTCAAGATGGACCGCTACAAGCTGCACCGCCTCGACTGAGGCGTTCCGTTCGGAACACCCGAGATTCGGGAGACATTCCAAGGCCCTGCGGCACAGTGGGGGTCCGGGGTGTTCCGCCCGGAACGCCCAGCGGTGGGCCCCGGCCGCCCGCCCCCGCCCCCGGCGCAAAAAAAAAAAAACACCCAACCACCCCCAAGGCGACC
>CAZYOL010000291.1:833-5277 GCA_964649065.1 uncultured Spirochaetales bacterium
GCGGGGGCTCGGGGGGGGCGGGGGGGGGCCCGCCCGCACCGCGCGGCGGGGGGCCGGCGGGGCGGGCCCGGGCCCGGGGCCCAAAGAAATTCCATCGCCCTCGCGGGCACTTGGCGACGATTCTGCCGGAGGAGCGGAGGCCGGCACGGCCCTTGCTGCTGGCACCCCCCGAATGGGGGAGCCGGACGTGTCCGATCGCATCGACGACCTGCACGCGACCGTCCTCGTCGTCGACGACGAGGCCGGTCCCCGCGAGTCGCTGCGCATGATCCTGGCCCCCCAGCACCGCGTCCTGCAGGCCCCGACCGGCGCCGCCGCCCTGGAGCTGCTGGCCCGCGAGCCCGTCGAGCTGATGACCGTCGATCTCAACATGCCCGGCATGAACGGCCAGGACCTGATGCGCACCGTCCGCAGTGAGTTCCCGATGACCGAGGTCATCGTGATCACCGGCTGCGGCTCGGTCGAGAGCGCGGCCGAGGGCATCCGCGCGGGCATCTCGGACTATCTGCAGAAGCCCTTCGACGTGGTCCAGGTGACTGCGGCCGTGGTGCGAACCCTGAAGCGCCAGCACGCCCGGGCGCGGCTGGCGGGCTTCCTCGAAGAGCTGGGCCGCGTGGTGGGCCGCGACCGCGAGGCCGAGGCGATCCTCGAAGACGTCCAGCAGAGCCGCGGGCTGCAGCGCCGCCTCGGCGAGATCCTCGAAGAGAGGGGCAGCCTCGACCTGAACGGCCGCGACGAGGCTCCGCGCACCATCGAGTTCCTGGAGGTCCTGGCCGAGACCATCGAGACCAAGGACCGCTTCATGCGGGGCCACGCCCGGCGCGTGGCGCTCTTCGGCAGCCTGATCGCCGAGCGCCTCGGCCTCGGTCCCGAAGAGCGGGAGCAGGTTCGCATCGCCGCCTTCCTGCACGACCTGGGCAAGGTCGGCGTGCCCACGGATCTGCTGCTGCGCGCCGGGGCTCTCGAGCCGGCGGAGCGCGCGCTGGTGGAGAAGCACCCGGAGATCGGCGCGCGCCTGCTCTCGCCGCTGGGCATCCCCGGCCCCATCGAGATGGCGATCCGCCACCACCACGAGTGGTGGGACGGCACCGGCTACCCGGACGGGCTGGCCCGCGAGGAGATCCCGCAGATCGCGCGCATCGTCTCCGTCGCCGATGCCTTCGACGCCATGAGCTGCGACCGGCCCTACCGCGCCGCCCTGAATCAGGAGCGCGTCATGGACGAGCTGCGGCGCTTCGCCGGCATCCAGTTCGATCCCGAGCTCGTGAAGGAGCTGCTGGCCCTGATCGAGGTGGGTGCGACCGAGGCCGGCTCGGAGGCCAGCGACGTCCTGCTGGCCCAATCCCCTCCCGCTGTTCGGGCAGCGGAGCTCTAGGAGGCCTGCGATGGCATCTTCCCCGTTCCTCCAGCAGCCCAGTCGCCCGGAGGGGGTCTTCCGCGTGCGTCGGGAGCCGCGCACCGAGGCGGTTCGCATCGTCGACTACGCGCCCTTCCCGCGCGCCGTGGGCGACGGCGGCTCGCGCATCGGATTCACGCGCGACTACAGCCGGTCGGGCATGTGCATCGGCGTGGACGACCGGCAGCAGGTCGGCGACCTGCTGCGGGTGACGCTGCGCGACGTCGACGGGCGGCCCGCCCGCTCGGCCATCGAACGCGTGGTGTGGTGCCGGGCCGAGCGCGACGGACGCTTCTTCGTGGGACTCGAGCTGGTGGCCGAGGCGGAGGCCGCGCGGGCGGCCTAGCGGGGGTTTTGGGGGGGCGCTTGGGGGGGGCCCCGGGCAGGGAGCCCGGGCCCCCGCAAGCCACCCGCGCGCCCGATAGCACCCCCCCAGACGGTGACTTAGCCTTCTCCCATGTTCGGAATCGGGACTACCGAGATCCTGGTGATTCTCGGCATCGCCCTGCTCGTGCTGGGCCCGAAGCGCCTGCCCGAGCTGGCGCGTTCGCTGGGTCGCAGCCTGGCCGAGTTCCGCCGCGCCTCGACGGACCTGAAGCGCGAGTTCCTGGACGCCACCGATTCCGCCAAGATCGACCCGAGCTCCCCGGACTCCGAGGAGCCGCAGGCGGAGACGGCACAGGGCCCGGCGGAGAGCGCTGAGAAGGCTTCGACCGGGCCGGCCGGTGGATGAGACGAGGCTGCCGCTCACGGCCCACCTGGCCGAGCTGCGCAATCGCCTGTTTCGCGTCGTGCTCGGGATCACCCTCGGCGCGGTGTTGGCCTGGCACTGGAAGGAGCAGATCTTCGGCTTCCTGATGGAGCCGGCCGTGGCGGCGCTGGGGCCCGAGGGCGGCAAGCTCCAGGCCATCGCCCCCACCGAGATCTTCTTCACCTATCTCAAGTGCGCGCTGCTGGCCGGCTTCGTGCTGTCGCTGCCGGTGACCTTCTGGCAGATCTGGGCCTTCATCGCCCCCGGCCTCTACGAAGCCGAGAAGCACGCCGTCATCCCCTTCGTGCTGGTGTCGAGCCTGCTCTTCTCCGGCGGCGCCATCTTCGGCTACGCCCTGGTCTTCCCGCTGATGTTCGACTTCTTCACCCAGTTCGACAGCGACTTCGTGGAGTCGGCCTGGACCATGCGGGAGGTCTTCGCCCTCACCACCCGGCTCTTCCTGGCCTTCGGCACGGCCTTCGAGCTGCCCGTCGTGGTCTTCTTCCTGGCGGTCACCGGCATCGTCGACGCCCGCACCCTGTGGCGGGGTACCCCCTACGCGGTGCTGGCGGTCTTCGTCACCGCCGCGATCCTGACGCCGCCGGACTGGGTGAGCCAGATCTTCCTGGCCGTGCCGATGATCGGGCTCTACCTGCTCGGGGTCGGCGTGGCCTGGATCTTCAGCCCGCGCCGGCGCAAGGCGGACGAGCGCAGCCCGGCGACCTAGCCCGTCCTCCCCGCCCGGCACCGGGGCGTCGGCGCCGGGTGCGTCTCGGCGTGGGCTAGAGCCGCAGCAGGCGCCGGAGGATCGCCTCGCGGGCCGCGTCGGCGTCGACGGAGGTGGCCACGCGCATGGGCGTCCCGATCTCCCGCGACTCGTGCGTCCGCAGCACCCCAGCCTCGACGGTCGCAGCCACGCGCAGCTCCTCGAAGCCCAGCGGGCTCGGATCGATGGCCGCGAGCAGGGTCAGCGGGTCGTGCAGGAAGGCCGCGTTCTCCGGATCGAGCGTTCCTCCCAGGGCCGTGAAGACGCGCCGCTGGACCGGGGACCAGATGCGGATCTGACGGGCCAGCTCGCGGGCGACGGGCCCGGCCCCCGCCAGGGCCTCCACGTCGCGCGGGCGGAGCCAGGTCCTCAGGGTGACGTCCGCCGGCACCAACGTGATCCGGAAGCCGGCGCCCAGCACCGCCACGCTGGCCTCGGGATCGGAGCACAGGTTGTAGTCCACGCCGTAGGGCGCCAGCAGCGCGCCGATGCGCACCTCGCGCAGGTGGCCGCCCATGACGGTCAGCCCGGCGACGCGGCCGGGCAGCCCGGGGTCGAGGGCCAGCGCCCGGGCCAGGTTGGTGAGGGGACCGATGGGAAAGATCTCGAGACCCGGCCGCTCGTGGGCGGCCCGCACGATGCGCTCGGCGGCCGGCTGGTCCGAGACCGCCGCGGCGGCCGGGGCCACGCAGGCCTCCTCGTGCTCGAACCAGTTGAAGCGCGCCGGCGCCCGCAGCAGCGGCTGCTCGGCCCCGACGCAGACCTCGATCTCGGACCGGCCCGCCAGCGCCAGCAGGCTCGCCGCCACCCGGGCCCGCACGCGACCCCGGCGACCCACCGTCGTGACGGCGACCGGATCCAGCAGCTCGGGCTCGGAGAGGGCCAGGGCCAGCGCCAGGACGTCGTCGACGTCGCTGCCGGCGTCCGTGTCGATCAGGATCGGACGCGCCCTCAGCTCGAGGCGTCCTCCGAGACCGCCGACGGCGTGACGACGAAGAGCAGGTCGCCGGGCTCCACCGTCTGGCCCTCGGCGACGCCGATCTCGCTGATCTCGCCCTCGATCGGCGAGGAGATCTCGTTCTCCATCTTCATGGCCTCGACCACCACCACGCCCTGGCCGGAGCCCACGGACTCGCCGACGGCGGCGGCCACCTTCACGACCTTGCCGGCCATCTCCGCCTCGACCCGCTGGGGCCCGCTGCTGCCCCCGGCGGTGGAGGCAGCGAGCAGCTGGCTGCGCTCGTCCTGGGATTCCAGGTGGAAGAGGCGCCCCGAGACCAGCACGTCGAAGCCGTGGGCCCCCTTCTCGTCGAGCATCACCTCGAACTGCCTGCCGTCCTCGATGATCGAGTAGACGGTCGGACCGCTGCGGGCGGCGTCCACCTGGATGGTGCGCCCTTCGATCTGGATCTCGTAGTGGCCCTCGCCGACTTCGCGCAGGCCGATGCGCAGCGTCTCGCCGTGCTTCTCGGAAACCGCGTAGTTCACCGCAGTCCTCCCCGCATCTGGGCGCGGCGGCCCGCGTCGCGCC
>CAZYOL010000292.1:0-5212 GCA_964649065.1 uncultured Spirochaetales bacterium
ACGTTGCTCTCCTGGATCAGGTCGAGGACGTTGGTCCAGGCGCGGCGGTACTCCATGGCGATCTTGACCGCCAGCCGCAGATTCGCGAGCACCAGGCTCCGCGCGGCCTCGAGGTCCCCGTGCTCGACCCAGCGCACCGCCAGCTCGTGCTCCTCCTCCCGCGAGATCGGCGGGTAGCTGCGGAGCTCGGCGGTGTAGCGGGTGAGCGCGTCTGCGGGCTCCAGGCCGCCCGCGCGGACGGCCGGCAGGCGCGGCTCCGGCGGCTGGGCCTCGGCGGCAGGGGGGCGGGAATCGCGAGCACTCAAGGGCGACGGCCTCGAGAGGCGAAACGTAGCAGACCTCTGCTGCGGCGAGGGCGCGGCCTCAGTCGAGCTTCGCCTTCTTCCAGTCCTTCAGCAGCTCCAGCAGCAGGCGCACTCCGACGCCCGTCGCGCCCCGCGGCTGATAGGGGCTGGGCTTGCCCGTCCAGCCGGTGCCCGCGATGTCCAGGTGAACCCACGGTGTGTCGCCTACGAAGGCCGCCAGGAAGGCCGCGGCCGTCGACGCGGCGGCCTCGCGGCCGGCGACGTTCTTGACGGTGGCCACCTCGCTCTTCACGGCCTTGCGGTGCTCGGCCCAGAGGGGCATGGGCCAGGCGCGCTCTGCCGTCGCCTCGCCGGCCTTGCGCACGCGTTCGATCAGCCGATCGTGGTTGCCGAAGAGCCCCGTCGCCTGGCTGCCCAGGGCCACGACGCAGGCCCCCGTCAGGGTGGCGAGGTCGACGATCGCCTCCGGCGCGAACTCCTCGATGGCGTAGTGCAGGGCATCGGCCAGGACCACGCGTCCCTCGGCGTCGGTGTTCAGGACCTCGATGGTCTTGCCGGACATGCTGGTCACGATGTCGCCGGGGCGATAGGCCGATCCGCTCGGCATGTTCTCGGCGGCTCCGACGATGCCGATCACGTGGACGGGAACGCGCAGCAGGGCGCAGGCGCGCATGGCGCCGATGACGGCCGCGGCGCCGGACATGTCGTGCTTCATCTCGTCCATGGCCGGAGCCGGCTTGATCGAGATGCCGCCGGAGTCGAAGGTGATGCCCTTGCCGACGAAGCAGACCGTCGGCAGGCGGCGGCCGCTGCGGCTCCGCCCTTTGGGCGCGTTGTGCTCCATCACGACCAGGCGCGGCCGGTGCTCGCTGCCTCCGCCCACGGCCAGGATCGCCGCCATCTTGCGCCGCTCGAGCTCGGCCGGGCCGAGCACGCGGACCTTGAGGCCGACCTCCTTGCTCATCTCCTGGGCCGCCCGGGCCAGCTCCGCCGGAGTCAGGGCATTGGGCGGCAGGTTCGACAGCTCGCGGGCCAGGTTCTGGGACTCCGCCAGGATCACCCCGGTCTTCACGGCCGCACGGGCGGCCCGCAGATCGGCGGGGCGATCGATGGAGAGGGCCAGGCTCTCGAGCCCGCCCTGCTGCTGCTCCTCCTCCTCCTCCTCGCGCTTGCGGTAGGTGTCGAAGCGATAGCGGGCCAGCACGGCGCCTTCGGCCATGGCCTGCCACGCCGCAGGGGTCCGGGCCCGGCGCTGGGCGGGGGGCAGCAGGGCGGCGCTCTGGGCGCGGCCGGCGCGCCCCACCACCGAGCCCGCCGCCGCGCGCAGGGCGTCGTCGTCCAGCTCGGAGTCCTGGCCCAGGCCCACCAGCAAGAGCCGCGACGCCGGGATCGCCCCTCCGGGGTAGAGTGTCAGCGTCTGGCCGCGCTTGCCCCGGAAGTCCCCGGTCCGGAAGACCTCCTGGATGGCGCCTCCCAGCGCCTGATCGATCGCAGCTGCTCGAGACGGCAGCCGCGGCTCTCCGTCCTGCGTCTCCATGAGCAGGAGGGCGAGCAGCTCGACTCGCGCCTCCTGGGCCGCTGCGGCGTCGACGCCGACCTGCATCTTGGCTCCTTTCGCTTGCATTCCGTGTAGTTGCTCGGGCCGGCCTGCGTTGCCTAGACTCGTCCGAGCACTGCGGGTGAGAAATTGATGAAGTGCATCATCGTCGGGGCGGCGATGGGGGGACGTCTCGCGAGCCTCGATGCGCTGAGCCTGGTTCTCCAGGCGAGCTGGGTCGTCCAGCTCGTCATCGGGCTACTCGTGCTCCTGTCCGTCCTGTCGTGGGCGATCATCGTCTTCAAATGGCGGGAGCTGCGGCGCGCAGCCCAGGATAGCGAGGCCTTCCTGGAGGTGTATCACGAGGGCTCGCTGGACGCGGCCTACGAGGCGGCGCGGCAGCTCGACGCGAGCCCGCTGGCCAGCATGTTCACGGCCGTCTACGGCGAGCTGAGTCGCCGCGGGCGCATGCAGGGGCTCACCTCGACGCATGCCGTGGACCCGGCCCACGTCCCCCAGCTGGTCCGGCAGATCGCCTGGGTCGCATCGCGAGAGGTCCAGCGCCTCGAGCGCCGGCTCGGCTTCCTGGCCACCACCGGCAGCTCGGCGCCCTTCATCGGCCTCTTCGGCACCGTGATCGGCATCATCAATGCGTTCCAGGGCATCGGTCGCGCGGGCTCGGCCAGCCTCGCCGTGGTGGCTCCCGGCATCGCCGAGGCCCTGATCGCCACGGCCATCGGCCTCTTCGCGGCGATCCCGGCCACCATCTTCTACAACCACTTCATCGGGACGCTGCGCAGCCTGACCGCCTCCGTCGAGGTCTTCCGCGAGGAGTACGAGGCCGACCTGAAGCGTCTGGCCTCCGGCTCCGCGGGGGCCGCCCGCGCGGCCGGGAGCTAGCGATGCCGGCTCTCCAGCGCTCGGGATCCACGCACCGGCCCATGTCCGAGATCAACGTCACGCCCTTCGTCGACGTGATGCTGGTGCTCCTGATCATCTTCATGGTCACGGCGCCGATGATGTTGCAGGGCGTCGACGTCGACCTGCCCGAGACCACCACCCAGCCGATTCGCGTGCAGGACGAGCCGCTGGTGCTCACGGTGCGCAAGGACGGCAGCTACTACCTGGCCAAGCACGAGATCCCGGCCGCCGAGCTGCGCGCCAAGCTCGAGGCCATCTTCGAGGGTCGCGGCACGCGCGAGGTCTTCCTGCGCGCCGACAAGGACGCCCGCTACCAGCAGGTGGTGGTGGCGCTCGCCGCCGCGCGCGAGGCCGGCGCGAGCAAGCTCGGCATGGTCACGGAGCCCGAGTAGCCCTCTTGGTGGCGCTGGCGGATCCCTCGGCCCCCCTGCGCGCGCGGGAGCTGCGCCGGCTGGTCGCCCTCTCCGCCGTGCTTCACCTGGGGGGAATCGCCCTGCTGGGCTGGGTGCCGGCCAGCTCCTGGGACGTCGCGCCGCCGGAGGTGATCGCCGTCGACCTGGTCGTGATGCCCCGCGCCGCGACCCCGCCCAGGCCCGCGCCCCCGCGCCCCGATCCGCCACGCAGCCCCGCGCCGCCGCGCCCCGCGCCGGCCGTCGCCAAGGTGCCCGTGAAGAAGACGGTGCTGCCGGCCGAGTCGCGGGAGCCGAAGCCGAGGGCGCCGGAGCCCAAGCCGCGGCGGCGAGAGCTCGATCCCTCGGAGCTGCCCACCCAGCAGCCCGCGGCCGCCAGCTACGAGGACGTGCTGGCCCAGCTCCGGGCCGAGGACGACTCGGCCCCGCCGGCTCCGGAGCCGGTCGTCGAGGCGCCGAGCGAGGCCTCCCCGCAGGCGGGCACGGCGGGCGCGCGGGTCGATCCGGTCGTCGCAGCCTGGATGCGCAAGACCGAGATCCACGTGCGGCGCTACTGGATCGTGCCGCCGGGATTTCGGCTCCAGCCGCTCGAGACCCACGTCCTCGTGACGCTCGACTCGAGCGGCAACGTGCTGGGCGACCCGGACATCGTGCGCCGCTCCGGGAATCCCTGGTACGACGAGGGAGTGATCCGCGGCATTCGCAAGGCCAGCCCGCTGCCTTCCCCTCCCAAGGCCGGGGACTGGCCCTTCGTCTTCACCCCCGAGGAGGGATTCTGATGGCTAGGGTGACTTCGTTCCGCTTCGTCGGTCTCGCGCTGGCAGCGCTCGTGCTGGCCCTGCCTTCGCGGGGAGCCTCCCGCCCGCCCGTGATCGTCACGCCCGGCTCGGCCAAGACCTTCCGGGTCGCGCTCCAGACCTTCGCCGACCGCACGCCGGGCGGGGCGACCTCGCAGAGCCAGCGCATGCGCGACGACATCGCCGCGGCCCTCGAGTTCTCGGGCTCCTTCCAGCTGCTCGATCCCGAGGCCTTCCTCGGCCCCGTCGTCACCAGCTCGCTCGAACGCCAGATCGACTGCTCGGGCTGGTCGCAGATCGGCGCCGACGCGCTGGTCCAGGGCGCGATCCGGCGCGACTCCAAGCAGCTGGGAGTGGACTTCATCGTCTGGGACACTGCGGGCTGCACGGCTCTCGTGCGCAAGCGCTACCGCCAGGCGGGAGACGACGACCCCGCGCGCGTGGCGCGGCGCCTGGCCGACGAGGTCGTCGGCGCCTTCCTGGGCGTGCGCGGCGTGTCGAGCACGGAGATCGCCTTCGTCTCGGACCGCAGCGGCAGCCGCGAGATCTGGGTCATGGACGCGGACGGCTCCAACCCCCGCCCCGCGACCGCCAACCGCTCCATCAACGCGCTGCCGTCCTGGTCCCCCCAGGGTGACGCGATCCTGTACACCTCCTACCGGCAGTACGGGCGCCCGCTGCTCTTCGTCTCGAGCCGCTCGCAGCGCGCCCCCGGGCGGCTGCTGCCGCAGCTGAACGGCGGGAGCTCGCAGTTCCGCGGCGTCTTCGACCCGGAGGGTGGGCGGCTGGCCCTGGTCCTGGCCCAGTCCGGTCGCTCCGACATCTTCACCGCCGACGCGCGCGGGCGGAATCTGCGCCAGCTGACCGGCGGAGGGGCACTGCACGTCTCGCCCAGCTGGTCCCCGGAGGGCCGCCAGCTCGCCTTCGTCTCGGATCGCACCGGCTCCCCGCAGATCTACGTGATGAACGCCGATGGCTCCGGCGTTCGGCGTCTCACCTATCAAGGCAGCTACAACACCCACCCGGCCTGGTCGCCCGACGGGCGTTGGATCGCCTACGAGACGCGCGTGGGTGGGCAGTTCGACATCTGGCTGATCGATCCCAACGGAGAGGTCAACGTGCCGCTGATCGACCATCCGCGCAGTGACGAGTCGCCGAGCTGGGCACCCAACGCGCGGAAGCTGGCCTTCAGCTCGACGCGGCGCGGGCGCGCCGACCTCTACCTGACGGATCTCGGGGGCG
>CAZYOL010000293.1:0-5186 GCA_964649065.1 uncultured Spirochaetales bacterium
GGAGCGACCTACCTGCCTGAGTATCAGGCGGGAGGAGGGCAAGGGGGGGAGCTGCTCCAAGAGAATGGCGTAGAGCTCCTGCTTCCGCTGTGGAGTTCGGAGGCGCTGATGGGCTGCTGCTTCGTAGCGAATCGCAAGAGCGGCCTCCCGCTCGATCCCCGAGAGATCCGATGCGTAGAGCAGCTCGGTTGGCATGCAGCCGCGTGCATCCACAATGCGGGGCTCGCGCGGTCGCTTGTCGCGGCGGAGCGAATGGCAACCCGGGGCAGAATCGGCGCCGGCTTGATTCATGACCTTGGGAAGCCGATCGGCGTAATTCAGCTGCTGGCGGAGTCTCTGGGCCGCGATCTCGGCTCGTGTCCATCAGGTCTCGATGCCATCACCATACGAGACCTCGCGCTGGAAGTGCGCTCCATGCTCCGGAGCTTCCTGGCCGAGACTCGCGAGGTCGTGGGTGGTCGTCATTGCGCGATCGGAGACGTCGTGGATAGGGCCGTCGTTCGTGCTTCTCGAAGTCATGGGATGGGCAGGATTTCTGCGAGGACGGATCCAAGCCTTCCCCGCCTCGCGGGAACAGGCGGGCAGCTGCTCCGCGTTCTGGAGAATCTCCTGGAGAACGCCTTGGAAGCAAGCCCGAAGAACGAAGTGGTCGAGCTGACGGTCCGTGGAGAGGGCGCTCGGCTGTGTTTTCGAGTCGACGATCGCGGGGTGGGAATGAGTCGAGATCTGCGAGAACGGGTCTTCCAGCCGTTCTTCAGCACCCGGTTGGGAAAAGGGGGCTTCGGCGTGGGTCTGTCGGTGGTGACGGATCTCGTGAAGGAGATGAACGGGTCTATTTCGATCGAGTCAGAGCCGGGGCTGGGGACCTCGGTCGAGGTGCGTCTTCCGCTTGGTGAGGCAGGCTCGTGAGTGAATCGACCCGCCGGGGACTGTCGCTGGCCCTGGCCCTCTGCCTCCTGGTCCGAGGGCCTGTGGCCGCGCTTGGCGAGCCGCGAGACGGATCCTGGCCCGACCCGCGGGAGGTCCTGTCTTCCGCCTTCGAGAATCGCTACGGGCTGAGCTCTCGGCAGGTGATCCACATCGTGATGCGGAACCGGGTCGGAGACGAGAGCCGGCGCAAGGTCGCGGTAGCGACGAAGACCATCGAGGGGCGCCTTCACAGCCTGGGCCGCTTCCTGGAGCCGGAGTACCTGCGCGGAACCACGATCCTGAACATCGAGAACGAGGGCCGAGGCGACGATCACTTCCTATATCTCAGAAGTCTGCAGCGCATCCGGAGAGTCTCGGTGAGTCACCGTTCCGATGCGTTCATGGGAACGGATCTCACGTACGAGGATTTCGAGCGTAGGCGGGTCGACGACTACGACCTCGAGGCCCGGCCCGCAGCCCAGCTTCTCGGGGAGGCGGTTCACGTGATCGCGGGTAGGCCTCGCTTCGGTTCCGCGTACGCGCACGTGGAGTTCTACATTGCGAAGTCCGACCAGTCGATCCTGGAGGTGCGCTACTTCAAAGCCGGTGCGAAGGAGCCCTTCAAGGTTCTCTCGGCTCCGCGAGCTGCGATCCGGTCGGTTGCGGGGCACTGGCTGCCCACGCTGTTGATCGTGGAGAATCGCACGCGCGGCACGCGCACCGAGGTGCGTATCGAAGACATCGAGCTCGATCCGAAGCTCGACGACGCACTCTTCACCGCCTCCTCGATCGAGATCGGGCGGCCCATCCCTGGCCTGGAGTAGCCCGGCTCGCTGCACGAGCGGCCGTGGCGGAACGATCCCGAGATCGATGGTTTCGGAGATCCGAAGTCTTCCGCGATTCCGAGCGGGAGCGAGGACGACCCCGGCAGGGCGAGCAGCTCGCACGATGGCACGAGAGCCGACCCAAGCCAGAGCGAGAGGCGTGGGCCCGCTTGGAACCTAGGTTCCACCGAGCCTCATCGAGACGTGTGAAGCAATTCACACTCCGCGCTCGGCCGGGGGTGCAGAATGGCGTGAGCCAACCCCCCAACGCATCTCGAGGAGCTCCCCATGGCGATTCCCCCTCCGCCCTCCCAACCCGAGAGCTATGCCTTCGACCTGGGCGCTGCGAGCCGCGCGGCACGGGCCTGGCAGGCCCATTCGCAGCGCCGTCGGCGCAACATGGATGCCGTCGCTCGGGGCGACTACGAGAAGGCCGAGACCCCGGAGCGCATGGCTTCTCGGGTCAACCACCTGATGGGCCAGGTGCGCCGCCGCGTGGCTTCGGAGGGAGCCCGGCAGTTCCTTCCCTCGACCCTCGTCGACCTGATGGAGAAGCCTGCGGTGACGAGCGCGGAGGTCAGCAGCGCGCTCTTCGAGCGCGTCCTCGGCGAGACCCGCGATTTCCTGGGCGTCGAGTTCCTGACCCTCGCCCTGGACGCCGTGAACCCGGTGGGCCGGATCCTGACCCGGCTGCCCGACGGCCGTTCCAGCCTGGGCACGGGCTTCCTGGTCTCCCCGCGCCTCCTCCTCACCAACCACCACGTGCTCGAAACGGCGGAAGTCGCCGACCGCAGCCAGGTGGAGTTCGACTACCAGCGCGGCCGGGACGGCTTTCCGATGTCCGTACGCCGCTTCTCGCTCGATCCCGAGAGCTTCTTCCTGGCGGACGAACGCCTGGACTACGCCCTGGTGGCCGTGCGGGCGCCCGAGCCCTTTTCCACCTTCCTGAGGCTGATCGGCGTGCAGGGGAAGATCTCCCTCGGAGAGCGGATCAACATCATCCAGCACCCGCTGGGTCGTCTGAAGGAGGTGGTGATCCGCGAGAACCGGCTGCTCGACCTCCCCGAGGAGCCGTCCTTCGCGGCTCACTACGAGGCCGACACCGAGCCCGGCTCGTCGGGCTCTCCGGTCTTCAACGACAGCTGGGAGGTGGTGGCCCTGCACCACTCGGGCGTCCCCGACACCGACGCCGAGGGCAGGATCCTGGATGTGGACGGCCGGCCCTGGCGACAGGGCGACCCGCCGCAGCGGATCCGATGGGTGGCGAACGAGGGCATTCGCGTGTCGAGCCTGATCGGGCACCTGCGGAACGCTTCTCTCACGGGCGCCCAGGGAGCTCTGCGCGACGAGGTGGTCGCGCCGACGGAGGCGGCCGAGGCCGAGCGCGGCGTGGGGCCCGCGCCGGTCGTTCGCCCGCCCTTCGTCCAGAGGTCGTCGGCTTCGAGCGCCCGGCGTTCCTTCCGCCCCGAGGCCTCGGCCCCGTCGGCCTCTGCACCCGGGACGGTGAGCATCACGATCCCGCTCCACGTGACGGTCTCTCTGGGATCGGCTGGGGCGGGAGCTCCCGTGGCGACGGGCATGGCGGCCCTGCCGGAGCTCCAGGAGCGGGTAACCGCCAGCGAGCTGAACGGCCGCCCCGGCTACGACCCGGCCTTCCTGGGCTTCTCGGCCCCCATGCCGCAGCCGCGGCGCGCCATGCGCCACCTGGTCTTCGTCCAGCCCGAGACCGAGGAGTCGGAGCTCCGCTACCTGCACTTCAGTCTGATCCTGCACCGGGATCGGCGGCTCGCCTTCGTCTCCGCCGGCAACTTCGACATCACGGCGCCCTTCCGGCAGCCCCGCGACCGCGACCCCTTCCGCCTCGACCCGCGCGTGGGCGACTTCCAGGCCGGCGAATCGCTGTACTCGGGCAATCCGCTGGACCGGGGTCATCTCTTCCGGCGCGCCGCCGGCGCCTGGGGACACAGCGCCGAGGAGGCCCGCACGGCCAACGACGACACCTACTTCTTCCCGAACATCGCGCCCCAGCACGAGTCCTTCAATCGCAGCAATCGCTCCGGCCTGTGGGGCCTGCTGGAGAACCACGTGGCCAGCGAGGCCCGCAGCGAGGCCCAGCCGGTGAGCGTGTTCAACGGACCCATCTTCCGCGACGACGACCGCCTGCACCGGGATCTCGGCATTCCGCGCGACTTCTGGAAGGTGATCGTCTACCAGGGCGACGACGGCTCGCCCCGGGCCGCCGGCTTCGTGCTGAGCCAGGCCGGCCTGATCAGCAACCTCCGGGAGGAGGATTTCGCTTTCGGCGAATTCGAGATCCATCAGCGCCCCATCCGCAGCATTGCGGAGGCCACGGGGCTCGATTTCGGCCCGGTGGAGGGCTTCGACGTCCTCGGCCGGCCCGGCTCGGAGCGGCTCTTCGAGTCTGCCGTGGGTGCCGGGCTGAGCGTCGGCGACCTCTCGCGGGTGGTGCTCTAGGCACTCGCCGGGCTCGCCCGGGAGCAGCGGGTCGTGCCGTCCGGTGGCTCTTCTCGAGCCCCTGCCTGACCATGGGGCCAATCGTCGAGGAAGACCGGATGGCCACCAGCGAGCCGCCTACTCGGATGCAGCTCATCGACTGGCTCGCTCCGAGACACGACGAAGCCGTGGCGCTCCACGGTCGCGGGCTTCTCGTAGACCTCGTGCCGGGGCGCTACCTGGCACGCGCCGAAGGCCGCTACGACCCCCGACCCGGTCGCTGGTTCCTCGGTCCCTTCCTCGATCGGGCGCATGCCGTTCGGTACTCCGAATACCTCGCTGGCCTCGGGCGGAGGGGTCTCCGCCGAGAGCTCGCGCTCCCGCGAATCTGGGAGGATGGTGGACAGGGAAATCAGGTCGACGTGATCCGGCTCTACACGGTGGTCCATCCGACCCCCGCGATCTCCTCCGTGGTGGCTCCGCAGCGGGAAGGGGGCACGGTGATGGCGCGGCCCGAACACCGGGCAGCCGTGATGGCTGGCAACGTCATGCAGTCTGCAGAGTATCCGGGCCAGGCACAGCAGCTGCTGCTGCCGGTGGTGGAGGCTTCGCTGCATGGCACGGTCGATCTGGTCGCGCGGGTCCCTGGCGCGGTGATCTCCGTGAATCCGGCCTAGTCTGGGCGCTCATTGGTGCGCCGGCGGGGGACGCCTGAGCCCGCGTGCCCGAGAATCCGCGCCGCCTCCCCGCTGGAATCCGGAATGTCGCGTCGAGGGGGAACGATCATGAAACGGACCACATACATCGTTGCGATTCTCATGGGTCTGGCTGCGATTCTCGTGGTACTGGCGGTTGCGACTGGGAGTTGCACCAAAGCCCCCCCAGGGCCGAAACACTTCGACCCACCCGGGAGAACGGCCTGGGCGCCAGCGGGCTGCCGCCTAGTCCCGTCAACGGATCCTGTACTGCCGGCTCGCAATGCCTGGCGAAATGTTCACG
>CAZYOL010000294.1:0-5070 GCA_964649065.1 uncultured Spirochaetales bacterium
AGCCGGAGGGCGCCCGCGCAGCGAGAGGCGCGGCGGGTGGGGGGTGAGCCGCGCCGGGGCTCGAGGCAAGGGGCGTGAACGAGCGGAGTCCGCGGAGCCGAGGGCGCGCATCCTTGTCCGAAGGGCTCGAGTGGAGCCAGCCCGACGGCGAGTTCGCGCGAAGGAGGCCTCGGCAGGTTGACACCCGGGCATCTGGACGTGGGCCGCCGGGGTGGTGGGGGCACTGGACCTAGCGGCGCCGCCAGGGAAGGGACGGCTGCGCACTCCTGCCGACCGGACGACACCGGGACGACCAGCGCTCCCATGCGGCCGATGACGGCGATGAGGGTGGCGATGGTTGGCGGTCACGAGCTCCGCGCAGCTCCCGGCTCCTGCTCGCGCCGCCAGCGGCGGAAGTCGCGCTCGACGCGCAGGAAGTGGCGCAGGATTTCCACGGTCACCGCCGGGAGCTCGATGGGCTCGCCGTAGGTGGCCTCGTAGAAGCGGCAGTAGCCCTTGAGATCGGAGACGATCTCTGCGGGCACAGTGACGCGGATCTCGATGGGCGGCTCGTCGCTCTTGCGCCGCTGCAGCTTCACGTCGCTCTCCTCCTGTGGCTCGTCAGAAGGCCTGGTACGGTGCTGGCAGGACCAGGTCCTTCATGACGGCGATGTTGAGGCGGTAGGCGGCTAGGACGAATAACGGGGCCACGTCCGATAATCCCCGAAACGTCAAGTCCCTACGGGGATGTCACTAGGGCGCGAACCCGAGGCCGGGAGCGCCAATTACGCAGAGCCGAGCTAGGTCTTCACCAAAAGTCAGCCCGACCTTGCCCGATCCTTCACTGCTGTTCGGTGTAGGGTGGGTCGGTTTCTCGCGACGCAGCCATGGCCACCCCTCTACTCGCAAGAGGTGAGTCCCATGCTTCCTCCGTCGATTTCTCTCTGTGTAGTGGTTCCCCTTCGCATGCTCTGCGCGCTGGCGCTGCTCGCTTGGGCCGCGGGTGCGAGTGCGGATCCCTACACACCGTGCGGAACGGCTCCCCGCAGCGGCTGCCTGGCTCCGGCGCCCAGCCCGGGCATTCCGTCGCCGCTGTCGGTGCCCGGCAAGGAACACAGCACGGCGACGGACCGGCATACCGGCAACTCGCCGCCGGCGCCGGCCGCCGGCTGCCCCGCCAACCCCGGCCAGAACGTGCGCTGGGACGGCGCGGGCGGGACCGACGACAGCTTCGACTACGACCGCGAGACCGACGCCCTCGGTAACCGCGGCGACGCCCTCGCCCTCGACGTGATCGACGACACGGCGGCGCTGCTCTTCTCCGTGGAGGGCAGCGGTGACATCTGGGTGGAGCCGACCGCGGCCGCCGGCGGCGCGGCGGCGGGCGCGGTCTGGGCCAGCATCGCCCCCGACGTCGAGGGCATGTGCGCGGCCACGGACTTGGATGGCCTGGAGGTCTGGGGCGCGGACACCCAGGCCCCGTCCGACGACGCGAACCGTTTCTCGCGGGTGGGCGACCCCTTCAACGGCGGCTTCGGGGATCGGGTCCCCGTCTATGCGCACCCGGGCGAGATTCCGCTGTGCGAGTGGACGGCCCTGGCGGCTTCGGTCGCCGGCCTGCTGAGCCTCTCCCCCACCCAGGAGGCGTTCCTGGCCGCGAACGGCGACCTCGACGCGATGCTCGTGTTCAGCGGTCCCGAGCAGGCACCGGCCGACAGTCCGCCGCCGGGAACGGCGCCGGGCATCATCTGGAGCCTGCGGCCGATCACGATTCCGGTCGACGGCGGGAACCCCGCCGTGCCCCTCGACGGTGGCGAGATCTTCATCGGCAGCTGCTTCCCGGGCTTCGCAGCCACCTACCTGACCCACGGCGGCCACGTCTGGGACACCGCCTTCTCGGTGACGGCGACCTTCGGGGTCGCGAGCGAGAACGTGGATGCGCTCGAGGCGGTCGCCTCCGTGGCGCCCTCGGTCCCCGCGCTCTCCCCGCTCGGCCTCGTGCTCCTCGTGGCGACCCTGGCTGCGAGCGGCGCGGCCGGTCTGGCGTTGGCCCACCGCCGACGCGCTGCTGCGTGAGCATCTCAGCTCAGCGGTAGTCGTGAGAGCGCGGAACCTCGCCGCGGGCGGCCAGGGGGTGCAGCTCGCGGACGCGTACGTGGATCACGCCGTCGACGTTCTGGAGCGGGCCCTCGATTTCCAGGATGCCCGAGGTGTGGAGCGGCACGCGGAAGCGCGCGAACTGCTCCGGTGACAGGATGGCGTTGGCGGTGCCGGGCCGGTGGTGACGCCGCTCCAGCGGTAGTCGGCCAGGGTCTCCTGCAGCGGCGTCATCTCGTCGAGCGGGGACGCGGTGTCGGAGCCGGCCGGCGGGTCGGCGCCGGCGAACAGCGAGCGGGCGTCGCGCTCCACGGCCGCCACCTGCCACACCGCCGCGCGTCGGGTGCCGGCGCTCGCGTCGACGCAGGCGAGCGCCCCCAGCTCGGCCAGCACGTCGAGCTCGGGGCGGCTGGGGGCGATGCGCCGGGCCAGGTCGGCCAGGCTGCGGAAGGGGGCCCGCCTGCGCTCGGCCTCGATCGCCTGCCCGGTCTCCTGGCGCGCGGCTAGGACGGATAACGGGGCATTCCACTTCCGATAATCCCCGAAACGTCAAGTCCCTACGGGGATGTCACTAGGGCGCCCAGAGGCTGAGCGAGCGGACGACGAGGCCACGCAGTAGGCGCGCCCCGCCCTCGAGCGCCTGCACGGTGTGCGGCTGCCCTACTGCACGTGCAGCGCCGCCCGGAAGCTCCCGCTGACGTCGACCCTCGGCGTTCCCTCTGCGGTCATCGAGATCAGGACGAAGTCGCTGGCTTCGAACGATCCTTCGACGATGCCGGGCTCCTGGCCGACCGGCGGGACGACCGTGTCGATGCGAATCGAGACGTCGGAGTCGACGTCCGGGGCGGCGGTGAGATCGTCGGTCAGGGTGAAGGTGGCGAGGACGCCCGAGTCGGTGGACATGATGTCGGAGAACTCGAGCTCGCGGCCCCGTAGGGACTCGACGCCCTCGAGCGGCATGCGCCACTGGATGGCGGCGTTCGGCGTGCCGCTCGTGAAGGCGGGGCCGAGACCCAGGAACGAGCGGCCGTCGGGGAGCGTCATGACGTCGAACTCGACCTGCTCGAGCGCGTAGTCCGTGCCGTCCACGGTGAAGCGCCAGTAGGTGTCGTCCGCGCCGCCGCCGCCCGAGCAGGCGAGCGCCGCGATCATCCAGGCGGCCAGCGCCGCCCGCGCCCGAGAGCGTGTGCCCCTCGTCGTCATCCGTCCCCCCTCCGATGCGCCGCCCCGAGGATACCGGAGCCGGGCCGGCGCCCGCCGCGAGTTGCTGCCCCGCAGCCGGGGTCACTAGCCTCCCGGTTTGTCGACGAGGCCATCAGGAGAGGAAGATGAAGTCGATCTGCCGCCTTTTCAGCGTTTCCGTGCCGTGAGTCCTGCTGTTCGTTGCGTCGGCGTCTTCGGTAGACGCGGAGACGCTCCCCCTGGATCCCCTCGCGTGCTCGGAGCTCGCTGCGATGCCCGAGGATCAGCGCGCACTCTTCACCCGCGGGGCCATCGATGGCTACCGCGGCCTCATTCCCCAGCTCTCGGAGATGCTGCCGAACGAAGGCGGCCGCGAGATCCAGAGCTTCTGACCTGCCCCCGATTGTCGTACCGGTCCCTATGTTAGCCCGAAGGCCTCCCCCGGCCGGAGCGAAGCGGAGGCCGGGGGAGGCCACTGCGTCGCTTCAGGCGCCGGCGGTGCCTATCCGGGCGATCTGTATACACCTTCAGCCCGGACCTACTCGACGCCACCCGAGCCCGAGTATCCCTTCCACGACAAGATCGTCCGGGTGACGCACTGCGGGCGCATCTGCATGGGGAGACGGAAGATCAACCTCAGCAGGGCCTTCGCAGGCGAGCTCGTGGGGATCCGCGAGGTCGACGACGAGATCTAGCTGGTCAGCTTCCTCGACTTCGATCTCGGCTTCTTCGATCGGGACGAAGGGCGGGTGGAACCCGCCCCGAACTCTTTCGGGCCGGAGAAAGTGTCAACCATGCCTCCGGTATGATCTGTAAACCATGTGTCCGGGATGGACCTGAAGAGACTGGCACGCCGGGAGGGATTCGAACCCCACGACCCCCAGGTTCGAAGCCTGGTGCTCGATGTCGAACCACCGGACAACGCAGTTCGAAGAGCCGCGCGCATCCAGCGTTCAGCGGCCCGGAACCCGGCGCTCGCCGCGACAACCAAGCACGACCAAAACGCGGAACCAAGCACCGCCAGAACGCGAATTCCCGTGCGAATCCGGCAACTTTTGGCGGAGCGGACGGGACTCGAACCCGGCGATCCCGACGATAAGCCCCCGAAATCGTGAAGGTTTCTTGCGCAGAACCCGTGCTCAAGGTGTGCTCAAGGCCTCGAAGGTGAGCCCGCTCGATTCGGCGGCCTGAGATTCGACCGCTGGTCGCTGCTGACGCTCGTGGCACCGCCAGGGTCCCGGCTCGGCTGCCCGCCTCTCCCCCAGCTACGCTCAAGCTTGCAGATGTTACCACCGAGGGTAACATCTGACGGTGGGCAAGGTCCGGCGAGGGAACTATGTCTTCCTCACCTGGACCGGGGACCACACCCCTCGCCACGTACACGTCTACAAGGACGGCAAGCTCGTGGTGAAGTGGGACCTGGAGAGCTGGCAGCCCATGAAGGGTCGGCCATCGGCGCGGGTGCTGCGCCTGATCCGCGAGCTGGAGGACGAGGGCGCTCTATGAAGATCCGAAAGGTCGAGCCGAACAACCGCAAGGGCGAGTTCCGAGTCGTGACCTACTCCGGCGCGGCCTACGCCTACCCCTACGTCAAGGCCGAGCCCCAGCCGGACTCGGCCGACAAGGTGGCGGACGCCACCGTCGATCGGGAGCTCGCCAACGAGGCGTTCACCTACCAGCTGGAATCGGGCGCCGAGGGCTCCATCCACCTCGACCAGGTCCTGGAGTACAACGAGGACCCGCCCTACCTACGCGATCTCCTCATCTACCAGCTGACGGTCGCGGCGAAGCGGCGGGTCGAGGAGAGCGGTC
>CAZYOL010000295.1:0-5046 GCA_964649065.1 uncultured Spirochaetales bacterium
CCGACGTGGTGATCTTCGACGTGCTCGGCGACGTGGGCTGCGGGGGCTTCGCCGCTCCCCTCCAGCACGCGGATCGAGCCCTGATCGTCACCGCCAACGACTTCGATTCGATCTTCGCCATGAACCGGATCCTCGCGGCGGTCCTCGCCAAGGCCAAGAACTACAAGGTCCGCATCGGGGGCGTCGTCGCCAACCGCAGCGCTGCCTGCGACCAGATCGACCGCTTCAACAGCTCGGTCGGCCTGAAGACCATGGCCTGCTTCCCGGACCTCGACGTGATCCGGCGCAGCCGCCTCAAGAAGTCGACCCTCTTCGAGATGGAATCCTCCCCGGAGCTGGAGGCCGTCCAGAACGAGTACATGAAGCTCGCCGCCGCGTTGTGGGCCGGCACGGAGCCGCTGGTGGTGGAGCCCCTGAAAGACCGCGAGATCTTCGATCTGCTGGGCTTCGACTGATGCAGGAGACCTGCGCCCTGAGCTACGCCAAGCGCCGCGGCGAGCTGGAGAGCTACTTCGACCGGACGGCCCTGGAGGCCTGGGCCCGCCTCACCTCCGACGCTCCGGTGGGGCGCATCCGCGCCACCGTGCGCGCGGGCCGTGACGAGATGCGGCAGACCCTCCTCTCCTGGCTGCCCGAGGACCTGCGAGGCCGGCGTCTGCTCGACGCCGGCTGCGGGACCGGAGCCCTGGCCCAGGAGGCCGCCCGGCGGGGAGCCGAGGTGGTGGCCGTCGACGTCTCCGGCGCCCTGGTGGAAATCGCTCGCGAGCGAAACCTCGACCCGGAGACCGGTCGCATCGACTTTCGCGTCGGGGACATGCTCGATCCCGCGCTCGGACGCTTCGACTACGCCGTCGCCATGGATTCGCTGATCCACTACGCGCCGGCCGAGATGGCGGAGATGCTGGCCCTGCTGGCGGCCCGCGCCTGCCGAGGCCTGCTCTTCACCTTCGCTCCCTGGACGCCCGCGCTGCGCGCGATGCACGCCGTGGGCCGACTCTTCCCACGCTCCGAGCGCGCCCCCGCCATCGAGCCCGTGGCCGAGGCCGCACTGCGCCAGCGGCTGGCCAGCCACCCCGGCCTGGAGGGCTGGCGCTGCGCCCAGAGCTGCCGCGTCGCCCGCGGCTTCTACATCTCTCAGGCCATGGCGGTGCTTCCGGCATGAGGCAGCTGCGCGGAGTGCTGGTCTCTCAGTGGACGCGGCTCGGCCCCCGCTTCCTGCCCTTCGCCGACGCGGCCAGCCCGGACCTGCCCCTCGGTCGCCTGCTGCGGCTCTCCCTCTTCCAAATCTCCGTGGGGATGGCCGTCGTGCTCCTCACGGGCACGCTCAATCGGGTGATGATCCTCGAGCTCGGCGTTCCCGCCTGGCTGGTCTCGACCATGGTCTCGCTGCCGCTGCTCTTCGCACCGCTGCGCGCGCTGATCGGCTTTCGCTCCGATCACCACCGCTCCGCCCTGGGCTGGCGGCGCGTCCCCTACATCTGGTTCGGGACGCTGATGCAGTTCGGCGGCCTGGCGATCATGCCCTTCGCGCTGATCCTGCTGTCGGGCGACACGCAGGGGCCGGCCTGGATCGGTCAGGCCGGTGCGGCCCTGGCCTTCCTGCTGACCGGCGCAGGCCTGCACACCACGCAGACCGCCGGCCTGGCCCTGGCCACCGACCTGGCCCCGAGCGCCTCCCGGCCGCGCGTGGTGGCCCTGCTCTACGTGCTGCTGCTGCTCGGCATGGCCGGGAGCGCGCTCGGCTTCGGACTGCTGCTCGCCGATTTCGGACAGCTGCGCCTGATCCAGGTGATCCAGGGGGCGGCCGCGATGACGCTGGTGCTGAACCTGGTGGCGCTCTGGAAGCAGGAGCCCAGGCGACCCAGGCCGGCGTCGGGCGGGGGACGGCCTCGCTTCCGCGAGGCCTGGCGGCACTTCTCTCGCGATCGACGCGCTCGGCGCTTCCTGGTGGCGGTGGGCCTCGGGACCGCGGGCTTCACCATGCAGGACATCCTGCTGGAGCCCTACGGAGGGGAGATCCTCGGACTGCCCGTCGGAGCCACCACGGCTCTCACCGCTCTGCTGGCGACGGGAACCCTGCTCGCCTTCGCGGTCGCGGCGCGCTGGCTGGATCGCGGGGCCGATCTCCACCGCCTGGCCGGCCTGGGCGCGCTGGTGGGCGTCGTGGCCTTCTCGGCGGTGATCTTCGCCGGGCCGATCGAGTCGCCCCTGCTCTTCCGGGCCGGCACGCTGCTGATCGGATTCGGCGGCGGCCTCTTCAGCGTCGGGACGCTCACGGCCGCCATGGGCTTCGAGCGCCTGGGCGGCAGCGGTCTGGCCCTGGGGGCCTGGGGAGCGGTGCAGGCCTCTGCCACGGGCCTCGGCATCGCGGCCGGTGGCGCGATACGCGACGCCGTGTCCGGACTCGCCCAGCAAGGCCTGCTGGGCTCCGCCCTGTCCGGCCCCGAGGTCGGCTACGGATTCGTCTATCACATCGAGATCGCACTGCTCTTCGCGACCCTGGCCGCCATCGGCCCACTGGCGGGTCGCGCGGGCGGCGCGTCGGAGCCGGGGACGAGGCAGCTCGGTCTGGCCGAGTTCCCCAGCTAGCGCGAACGAGGAGCGGGCGACCGGGCCCGCCGGACCGGAGGGAGTCAGAGATGGAAACAGGCGCAATCACGGGATACATCGACGTGGCCCAGCTGGTGCTCTACCTGTTCTGGGCCTTCTTCGCGGCGTTGATCTTCTACTTGCGCACCGAGGACAAGCGCGAGGGCTACCCGCTCGAAGGCGACCGTCCGGGAGAGTCGGCCGGAGTCGGCTTCCCTCCCCTCCCCCAGCCCAAGGTCTTCCAGCTGGGCCACGGCGGCACCTACAGCGCCCCGAGCCCACCGGAGGAGCGACCTCGGCCCATCGCCGCCGAGCCGACCGCCCCGTGGCCCGGAGCGCCGCTGGAGCCCACGGGCGATCCGATGCTCGACGGAGTCGGTCCGGCCTCGTGGGCGGAGCGCGTCGACGAGCCCGAGAAGACGGTTCACGGAACTCCGAGGATCATTCCGATGCGCCTCGCCGACGGCTTCTCGGTCGCCGAAGGGGACCCGGATCCGCGCGGGATGACCGTCTTCGGGGCGGACGGCGAGCCGGGAGGCCGCGTCGCCGACCTGTGGGTCGATCTCGCGGAGCCGCAGGTGCGTTACCTCGAGATCGAGGTGGGCGACGAGGCCGGCAGCCGCCGGGTGCTGCTGCCCATCGCGCTGGCGACCGTCCAGGCCAGCCGGATACGGGTCTCGGCCATCCTCGGCAAGCAGTTCGCCCGCGTTCCCGCCATCGCCAGCGAGAGCCAGGTCAGCCAGCTCGAGGAGGACCGCATCTGCGCCTACTACGCCGGCGGCTTCCTGTACGCCGATCCGGCGCGGCAGGAGTCCCTGCTGTGAGGGGCCACGGCGGAACGGGCGAGTACGAGAACGAGCCGATCCCCGGCCTCCCCGATCGGCTTCCGGCGGGCGAGGAGCTGCTGTGGCAGGGCTCGCCCTGCTGGAAGGCGCTGGCCCTGCGCGCCTTCCATCTGCGAAGCCTGGCCCTCTACTTCGGGCTGCTGCTGGTCTGGGCCGTGGCCGCCGGGCTCTGGGAGGCCCAGCCGCTCGGGGAGCTGCTGGGCTCCGCCGCCCGGCTGCTGCTCCTGGGCGCACTGGCAGCCCTGCTCTTGGGCGGGATCGCCTGGCTCCAGCGGCGCGCGACCGTCTACACGATCACGAACCAACGAGTGGTGATCCGCTTCGGCGTGGCGCTGCCGATGGCCGTCAACCTGCCCTTCCGGGCCATCGAGTCGGCGCATCTCAAGCGCTTCCGCGACGGCACCGGCGACATCTCCCTGGCCGTCGAGGGCTCGGGCCAGCTCGGCTACCTGCTGCTCTGGCCCTACGCTCGTCCCTGGCACCTGGGCGAGCGGGCCCAGCCGATGCTGCGAGCCCTGCCCGAGGCGGCCTCGGTCGCCGGGCTCCTCGGGACGGCGCTGGCCGCTTCGAACGGGGCCGGGGAGGTCGCGCCCCGCGAGAAGCGCACCCCGAGCCTCGAGCCGGCGGCGGCATGAGCGCGGCGGCCTCCATGAGCGGAACGCCCGCCTCTCATCCCTTTCCGCGCCTGCCCCTGCTCGGCGCGGCCGTTCTGATCGCCGCAGCCGTGCTGCTGGCGGCGCTCGGTCGCCTGGGCGGACTGGGAGCCGCGCCCGCGGCACTGCCGCAGATCGTCGAGTCGCGCGCCCTCCACTTCGAGGATCGCGCCGACGGCGCCGTCACCATCCGCGACGCCCAGAGCGGGGAAATCGTCGAAGAGGTCGCCCCGGGCTCGGGCGGCTTCCTGCGCGGCGTCCTGCGCAGCCTGGTGCGCGAGCGGCGGGCGCTCGGAATCGGCCGCCAGACTCCCTTCGAGTTGGCCCGATCGGCCGGGGGCCAGCTCGCCCTCACCGATCCGGCGACCGGTCGCAGCATCGTCCTCGACGCCTTCGGCCCCAGCAATGTGGGGGCCTTCGAGCGGCTCCTGGCCGCTCCGACACTGCCCAGCACTTCCACCGGGAGGAATCCATGAATAGCGCCGCCGAAGCCCAGGAGCTCAACGCCTCCACCCGCGAGGCCCAGCAGGACCACGTCCTCAGCCCGCGCTTCTACACCACCGACTTCGACGCGATGGACCGCCTCGACGTCTCCCCGGTGAGGGCCGAGTGGGACGAGCTGATCGCCGAGCTGCGGCGCGACGCCAATCGAGACCACTTCCTCCGCGACGAGAGCTTCGACGGCAAGCTCGAGGCGCTTCCCGAGGACCTGCGACGCGAGTTCGTCGACTTCCTGGTCAGCTCGCTGACGGCGGAGTTCTCGGGCTGCGTGCTCTACAGCGAGATCAAGCGCCGCACCAAGAATCCCGACATCCGAGACCTCTTCGGCCTGATGGCCCGCGACGAGTCCCGCCACGCCGGCTTCATCAACGCCTCGCTCAAGGACTTCGGGCTCGGCGTCGACCTGAGCGTCCTGACCCGGATCAAGAAGTACACCTACTTCCGACCGAAGTTCATCT
>CAZYOL010000296.1:0-4838 GCA_964649065.1 uncultured Spirochaetales bacterium
TACGAATTCGCCAAGGGCTATTACAGCCGCGTCACCGATCGCCTCTACGGGCGGGTCACGCGGCTCTTCGTGGGCCCCCTGCTGCGCGCCATGAAGGCCGTGCTGGGCGCCCACCCCCTGCTCGAGTGCCTCGACTCCTTCCGCTATCCGCAGGCGGGCGAGTGCTCGATGACCACCGACATGGCGAGCATCAACCGCATCCCCGGCGACTGGGGCCTCGAGGTCGGGATGCTCGTCGAGGTCTACCGCAACTGCTCCGAGAAGCGGATCTGCCAGGTCGAGCTGGTCGAGAACTACGACCACAAGCACCAGGAGCTCTCCGACGCCGACGCCTCGCAGGGCCTGCACCGCATGGTCTTCGACATCGCGTCGTCGCTGATCCGCAACCTGGCGAGCTACGGCGTGCAGTTCGACGCGGGCTTCCTGAACACGCTGACCGCCGCCTACACGCGCACGGCCCAGGACGCCATCGCGTCCTACGACGACGACGCGCGCCTCAACGGGCTGGTCTTCGATCGCCACGAGGAGGAGGTCGCGGTGGAGACCTTCTCGAGGGCGCTGCGTGCCGCCGGGCTCTCCTTCGTGCGCGACCCCATGGGCGCGCCGCAGATCCCCAACTGGAACCGCGTCACCTCGGCGCTCCCGGGTCTCCTCGACGAGCTGCGCGAGGCGGTCGAAGCCGACGCTGCCGAGTCGAGCTGAGGCGCCGGCCGCGGTCGGCCCCCGCATTCCGCTGGTCGACCTGACGGCCGAGTGGGAGGAGGTCGGCTCGGTCGTCGAGGCCGCCGTGCTGCGCGTCCTGCGCAGCGGGTGCTACGTGCTGGGTCCGGAGACCGAGGCCTTCGAGGAGGAGCTGGCGCGCTTCGTCGGAGCCCGCTTCGCCGTCGCCGTGGGCTCGGGCACCGCCGCCATCGCGCTGGCGCTGCGCGCGCTCGGCGTCGGGCCCGGCGACGAGGTGCTGACCACCCCGTTCACGCACTTCGCCACCGTCGGGGCGATCCTGCAGGTCGGGGCGCGTCCGGTCTTCGCCGACATCGGCGCGGACGACTTCCTCATCGATCCGGAGGCGGTCGCCGCGGCGCTCGGCCCGCGCACGCGCGCGCTGCTCCCGGTCCACCTCTTCGGGCGCTGCGCCGACATGCCGCGCCTGGTCGCGCTCGCCCGGGCGCGGGGCATTCCCGTGATCGAGGACGCCGCCCAGGCGCTGGGGGCCGCGCGCGCGGGCCGCTGCGCCGGGAGCTGGGGCCGGGCCGCGGCCTTCAGCTTCTACCCGTCGAAGAACCTGGGTGCCTTGGGGGACGGAGGCGCCCTCACGACGGACGATGCCGACCTCTACGAGCGACTGCGCAGCCTGCGCTGCCACGGCCAGAGTGGAACGCTCTTCGCCCGGGCCGGAGTCAACTCGCGGCTGGACGAGATCCAGTCCGCGGCGCTGCGGGCCAAGCTGCCCTTTCTGAGGCGCTGGAACGAGGCGCGCGCGCGCAACGCGGACATCTATGCCGCGGCCCTCGACGGCTGCCCCGATCTGCGTCGGCCCGAGGCGCCGGCGGGCGAGACGCAGAGCTGGCACCAGTACACCCTGCGCTCGCCGAGGTCCGGGGAGATCCGGGCCCGCCTCGACGCGGCGGGCGTCGAGTGGCGGCGCTACTACGCCACGCCGGCCTGCAGCGAGCCCGCCCTGGGCGACGCGAGGCCGCCCCCCGGAGCGCTGCCTCGTTGTGAGCGCGCCTGCGCCGAGGCGCTCTCGCTGCCGGTGCGGGGCAGTCTGGCCCCGGCCGAGATCGAGTCCATCGCCGCCCTGGTTCGCTCCGCCCTGTCCGGCTGAGGCCGGCTCGGGGGAGGACGGGCGCTCGCAGGCCCCAGCCTACTCGCTGAAGACGACCACGCCCCTCGACTCGACGGAGATCGGGTTGACGCGCGGGTCCGCCGGCAGGGGCATCTCGTCTGCGTCGTCGGGCGCCGACTCGAGCTCGAGCATGCCCTCGCCGCCGCCGGTCCTGACGCTTCCGCCGGGCCGCTCGCCGATCGCCACCACGTAGGTCCCGTTCGCCACGCCGCTCAGCTCGACCCGCAGCAGGACCCGGCATTCGTCGTCCACCTCGAGGTCGGCGTAGGCCTCGCCACCCGAGCTCCCGGTCGGCTCCAGGGCCACCAGGACCGAGTCCGGCGTGCAGATCGAGAAGCCGGGCAGCTCGGCCTCGACGCCTCCGTCGAAGGCGACCCGCCCGCCGCTCTTGATCTCGATCCAGGCGCCGCGCGGGTCGAAGTCGAGATCGTCGAGGGCCCGGGTGTCGAGCAGCACCAGCTTGCCCGCTCCCTTCCGATTGGTGTCGATGCGGCCCACGGCCTTGCCGTCGACGAAGATCCGGTAGCGGCTGTCCGGCTCCGTGCGGCGCAGCGATACCAGGAAGCGGCGCAGGCCGTTGGGCTTGACCAGATACAGGAGGCGGGCCTCGCCGGACGGGCCATCGAGCTTCGACCGCTCCAGGACCAGGGACCTCTGCGGCTCGCCGGGGCGCGAGATCGTCGCCGAGAGCACGTCGCCCTGCTCGTCGGCAAGGGACACGACGTGGCCGCGCGGGTCGAACCAGAGCTGCTCGCGGCGGCCCAGGGCGTCGAGGCGCAGGGCCAGGGCGCCGCGGCGATCGGTGGCGACCACTGCCTGCAGGGCGCCGTCGAGGCGCAGCTCGTACTCGGTCTCCGGCGCCAGCTTGCGGGCGCGCAGCACCAGGAAGGCGTTGCGCTGGTCGAGCTTGAAGAGGAGGGAGGCCTTGGCCGCGGGCTCCACGCCGAGATTCTCGAGCTCGACCTTGAGGCGCGCGTTCTCGCGATCGAATTCGCCGTCGCCGCGGTAGCTGCGCTCGAGGTCGTCGGAGCTTCCGGCCGTCCGGTCGTCGTTCCGCGGATCATCGTCCGGCGGGTCGCTCGGCGGGTCGACGTCGGGCGGATCGCTCGGCGGGTCGACGTCGGGCGGATCGTCCGGCGGGTCGACGTCGGGCGGATCGCTCGGCGGGTCGACGTCGGGCGGCGGATCGTCCGGCGGCGGATCGGCGAAGACGACGAACTCCGACACCTGCGAGGGGGGACCCAGGTTTCCGTCGGCGTCGAAAGCCACCACCTGGACGCGAATGCGGTCGCCCGGGATTCCGGGGATGGCCCTGGAGCGCGGCTCCGGGGTGGCGTGGTCGAGCACCGGCTCCGAGTCGTTGACCGAGAGGTAGACGTAGTAGCCCTCGACCGGGCCCCCGGCGGGGGACCATGCGAAGACGACCTCGGTGGCTGCGGGATCCAGATCGAAGGCCGCGCGGGCCGGGAGAGCCACCATCGCCAGGAGCGCGGCCAGCGCCGCAATGCCTCCTCGGGTGCCGTGGCTTCCCATTTCGAACCCCCATCCCGTAGGCCGCAGTCCCGTCGGTCGAGATGCAGCCGCCACAGTGAGCTTCGGTGGCGCGGCGACAGGGGGCCGTGACGGCAGTCACAAGCCGGGGTCGAGCGTGGTAAGAAAGGCCGGAGAGGAGGGCGCCCTCGGCTCAGGCGGCGCGGGCTGGAGCGCTGGAATCCGGCGGCTCGAGGGCCACCGCCAGCACCTCCTCGGCGGAGTCGACCAGCCGGATGGAGAGGCCTTCGAGGACCTCGGGCGGCACGTCGACGAGGTCCTTCTCGTTGCGACGCGGCAGGACGACGGTGTCGATTCCGGCGCGGGCCGCTGCCAGCACCTTCGCCTTGATGCCGCCGACCGGGAGCACTCGCCCGCGCAGCGAGATCTCGCCGGTCATGGCCACGTTGCCGCGGGCGCGTCGCCCCGAGAGGGCCGAGACCAGGGCCGTGACGAGGGCCGTGCCCGCCGAGGGCCCATCCTTGGGAACGGCGCCGGCCGGGACGTGCAGGTGGATCTCCGCGGCCTCGAGCGGCTTCCGCGGCAGCTCGAGGGACTCGGCGTTGGCCCGCACCCAGGAGAGCGCCGCCTCCGCGGACTCGCGCATGACGTCGCCCAGCTGGCCGGTGAGCCGCAGCCGGAGCTTGCTGCCACCCGGCATGACGGTGGCCTCGACGAAGAGGATCTCTCCGCCGTGGCTCGTATGGGCCAGCCCGACGGAGACGCCCGGAAGGGCGGTGCGCTCGGCCGCCTCGGGCAGGTGCGGCGGGGCTCCCAGCCCCTCGGCGACGAAGGCGGCGTCGATGCGCAGGCGCGTCGCACCCTCCGGGGTGCCGCGCTCGGCCACCCGGCGGGCCGCCTTGCGCATCAGGCTGGCGATGTGTCGATCGAGATTCCGCACCCCGGCCTCCCGGGTGTACTCCTGCACCACCTTCTCCAGGGCCTCGTCGAGCACCTCGATCTGGTCGCTCTCCAGGCCGTGGTCGGCCAGCTGCTTCGGCACCAGGTGCTCCCGGGCGATCAGCAGCTTGTCGCGCTCGGTGTAGCCGGGCAGCTCGATCACCTCCATGCGGTCGAGCAGCGCGGGCGGAATCGTGGCCAGCGTATTGGCGGTGGCGATGAAGAGGACCCGCGACAGATCGAAGGGCACCTCGATGTAGTGGTCGCTGAAGGCGTGGTTCTGCTCCGGGTCGAGCACCTCGAGCAGCGCGGAGGACGGGTCGCCGCGGAAGTCCGCGCCGACCTTGTCGATCTCGGCGAGCAGGAAGATCGGGTTGCGCGAGCCGGCGCGGCGCAGGCTCTGCAGCACCCGGCCCGGCATGGCGCCGACGTAGGTGCGGCGGTGGCCGCGGATCTCCGCCTCGTCGCGCACGCCGCCGAGCGAGGCGCTCGAGGTCCTGCGGCCCATGGCGCGCGCGCTGGCGCGCCCGAGGGAGGTCTTGCCCCCGCCCGGCGGGCCCCC
>CAZYOL010000297.1:0-4836 GCA_964649065.1 uncultured Spirochaetales bacterium
CCCGGCAAGCTCAAGCCCGCGGTCGACAGCCCGGAGTTCCCGGCCTACCTGCAGTGGTTCCACTACTGCGAGGGGATGGTGATGCCGCCGGTCAACACCATCGTCGTGCACACGATCCTGCTGCCGCCCGACCGGCGCGACCCGACCGCGCTAGATCAGGCCAAGCGGCTGCTGGGCAAGGCCCTCGGTCCGGTCGAGCAGGCGCTGGAAGGCAAGGACTACCTGGTCGGCGAGTTCTCCGCGGCCGATTGCATGCTCGGTCATTCCTGCATCATGGCGAGCCGACTCGGCATGCTGACGGACGAGATGCCGAACTTGAAGGCCTACGTGGAGCGACTGATGGCGCGGCCCGCCTGCGCCGAAGCCTTCGCCGCCTGACACGGAGGAGCCGTGGCACAGCACTTCGAGGACCAGGGTGGTGTCGCCACCTCGAATCCGTCACCGATCTTCCGTTGGCTCACTTCGAAGCTGATGAGCGTCATGATCACCCCGGCCGTGCAGGACCGCCGGCGTGCTCGGGCCGAGCGCGCGCGCATCCGTCGCGGACAGCCGCACCGGATCGAGTACTTCCACCAGGTCGAAGACGCCTACAGCCACCTCGCAGCGCAGCTCCTGCGTCCACTGCTCGAGACCTACCAGGTCGAGCTGTGTCCGCACCTCGTGACCGTCGAGAAGGACCGCAACCTTCCCGAGCCCGAGCTCCTCCCGCCCCTGGCGCGGCACGAGGCCGGGAAGCTCGCGCCCTACTACGGGCTGCGCTTCCCCGAAACGGCGAGCGCGCCGAAGGCCGAGCTCGTCACCCGCGCGCGCGCGGTTCTCGCCTGCGTCGGAGCGTCGGAGTTTCCGGAGGCCGCCGTCGCGGTGGGCGAGGCGCTCTGGCAGGAGGACGCATCGGAGCTCGAGGCGCTGGGTCGAAAGTGGGGCTCGGCGGGCGATCACGAGGTGGCGCAGGCGCTGGAGAGCGGCGGCGCCCGCCGCGCCTCGGCTGGCCACTACTCCGGCGCCATGTTCCTCCACAACCGGGAGTGGTACTGGGGCGCCGACCGCATGTACCTGCTCGAGGAGCGGCTGAGCTCCCTGGGCGCGCGCCGGGGGGGAAAGAGCGCCAGCGTGTGCGCACGGCCCGAGATCGTGATGGGGCCGCGGCGGGACGACGGCTCCCTCACGCTCGAGATCTACCCGTCGCTCCGGAGCCCCTATACGGCCGTCATCTTCGATGCGGCTCTCGAGCTGGTCCGCGAGACCGGCGTGCGGGGCGTCGTGCGGCCCGTCCTGCCGATGGTCATGCGCGGCGTCCCGGCCACGCGAGAGAAGGCGATGTACGTCTTCGCCGATGCTGCGCGCGAGGCGCGCGCGCTCGGCCGGAGATTCGGCCCCTTCTACGACCCCATAGGAGAGCCCGTGCGGCGCGCCTACTCGCTCTGGCCCTGGGCGCGCGAGCAGGGGCGCGGCAACGAGCTGCTTCGGAGCTTCCTCCGCGCCGCCTTCTACGAGGGCAGGAGCACCGGCGGCGACGCCGGTCTTCGGCGTGTCGTCGAGGCCGCCGGCCTTCCCTGGGACGAGGCCCAGCGCCGCGTCGGCAACACGGATTGGGAGGACGAGATCGAGGCGAATCGACTGGCCATGCTCGCGATGGGCTGCTGGGGCGTACCCAGCTTCCGCCTGCTGGATCGGGAGGGCCACCAGGTGCTCGCCGTCTGGGGGCAGGATCGCCTCTGGCTCGTCTCCCACGAGATCCAGCGCCTGCTGGCCGCCGATTGAGCCCGGGGCCAGCGCAGTGACCGAGCCCGTTCTTCGAGTCTTCTCCTATCTCCCGAACCCGCGCGTCTGGAAGGCGTTGATCGCGGCCGAGTTCGCCGGCGTTCACGTCGAATGTCGTGGCGACGAGCCCCCTCGGCTGGTGAGCTGGCTGTGGGACTTCGACGCCCGCCCGCTCGAGGCAGGCGAGCGTTCGGAAGCGAGCCCGCAGGCCCGCCCGGGCAAGCGCGGCTTCAGGCAGACGCTCTACAAGACCGACGCCTTCCTCGTGGCGCACCCCTACGGCACGGTGCCGGCGGCCTTCAGCCCCGATGGGACCGTCGGCATCTTCGAGTCGAACAGCATCATGCGTGCGGTTGCACGCGCGGCGGCGAAGGACCACGGCCTCTACGGAGGAGACGCCTACCAGGCCTCGCGAATCGACGGCTTCCTCGACGCCACACTCGTCTTTGCCCGGGAAGCGCAGGTCTATCTGCTGGCGCTGCGTCCGGGCCGGATGACGGCCGATCTGCACGGACGTACGCGGGACGCCTTCGACTTCTATCTGGAGGGCATCGAGCGAGCCCTCGGCAACGCTCCCTTCCTGGCCGGAGACGCCATCTCCCTGGCCGATATCGCCTTCGTCTGCGATCTCGCCCAGTTCCTGACGGAACGCCGTGCGCGCGATCTCCTCGGGGAAGCGGGCCTTCCCCTGGTGACGGAGGACGAGCCGATCACACACCCCCGTGCCTTCGAACACCTCTTTCGGCTGGCGGAGAGACCCGAGTTCGCGAAGCACCTCGGTGGCTACCTCGACCGCGCCCGGAGCGACTTGGCCGCTGAGCCGGAATCTCCATGAAGATCGATCGCCTCCTTCCGGTCGTTCTCCTGTGTCTTGCGGCCCTGCCCGTCCGGGCAGACGATGCCCCCGTGCCGCCCAACGTGGTCGTCCTGCTGGCCGACGATGTGGGCCTCATGGACTTCGGCATCTACGGCGGTGAGGCGAAGACGCCGAACATCGATGCCCTGGCGCGACGAGGTGCGCTCTTCACCCAATTTCGAGCGTCACCGCAGTGCGCCCCCTCCCGGGCCATGCTGCTGACCGGAATGGACAACCACCAGACCGGA
Organism: uncultured Spirochaetales bacterium; assembly: GCA_964649065.1. Lineage (GTDB taxonomy): Bacteria > Myxococcota_A > UBA9160 > UBA9160 > SMWR01 > CAZYOL01. The sequence continues at coordinate 2,866 of CAZYOL010000297.1, forward strand.
CTCGGGGCCATCCCCGAGGTGCTGCCCCCCTCCCATGTGGGGCAGCCCGGCTACACCATGCATCTCGAGCCCGGGGTGGAGACCCTGGCCTCCCGGCTGAAGGCGGCGGGCTATCGGACCCTGATGACCGGCAAGTGGCACCTGGGCCACGGCCCCGGCGACCTCCCCGACCATCATGGCTTCGACCGCTCTTTCGTGCTCGACGCCTCCGGGGCCGACAACTTCGAGGATCGGTCCTACCTGCCGCTCTACGAAGAAGCGCCCTGGTTCGAGGACGGTCGAGCGGTGGAGCTGCCCCAGGGCTTCTACTCGTCCGAATTCCTGGTGGATCGGATGATCGAGTACCTGGGGGAGGACCCGGCTGCGCAGGGGCCTTTTCTCGCCTACGTGGCCTTCCAGGCGATTCACATTCCGGTCCAGGCGCCTCGCGAGTTCATCGAGCGCTACGACGGGGTCTACGAGGCGGGCTGGGACGTGCTGCGGCGGGAACGCTGGCAGCGGGCCGCGGAGCTGGGGCTGATCCCGGAGGGCGCCCCGCTCGCCGACATGCATGCCACGCTGCGCCGATGGGACGCGCTCGACGCGGACGAACGCGCTCTGGCGATCCGGGAGATGCAGGTCAATGCGGGCATGCTGGACGCGATGGACCACCACATCGGACGGCTGGTCGAGCATCTGAAGCGGACCGGGGCCTACGACAATACGATCTTCGTCGTGACCTCGGACAACGGGCCGGAAGGATCGGACGCCACCCTCGGGAGCGGACCAGAGACCTGGTTCTTGAACCTGTGGCTGCGGACCAACGGCTATGCAGAGACTTCCGTGGAAGCCCTGGGTGGGCCCGGCACCTGGGTTGCCATCGGCCCGGAATGGGCTTCGGCAGCAGCATCCCCGAGCGACCTCTTCAAGTTCCACGGGGCGGATGGCGCGCTTCGCGTGCCCCTGATCCTGGCGGGTCCGGGAGTGCCGAGCGGGGTGAACGTGGACGCGTTCTCGATCATGCCGGACCTGATGCCAACGCTGCTGGACCTGGTGGGCGCCTCGATTCCCGAGGATGGCGCCCGACCCATCACCGGACGCAGTCTGCAGCCCGTCCTCGCGAACCGGCAACAGCAGGTCTACGGGGCAGAAGATCTGGTGGGAGTCGAGGTGGCCGGCAACGCGGCCCTGTACAGGGGTCGCTACAAGCTGGTCCGCAATCTGCCGCCTCTCGGCGACGGTGTGTGGCACGTCTTCGACCTGCAGAAGGATCCCGGCGAGTCGCGGGACCTGGCCCCGGAGCGACCCGAGCTGCTGAGCTCACTGCTCGAGGACTACCGGACCTGGTCCGCGGACGTGGGGGTCATCGAGATGCCGGAAGGCTACGCGCCGCTGGAACAGGTCAGCCGCAACCTGGGGCCGATTCTGGCGAAGCGCTACGCAGCGTGGCTCGCCGCCTTCGGATTGCTGTTTCTCGTGGTGCTGAGCTTGGCCGGCTTTCGCGGCTACCGCTGGATGTCGAAGGGCCGTTGAATCGAGTGCCGACCCGGAGCGAGACATGCGTAGGGCCTGGCGCTCGTCGGGGACGCGGGGAGGGCTCCGCTGCGCGCGGTACACTCGGGGGCATGGAAGGCCCCCTGACGCGCCGCCAGTTCGGAGCCGCCGCAGCAGGCCTGGCCGGCCTCGCGCTCGCACGCGGTGCCAGCGCCGCACCCGAAGGCCCGTCGAGTCCGGCTGCGGCTCTCTCCTACGCCGGGGGAGCCGAGACCCCGGTCGCCGTGCACGCCGTTCCGCGCGGTGGCGACGACGGGGCGACCGTCGCCGCGGTGCGCAGCACGGCGCAGGCGGCGACCGACTTCTCGTGGCTCTCGCGAGGCGACAGCGTGCTGCTGAAGCCGGCCTGCAACTCCGGCAACGCCTATCCCGCGACGACGGATCCCGTCGCGCTGCGGGCCATGATCGGATTGCTGAAGGAGAAGGGCGCCGGTCGCG
>CAZYOL010000298.1:0-2693 GCA_964649065.1 uncultured Spirochaetales bacterium
GGAGGGGCTGGCCCACGGCCTGGTCGACCTGGGCGGAGACCTGTGTGTGATCGGGGCCCATCCGGACGGTCGACCCTGGCGCGTCGGCGTGCGCGACCCGCTCGCCCCCGGACGCGCCATTGCCAGCCTCGAGCTGGCCGCCGCGGCCGGCGCCGGCGGCGGCGACTACGAGCGCTGCATGGTCGTGGACGGCGTGCGCTACGGGCACATCCTCGACCCGCGCAGCGGCTGGCCGGTCGCTGGCCTGGCGGCGGTGAGCGTGGTGGCGCCCCACTGCCTGGTGGCCGGCACCGCCGCGACGGTGGGCCTGCTGCACGGCGACGGGGCCCGAGCCTGGCTGGCGGCGCTCGGGCTGCCGCACCTGTGGGTGGATCAGGGCGGCGCCGTGGGCGGCACCCTGGCCGACGCCTCGACGCGTCGATCCAGCGAGTCGGAGAGCCTGCCCGCGGCCACCACGATCTGAGGCGTGAAGCCCTGGAGCGCCAGGGGATGCGAGGCGGCGGCGGCCTCCGAGAGGCTCTGGAAGCCGGTCAGCACGACGTCGTAGCGCTCCCGCCCCGAGAAGAACCAGGGCAGCACCACCGGTGCGTGGCTCCCGACGGCGAAGCTCGCGGCCAGGGCCTCGGCGTCGGCCTGGGAGGCCAGGGTGCCGATGCGCAGACCCACCGGGCCCTGCTCTGCGCTCAGCTGGCCGCCGCTCCGCGCCAGGGTGCGCTCGAAGCCCAGGCGCCGGCGGATCGAGTCGGCGAGCTGGGCCTCGCGACCCCGTGCGACGCGCGCCTGCACGGCCACCAGGAACTGCGAGTCGAGCCGGAGGTCCTCGGTGCGGCGAACCAGGGCACCGAGCCAGGGGATCTCCTTGAGGAAGGGGATGCCGGTCTCGAGCTGGCGACGCTCCGGCTGGCTCCCGAGGCCCACCACCACCCACTCGCCGTCGCGCAGCAGGACGCTGCTCTCGACCCGGCGCTGCGCGATGGTGGGTCCGACCTCCTCCACGTCGCCCGCCAGCGAGGGGCGCAGGGCCGTGGTCTCGACGCTGAAGTCGAGCCGCACGCGTCCGCGCTCCCCGACGGTGGGCGTCAGCCGCAGCGTCACGCCCACGTCCTGACGCTGCACGTTCACCTGGGTCTGGAAGGGATTGGTCTGGTCTGCGCGGGAGGAGGGAATCGGAAGGTTGTCTCCCGAGAAGATCTCGTGCTCCTCGCCGGAGAGCACCAGCAGGTGGGGATTCACCAGCACGTGTGACTCGACGAGCTGCTCGTTGGCCGTGAGCACGACGCTCTCGCGCGGAACCAACAGGCTCATCGGATTGCCCGAGGGATCCGTGATCGGGACCATCAGGGGCGAACGCGTGTAGCGGCCGGCGAAGGCGGGGATCGTGTCCGGGCTGGGCTGCAGCAGCCCGCCGCCGCTGGGATTGGAGAAGAGCGTCGCCAGGTCGCTGCTGCCGTTGGTCGGCACGGCGACCGGCAGGAAGGCGTCCACGCTCACCTGCAGCGACTCGCTCGTGACCACCTCGAAGACCAGGGCCTCGACGTGGATCCGCGCCGGCTCGCGGTCGAGCTCCCGGAGCAGCTCGCGCACCCGCTCCAGGGTCTCCCGGCTGCCCTGGAGCACCAGGGAGCTGGTCGGCGCGTCCACGGCCACGGCCAGCGGGCGGCCGCGCAGGGCCTGGGCCCGGGCGGCCACCCCCGGTGCCCCCGGCTCCGCAGCCCCTCCCGCGCTCAGCTCGGCGAGGATCGCCGCCAGGCCCTCCGGGTCGGCGTAGCGGATGCGGACCACGTCGATCTCGCCGCTGCCGGGCGGGGGCTGATCGAGCTCGGCGATGCGGTCGCGCAGCTCGGGCAGCAGGGCACGCGGGGCGCGGATCAGCAGCAGGTTCGCGCGGGGGTCCGGAATCACCAGGGTCTCCGGAGCGCCGGGCCGCGGCTCCGCGTAGATCTCCGAGAGGATCTCCGCCACCGACTCGGCGCCCCGGTGGCGCAGGCGCCGCGTGAAGATCTCCTCCTCGGCGGCCGCATCGAGACCCTGCAGCATCACCATCAGCGCGTGCAGGCGCTGCTCGCTGCCGGCCAGGATCAGGCTGCGGGTCGGCTCGTAGGCCTGGACCCGTGTCGCCCGGCCCGTCCACGGCTCGAGCTGGCTGGCCAGGCGCACGGGATCCGCGGCCTCGAGCCGCACCAGGGTCACCAGGGGCGCCTCGCTCCGGTCGCTCGGCGCCCCGCGCCGCAGCTCGGCCGCGGCCGGGAAGTCGGCGATCGGGACCACGCGGAGCGGCCCGCCGGGAGTCGGAACCGCGCCGTAGCCCTTGAGCAGCAGCGCGGAGTGCAGCAGCTCCACAGCCTCCTGCCGCGAGACGCGGCCGGCCACCGCCACCGTCACCCGCCCCTGCAGGCTCTCGTCGTAGAGGAAGGGCGTCCCCGTCTTCTCGGAGACGGCGCGCACCAGCTCGGAGAGCTCGGCGTCGCGGAGCTGGAGGCTCAGCTCCCGCGGATCCTCGCGCGGGCGCGGGAAGTCCAGGGCCAGGATGGCGCCGCGCTGGGAGACCTGGGGCTCGGGGCCGGCGCCGCGCTCGATCACGATGCGTACCTCGTCGCTGTCGATGTCGGCGCGCTCGAAGGCGGTCACCCGCAGGATCGAGCCCACCACCGGGGGCGCCAACCAGCGCGGCGCCGCATCGGCGAGGACCCCCC
>CAZYOL010000298.1:2703-4775 GCA_964649065.1 uncultured Spirochaetales bacterium
GGGGCGCGCCGGGGGCGCCGCCCCCCCGCCCGCCCCCCCCCCCCGCGGGGGCCCCCTCCCCCGCGCGGCGCCGATTCGTCGAGGACCGCTCCGGGAAGGCTCAGCACCAGCGTCTCCGAGTCGGCCGGGTCGAGGCGCTCCAGGCGGTACTCGACGCCCTTCTCGGCGAAGACCAGCAGGCGCTCGCGCTCGGGTGAGGCGAGATCGAGCTCGATGCCGTAGACGCGCGTCGACTCCTGTCCGGAGGCGGGCGCCTGGAGGGCGGCGAGCAGCAGCAGCGCGAGGGCGGTCCGGCGCACCGCCGGCTCGCCTCAGCGCTCGAAGCGCGGGAGGGTGAGGGACCAGAAGGCGACGCGCAGCGCCGTCGAGAACTGGTGGGCTCCCAGGCCGAGCGTGAAGTCCCCGACCGGGTCCACGGCGGGCGGCTGCAGCAGGTCCGTCCGCACGCTGCCGAGATCCTGGTAGCGGTAGCCGAAGCCGAAGCTCACCACGTCGGTGAAGTCGTAGGTGAAGCCCATGCCCACCTGCCAGACGAAGTTGACGCTGTTGTCGCGGGCGATGGAGACGTTGTCGGTCGCCATCACGTCGTTGCCGCCGATGCCGATGCCGACGCTCGTGTAGAAGGAGACCGGCTCGAGCAGCGGCACCCGGCCCAGGGCCCAGGCCACGGCTGGCCGGATCGGCACCTCGAAGGCGTAGTTGTTCATGACGGTCCACGAGCTCACGTTGGTGAAGAAGCCATCGCCGCCCATGTGCTGGAGCTGGTAGTCGTGGCCGCCGAGGGCCTCGAGCTCCGCGCGCAGCCGCCAGTCCCGGACCCGCCACTCCCCGATGCGGGAGAAGAGCTCGGCGATCGAGGCCTCGAAGCCGACGGCTCCGCCGAAGACCGGGGCCGAATCGCTGTCGGAGCCGGTGATGTCGAAGAAGGCCGTGCTGCCGCCGGCCGAGCCGTTCACGCCGGAGATGAAGAGGTTGCCCGAGGCGTAGAGCTCGGAGGCCTGCGCACGCTCGGCGCCGGACCCGATGCACAGCCAGAGCCCGATCACCCCCACGAGCCGCAGCCCGCTCCGGAACCACTGCATGGACGCCCCCTTCGAAGGCCGGCTGCGCGCGCGCTGCCGCCTTCTACGTATCGTGGTCCGGCCCAGGAACCTTAGTGATCGGGCTCACGTTCTGGCGTCGGCGGACGATCGCTGGTAGCGGCATGGGGGCGCGCGACAGCGATGCACCGGCATGGCTCTTCTCCTTCGTGGATCTGGCCTTCCTCCTGATCATCGCCATGACGCAGGTCGGCGGCGATCCGGCGGTGGAAGTGCTCGATCTCGGTGAGATCTCGGTGCCTCGCATCGACGCCGAGGCGACCGCCGAGCTGCCCGCCAGCGCGGATCTGCGCTGGCAGCTCCGGATCCACCCGGCCGGCGGGGCGGAGCTGCCCCCCTTCGAGCTCTTCCACCCGGAGCGGGAGCCGGAGCGGCTGGCCCGCGAGGCCCTGGGCCTGCGGCTGGCGGCGCTCCACGGCGGAGGCGAGAAGAAGCCGCTGCTGGCTCCCCACTCCGATTCGCGGAGCCAGGACCTGCTCGACGCGGCATCCGCCGTCGAGACGCTCTGGCCGAGCCGTCGCCGCGCCACCGTGGCCCCGATCTTCGGCCGCTAGCCGTGCACGACTGGCGCCTCCGGCAGCGCTTCGGGCACGGGGCGGCGCGGGTCCCCCTGTGTCCCGAGCCCTGTCCGAGCGGCGAGGGGACTGCGGGCCTGGCGGCGGCCCTGAATGCGTTGGGCGACGAGTGGCGCGACCACGGGCTGGCGGCGGGCCTGCGGGACGCCGCGTGGCTGGCGCCCGGGGTCGCCCTGGTGCTCACCCTGCTGCTGGCCGTGGCCGTGACGGCGCTGCGCGCGCCGCGAGACGAGGACCTGATCGTCGTGGCCTTCGAGCCCGTTGTGGAGCCGCTGCCCGAGCCCCCGCCGGAGCCGCGGGTGGAGCTGGAGCCCGCGCCGGCTCCCGAGACGCCCCGTGAGGCGCCGCGGCCCGAGCCGCCGCCGCCCGCGCCGGTGGTGGAGAGGCCGCCCGAGCC
>CAZYOL010000299.1:0-4755 GCA_964649065.1 uncultured Spirochaetales bacterium
AAGGCCCGAAGTGACAACTCCCCGGGGGATCTCAGCCTAGAGCGACCGTAGGCAGTCGGTGGAGCGAGGATCGCGAGGGCTATCGCCCCTGGCACGACGACGCGGCTCGACCCGTCCGAAGCCTGGATGGGATCGGCGCTTCCTTCGTCGATTGGAACCACCGCGACGCGGTGCGTGTCGAGCACGGAGACCGGGTGTGCACGCCCCCGCCGGACAAGGAGATCAAGCGGCGCACGTCCGAGTCGGGGCTCCGGCGAATGTCGCGCTGAGACGACGCTGGCTCTGAATGGCGCCCCTTTGGCCCAAACCGTCCCGTTCTGGGACGGCCCGAGCACGCCACCCCAGCCACCCTCACCGCGCTCGCGGCAGGGTCGACTCGAGCGCGTAGACATCACACGGCTGCGTACGTCCGCGCAGCGTCACGTTCGGGTGGTGGGCGAAGTCACGCGCGGCCTCGGGCGCAGCGCGCCAGGTGGCCTCGTCGATCACGACGCCGGCGTCGAGGCTCTTGCACACGTCCTGGAGTCGCGAGGCGCGGTTGGTGGTGTCGCCGATCGCGTTCCAGATCACGCGGTCGGCCGAGGGGATGTCCCCGACCAGCGCGGGTCCCGTCGCCACACCGGCGTCGGCTCGCAGCACGGCCCCACCCGGAAGCGTCAGCGCCGCCACGGCCGGCCCGATCGCGAGCGCCGCCTCGACGGCCGCTCGCTCCTTGCGCGCCAGAGAGTGGGGCGCGCCGAAAACGGCCATCAGCCCGTCGCCGTGGAACTCCACGACGCTCCCGCCGTGAGCGCGCACGATCTGGGAGACGGTGTCGGTGTAGCGGCTGATGGCGTCGAATACCTCCTCGGCCGAGCGCCGCTCCGAGAAGCCCGTGTAGCCGCGGATGTCCACGAAGAGGACGCTGACCTCGCGCTCCGCGGGCTCGAGGACGTCGCCTGCACCCAGGCGCTCGGCGACCGCGCCGGGCACGTAGCGGCGCAGGGCCCGCCGCATGGCTTCCTGGTCGCGCTGAATATCCGCGGCTGCGAAGGAGGCCAGCTGGGCCGAGGCCCGATCCGCGACTGCACCCAGCAGGGCCACCTCGGAGGCCGTGTAGATGTCCTGCGAACGCTTGGGGCCGAGGCACAAGAAGGCCTCCAACTCGGCGTGTCGGCGAATGGGGAGGATCACGGCGGCATCGAGCGTCTCGAGCGCGGCGCTCTCGAACCGCGACAGACCGACGCGGCGCCGCTCCGAGAAGCGCGCCGCGACCAGGGGCGCCGCGCGTCCCCGGAGCGAGGCGACGAGCGGACCCTGGGCGTCGAAGGCGGGGGGAACCATGCGGCCGTGGGCGACCGCCGGGGCGAAGTGTTCCCCGGAGCGCACGTAGGCGATACAGCTGTCGGGACGCGAGAGCGTCTCGATCCTCTCGACCAGCAGCCGCGTCAGCGCGGCGGGCTCGCCCACCCGGCCGATCGCGTCCACCAGGTCCAGCGCCCCCTCCTCGAGCAGGCGGCGCTCCGGGAAGAGCAGGTGCTCGAGCCGGGGCCGCAGTGCGCGATGGCTCGGCACGGCCACAGCCGCCAGCACCATCGAGAGCGCCAGCCCGGAGGCTCGGGGGCTCAGCCCCGCGACCTGCCCCAGCGTCTCCGCCAGCCACGGCAGCCCCGCCAGGGCGCAGCCGAGGGCTACGGCGGCCAGAACCGATACCGACGCGGTGGTGCTGATCCACGGATCCGCGTCCAGGTAGCGCGAGCCGAACAGCGCGATGACTCCGCCGAGCGGGAACGCGGCCGAGGCCACGCTGGCCAGGAGCCACACCGCGACGAGCTGCTGCGCCTCGAAGAGGCCGAGCCCCACGCAGACGATCGCGAGCGCCGAGGGGGCCATCCCCGCGTAGACACCGAGAAAGAGCCAGCGTGCACGCCGGCGCCCGGCCGGATGGGCGGCTCGATAGTTGCGCGAAGCGATGAAGAGGATGGCGGAGATGGTGAGGACGAACCGCGCGCCCTCCAGCCAGACCCCGGCCGGAAACGACAGGCCCCCGAGACCCCACTGGTTGGCGAGGTAGTCGAAGAGCGCCCAGGCAGCGACCACCCAGGGAAGTGCCCGCTCCCACGCCTCCAGTCGGCGCGGCTCCGGGAAGTGGGAGAAGAAGCGGATCAGGAGAAACGGAACCAGGGGCCGGAGGACCGTGCCCACGACGATGGCAGGCAGCCGGATGGACTCGCCCCCCACGAAGGGTGTGTAGTCGATGGCCATCACCAGGGACGCCGCACCCAGGAGCCGCGCGTCCCGCCGACGGTGCGAGCGCAGCAGGGCCGCCGTACCGAGCACGCCGAGTGCGAGGGGGAAGACCGCCGTGGTCCACCAGACCAGGTTGCGCTCGAGTGGCACCGCGAGAGCGAGACGCGCCCCATCGCGTTCGACGACGAGATCCATCGTCCATGGATCCGGAGCCTCCCGGTGGCCGTCGTACATGCGGGTCAGGTAGTCGACGACCGACGCGCCCCGAAGGTCGCGGCCGTCGCTGGAGATCAGGCGATCGCCCCGTCGGACCGGAAAGCTCGGCTCCGCGGCGGCTCCGGTGAGAAACTCGACCGCGGGGTATCCGTCCCCGTCCGGCGCGGGCGAGATGATGACACCGAGTCCGTAGCTCCGACCGCTCAGCCCGTCCTGGACGACGAGGGCGGTCTTTCCGAGCCAGATCGGAACGAGGACCAGCAACAGGGCCGCGTCCCAGGCGCCGAGGCGTCGCAGCGGTGGACGCTCTCGCGACAGCGGGACCGCAGGCCCGGCGGGTGGGGGCCGAGCGGCGACGTGACGCGTTTCGGCTGCCGGGTCCGGATCCTGTGGGTTGGGCACCGCCCCAACCGGGGCTTCGTCGTCGGGTGCAGGGCCGCGCCGCACGCCCCCCTCGCCTTCGCCAGCGGCGACCTCCCGGACCTCGTCGGCAGAGACCCGCGCGCCGGGTTGGCGCAGTGCCGTCTCCAGCGCCGCGTCGGCCGGTGCATCGACGCGCCGAATCTCACGGCTGATCGCGTAGCCCCTGCCGCGCACGGTGCGGATGGTCCCCGCCTCACCGGCCCGCTCCCGGAGCGCCCGGCGCACCTCGCCCACCGCGCGTGTGAGCGAGGCCTCGGTGACCGCTACCTCGGGCCAGAGCGCGTCCAGGAGCTCGTCTTTGGACACCGCGTCGGGCGCCCGTTCGAGGAGGTGGATCAGTAGCTGAAGCGGGCGCGGCTCGATCTTCACCCGCTGACCCCGGCGCGTGAGGACGAAGCGGGCCGGGTCCACCTCGAAGTCCCCGAACCGGTACTTCACGCGGGCGAGTATACGCGCAACTCCCCGAGGAGGAGGTGGAACTTCCCTTGGAAACGGTGCAGCCAAGCGTGAGCGGGCCGTGGGGGACGCCCGAGCCCGAGCTCGTGGGTTCGCAGCTCGTCAACGCCTCGGCGGACCCGGCCTAAGCCAGCTCTTCCAGCAGCGCTCTCGCCTCCATCAGGTCCCGCGTGTCCAGGCCCTCGCTGAACCCGGTGCAGGCGGACTGAAGCAGGTCGCGACCTTCGATACGCTGCCCCTGAGACGACCATAGGCGGGCGCAACTCATCGCGGCACGCAGCTCGTAGAATCGGGCTCCTTGTTGGCGAGCGACGTCGAGGCTCTCGCGGTAGTGACGTTCGGCGTCGAGAGCAGAGCCACCCCGCGCGAGCCAGTCACCCCTCAAGCGCAGGATGGTCGAGCTGTAGTGGTCGACGCCTTGATTGCTGGCTCCTGGCACCCGGCCGAACCACTCGCCAACAGACTCCAACGCGCCCATCCTCAGCAGCGACTCGATCAGAAGCCCCAGGTACATCCGGCGGCCGAGGATGATTCCAGTGGCCATGAGGTCGCGCACACCCCCCTCCAGCTCGCGGAGCCCGTTCTCGTGCTCGCCCAGCTCGAACTGAGCCCAACCCGCGAGGGCCCGCGCTTCCGCGCCTCGCAGGCGGAAGCCCTCGCGCTCGCTGATCTGCGCCGCGGCTCCGGCATGCAGCCGAACCATTCGCGGGTCTCGAAGCTTCGTCCCCAGCACACCCGCCCAGACATGCGCCGACGCCTTGTCGTATGGCTTGCCGGTTTGTCCCATGCGTTCCAGGGCCTCCCCGCACAGGCGGCGCGCCAGCTCGGGCCGCCCGAGCGCCCATTCCGACCGCGCCAGGAACATCAGCGCCCGAGGCCCGGGCGAGATCGCCTCGCCGCCATGAGCACCCGGCTCGAAGAAGGCCACCGCCCGCTCGAAGGCCTCCCGCGCCTGCCGGAGCTCTCCCAGCTCGTAGTGGCAGTGACCGCGGGCCACCCATCCGTGGGTCAACAAACGCGGGTCGTCCTCACTCGCGGCCACCTCGAGCACGCGCTCGGCGATCCTGGCCGCGCCCTCGAACTCCTCGCGCCCGAGAAGCGATCCGTGAAGCCCGACGAGCAGGTTGAGACGCTCTTCGGCATGCCCGGATGCCTGGGTGAGCTCGAGTGCCCGGTCGAGCGCGGCCGTGGCTTCGCGGGACCCATAGCCTTGGGTCGCGAAGAGAACGGGGCCGAGCTCGAGCTGAACGGCGAGCTCGTCTTCGACAGGCGGGGCGCCTTTCCACTCTTCGTCCAGCGCATCCAAAGAACGCCGGTAATGCTGCTCCGCCTCCGAGAGTGCACCGAGCCGCTGGGCGCGCTTGCCCGCTCTACGCCACCAGGCGGCGGCCTCGGCCAGGCACCCGCCTTCGGCGTAGTGCAGGGCGACCC
>CAZYOL010000300.1:0-4742 GCA_964649065.1 uncultured Spirochaetales bacterium
CGCGCGCCGCCGGTGCTGCGAAGCGCCTCGCCGCGCTGGGAGCCGGCCGGGGCGCGGTCGCCCTGGCCGGCTTCCATTTCCAGGTGCACCTGGCGAACGCGGACTGGATCGAGGGCGCCGCCCGCCGGCAGGCCGAGGTGGTCGAGCGCCTGGCTCCGGTGTCGGGCACGATCGTCTCCGACGACGCCGGGCTGCTGCTGGCCTCGGGCCGGGCCCTGTGGCTGCGCCCGATGATCATGGCCCAGGCCGCGCGCAGCGGCCTCTGGGACGAGGCCCCGGTGCTGCGCGCGCTGCGGCGCCGCGACGTGGCCCGCGTGATCCTGGCGCCGGCCTTCAGCGGCTCCCGCTACACCCCGGCCATGCGCGCGGCCCTGGCCCGCCACTACCGCGTGGTCGATCGCTTCCGCCTGGAGACGCCCTACGAGGTGTGGGCCCCGCGACCGCCCTGAGGCCCCGCGTCCAGCGGGCTGCGCACGGCCAGCGCGCCACGCCGCAGCACGTGGGTGTAGATCATGGTGGTGGCCACGCTGCGGTGTCCCAGCAGCGTCTGCACCGTGGGGAGGTCGTAGCCCGCCTCGTGCAGGGGGGTGGCGAAGTTGTGCCGGAAGCCGTGGTTGGTGGCGCGCTTGGCGAGGTCGCGGCGCAGCCCCGCGGCGCGCACGGCCCGCTGCACCGCCGTCTCGTGCAGGTGGTGACGGCGCAGCCGGCCCGAGCCGGGATCGCGCGAGAGCCGAGAGCTGGGAAAGAGCCACTGCCACGGCCACTCACCGGCGGCCCTCGGGAGCTTGTGGGCGAGCGCGTGCGGAAGCCAGACCTCGCCGCGCCCGGCGGCGCGATCGCGCTCGTGGAGACGGCGCACGCCGTCCAGGTGCGCCCGCAGCTCCGGCGCGAGGCGCTCGGGGAGCGGCACCGCGCGGTCGCGGTCGCCCTTGCCGCTTCGCACGAGAATCTGGCGACGCGAGAAGTCCACGTCCTTCACACGCAGGCGCAGCGCCTCCAGCAGACGCAGCCCGGAGCCGTAGAGGAGGCTCGCCACGAGCCGCGGCGTGCCCCGGAGCTGCTCCAGCAGCGCGTGGACCTCCTCCGGAGTCAGCACCACGGGCAGCCGCTGCGGGCGCCGGGCGCGCACGAGCGCGTCGAGATCCGGCACGTCGAGGCCGAGCACCTGGCGATACAGGAAGACCAGGGCGCTCAGGGCCTGGCCCTGCGTGGAGGCGGTGACGTGCCGGTCGACCGCCAGATGCGTCAGGAAGGCCGCGATCTCGACCGCGCCCAGCTCCCGCGGATGCCGCCTCCCGTGGAAGACTACGAAGCGCCGCACCCACTGCACGTAGGCCTCCTCGGTGCGGAAGCTCAGGTGACGCAGGCGTGCCTGCTGGCGGATGCGATCGAGGAGCCTCGGCGGCCGAGTAGCGGCGGAATCCATGCTCCACCCCCTGGGCGCCGTGCAGCCGGCGGCTGCGACCGGTGAGACCGTCGACGGGAGAGCGTCCCGGCAGACGGGAAAGACGGCCGCGAATGCTCGGAGACGGCGCCTGCAACCGGGGCGAGGCCGGGAAGGCAGTCGCTCCGGCCTTCGCTGCCATTTCTCGCAGCGCCGCCTGGTGAACGAAGCCAGTCGATCCCGCTCTGCTGCCCCCGCAGCCCGCTTCTCCCGCCTCCGCTGCCGATTTCGCGGGGATTCCCCGTCGATTCACCCCGCCTGACGCAGCGTTCACTCCCAACGACTAGACCGCTACCCTCGCAGTCCATTACCTGTTATGCGGCGCAAGAGGGGGAAGTTGCCGTCCGCTTCGCTTCAAAGATGGCAGAGTGATCGAGCGGGTGAACTCGATCAGCTCGTCGAGGCGCACGCCGCGGTCGGCGGAACCGGGCCGGGGCGGCGCTGGGCTACGCGCCAGGTCAACTACGCGTACGCCGCGCTCTTGAGTTCACATTTCCAGGGCTTCTGCCGTGATCTGCATACGGAATCCGTGGACTACATCGTGTCCTCTGTCAGCCCTGCTATTATCCGAAATGTGCTTCGTGCCGAGTTCACATTCTCGCGAAAACTGGACAAGGGGAATCCGAATCCGGGCAATATCGGTTCCGACTTCAACCGCCTCGGACTCTCCTTCTGGCCGGACGTCAACGCTGACGATTCCCGAAACGCGGATCGCAAGTCAAAGCTCGAGAATCTAGCCGCATGGCGGAACGCGATTGCTCACCAAGACATCAATACTGTCCACCTAACCCCAGCAACGCTCACGCTGCGGACAGTAAGGCAGTGGCGCCGTGCAATGAACGGACTCGCGTCATCGTTCGATCGAGTCATGGCTCACCATGTTGGGACACTCACCGGCAACTCTCCTTGGTAGGAGTCTCCAGCAATGGCCAAGACGCATGCCAAGCCCGTCAAGAAGTCTACGAAGCGAACCAGTAGCAAGAAGGTAGCTGTCGGAGACCGCGTGGAGTTCAAGCTCGCCGGCCGGCGAATTGTCGGTAAGGTGGTCGAGGATCGCGGAAAGCTGGGTGCTGGGGGGCGCCGAATCGTTGCCATTCGAACCAAGATCGGCCGCAAGGACTCCTCGGTAGTAGAGATTCCCGCGGATGAAGTGAAACGCCGCGAAGGCGCCGCATAACAAGCGGTTGCAGCTGACGAGCCACAGCGCGTTTCAAGCGGCCTCTGGCAAAGTCTGGCATCGAAAGTTGGCGCTTCGGCCGAACCACGGAGGCGCTGCGGCTCGCAGCTGAACCGCCAGTCCGTTGGGCGGCGGAGAGTCTGTCGGTGGAAGGCTCGGATGCGTTGTCGGCGATCGCCGAAAGTGCCATCGGTATCGCTGCCCCGTCTGACTGCACCCCAGCGTAGGAGCCCACAATGACGACCCAACTGGACCTTCAGTTCCACGGCGTCTCCGAGGAAGACGTCAAGCAATTGCTCACAGAACTCGGAATCGACCCGAGTCCGCACACCGTTGTCGCACCCCAACGAACTACCGGCGACCCACTCGTGGACCTCGTCCTCGCCCTCAAGAACATCGACCTAGACAGCCTGTCGCTACTCATCGGCTATGCCGTTGGTCGGGACCTCCGTCTCTACCGCCTAATACAGGGGACCCGAGAAGCCATCAAGTCTCTTGCTGATGCGAATGCACTACTCAAGGAAATCCGCGAACAGCATGTCGAAGAACCGAAACAGGATACTCCCGAGCGGTAGCGTGCCATCCGAAATACTGGCGCGCATGGATAGAAGTCTAGCGGCATCGACTGTCCCTCAACTCGACCAGGAGGCCGTTGGTGCGGTAGCGGGAGCCCTCGATGATGTAGCGGCGAAGGGATGGCCGCGGAGGATTCCCTTTCCGCATGTCTACGTCACGTCCACGCTCCACCGAGACTCGTTTCACATCGTCGGGGATGGTTTCTCCCTCGTAGTCCATGACGACGGAGTCGTAGATTCGGCCGTCGCCGCAGCAGAGATTATCAACCACTATTCTCGACAGAGCGCCAGCTACGTCGTCTACAGCTATATCTTCGACCAGCTCGTCGCCAACCGCAGACCTGACCTGGCGACATCCATGGCTGCGTTCCTCTTTCCTATCGACGGGCAGAAACACCCGCTGTTTGCCGGCCCCGACACCCGAGCGCTTCAGGACTTCATGCTCAAGGACTCGCAGCTATACTTGAGACCGCCGTCGCGCGCCTTTCGGACAATTGGAGTCAATTCGGTCGACCAGTTTCATACCGTCGCTCAAAGGGTGTTCATCTTCCACGAGTTGGGACATCACATAGCAGCCGCAGCCGCGAACGAGCCCGTATTGCTGGGGCGCTTCAACGTCAACGATGTGTCCGAAGGCGACCCCGAAGTGACCGCGGATACGGTTGCCGCGGCACTGACGCTCTCCGCACTCGGGAGGATGTGGGGTTTCAGCGCCGCGGGCTCGATGACCTGGATTTTTGCGCAGGTCTTTGTCTTGCTGAAGATTCTCCATGCCTTCGCGTCGATACGGGACCGATTGCAAGCTCTCGTAGAGGAGCGGCAGAACGACGACGTCGGAGCTAGCGGACTAGCGACGCGCTCGGCCGCCCTAGAGAAACTCGCCAACGACTCTGAAACCCTTATCAAGCTTTTCCGGTGGGCTGGAAGCAGAGCACGCGCAGTTCCCGAAACTCTGGCGCACTTCCGGGAATACGCCGACATTGTTGCAGCCTCAATGGAGCACTCGGCAGACACGATTCTAGATGTCATTCGCCGAAACATGACGCAATTCGCCCGTGCGCACCGAGATGCGCGGTTGACCTTCGAGCGCGACCTAGCAGCCTGTTCTCAATACGACCTCGTCGTGCTTGGGCGGAAGGCACTGGGCTCTGACGTGAGTAGAACCGTGAGCGTGCATTCAAACCAAGCCCCGAAGGTCCTCGGTCCGCCACCACGCCCGCTCTCGCTCGACAACGTTCTCTGGCGCCAGCCCTCGCCCCTGCGGAAGTCACACGGCATGCGAGCTGAGCGCCGCCCTTCGGGAGTTCTGCTCGATGTTTCCGACTGGTGCATAGAGCCGGTCTAGTTGGACCTCGAAAGGCTCCGATTGTCTTTCTTCCACCGCGAGAGGAAGGGCAGCGGACGGTGTCGGGGCACCGTACGCGGCCTTGCAGCCAGATCGCGGCTATCGGCTGTACCTTCGTCGCGCGGTTCCGCAGTCAACCCAGTAGGCCGCCGCCCAACACCTATCAGGCCCCCGGTTGTCAACAGGCGATGACGTCCCTTG
>CAZYOL010000301.1:0-4723 GCA_964649065.1 uncultured Spirochaetales bacterium
CAAATCATTGCTGTCATCGAAGGCTACGTCCGCATAGAGGGCGAGGGCGAGATAGCGGTTGGACGGAGTCCCGCCCGAATAGACATCCGCGAGCGCCGTGGTCAGGTCGGCGGTCTTGGTGGTTCCGATCTGTGTATCGTCGCCAGCCTCCCACCAGTCGTCCACGAGCAGGATGGCGCCCGCAGGAACGCCGTCGGGGGCATTGTCTCCGTAGTCTGCCTCCCGGCTCGCTGCGGGCGTCGCCCGGCTGCCGAGGAAGTACAGATCTGCGTTGAAGCCATCTGGCACCTGCCCGGAGATGCCCAGGTCCCTGGCCCCCGTGAGCTTGAGCGAGAACACCGCCGACTCGATGACGGGGGTTGCCGACAGGCCCGGCAGCTCGAAGCTGTAGTAGGCAGCCAAGCCGTAGTGCTGCTGGAAGCGTGGTCCCCCCTCGCCGACGCTGGGAGTCGGCGAGTTGGAGAAGGCCTCCGGAGGGCTGATGCCCCCCGAGAAGCCGTTGGCATAGGTCGTCACCGTTGTGGCGCTCGCCGGAAGGGCGGGCAGCGCTGCCACGCACGCCAGCGCAGCAAGCGACTTCCACGACGTGAGGATGCGATGCATTCGCGCCTGGCCCTCCGAGCGCCATGTGAGGACAGGCGCCAGGCGGGCATGCGCAGCGCAGGACACCGATCCCCTTTCCCGCATATTCCGGGTTGCAATCCGCGGGCCAGGGTCGACGGGACAGCGGTTCGCGAAGCAGCGAGTCAAGTGTCCGATCTAGAACGCATTCTGGTGAGCCGGAGTCGGCACGCAGGCCTCCGGCCTCACGGCCTCAGCGAGAACGGAAGCGGCTTTCCTCAAAATGGGAATCCAGTTTCCTATTCCCTGCCCTAGTGACATCCCCGTAGGGACTTGACGTTTCGGGGATTATCGGACGTGGCCCCGTTATTCGTCCTAGCCGCCGGCGTCGCGTCCCAGGCCTCGGCTGCATGGGAGGCCGCGGTCTGCTGGGACGACGACTACTCGAGGCAGCGGCTCGCGGAGGTGCGACCGGTCGGCGACTGCCGGCCAGGAGGAGGCGGGTTCGGACGATCGGGACGCCCGTGGCCCGCCTCACCGCCGGCAGACAACGGAAGCCGGCCGGTGTCTTCTGGGCTGGACGCGCCACGCGGTCCCGACGACCCCTGCGGCGAGCGCAAGCAGTCCGGCGGGTGGAAGCACGGGGATCTTGCTCGCGGCGCCGAGCCCCGGATCCGTGAGCTTGAAATCGGACACGACGGCGTTCGAGACCACGAGCACGCCCTCCCGGACGGCGGCGACGACTCCGAACTCGAACAGCTCCGGGCGTTCGTTGATCGCGTCCGCGAGGGCCTGCAGCACCTCGTCGGCCGTCATGCCGGCGGTCGTCTCGATCGCGATCTCGACCCCGTTGATCTCGATCACGACGACGCCGCCCTGGGCGACGCCGGTCAGCGGCAGGGTCTGCTCGCTCGTCTGCGGCGTCTGCAGGAAGTCGGTGACCACCACGAGGCTGGGGTCGGCCGCGCCCGGGCCGTAGTCCACCACGAAGGAGGTGGCGCCCGGACCGTAGACCCGCTCTCCCGGGGCGCCGTTCGCGAAGGTGCCCACCACGTCCCCGGCCACCTCGATCAAGGGGAACACGTCGCCGGGGGAGAGGCCGGCCTGGTCCGCCGGGTCGACGTCCGGAATCAGGCTCCCCTTCGCGACCAGGTCGCCGCTCTCCACGGCGATCGAGCCGTTCGCGCCCGCGGCGATGTGGAAGGCCAGGCTGGAGTCGTCGTCGAGGAGGAGGGCCGCCTCGAACTCGAGGACGCCGGTCTCGACCACGATGTCGCCTTCGTTGGTGAAGTCGAGCCAGATCGTGCTGGCAAGCGTGCCCGCGGTCTTCTTCAGGGTCCCGAAGTTGAGGAACGAGCCTGCGTCGGCGACCGACACGTCGTAGCTGAGGTCGCCGTCCCCCTGGAAGTCGAAGACGCCCTCGTTGTGGATCTGCGACGGCGCGTCGACCAGGATGTCGTTTCCCGGGCTCGTGTACGCGAAGGTCCCGGCATTCACGACGGTGTGCCCGTCGCGGAAGTACACCGGTGAGGCACTGCTCACCGTGGCCGACTCCACCGTGGTCGTTCCGGCCCCCGTGATCGTGCCCGAGGTCAAGCCGAAGCCGCCTTGCACGTTCAGTGCTCCTTCGACCTGGACGGTTGCGCCACTCAGCTCCGCGTTGGCCGTGACCGTCGCGGTTCCCGGGATCGAGGCCGTGCCATCGTCGAAGCGGACGGTTCCGCTGCCCTCGATCAAGGTGCCCTCGGGCAGCGAGGCGGCTCCGGACGTCGACAGCTCCAGGAGTGCGCCGGGGCCGACCGTAATGGTGCCGACTGAGACGTCGTGCACGAAGGACCTTCTGAACTCGAGTGTTCCGGTCTCCACGACGATGTCGCCTTCGTTGGTGAAGTCGAGCCAGATCGTGCTGGCGAACGAGCCGGCGGTCTTCTTCAGGGTCCCGAGGTTGAGGAACGAGCCCGCGTCGGCGGTCGACACGTCGTAGCGAAGGTCGCCATCCCCCTGGAAGTCGAAGATGCCCTCGTTGCGGATCTCCGACTGCGCGTCCACCAGGAGGTCTGCGCCGGGACTCGTGTACGCGATGTTGCCGGAGTTCAAGAGGGTCTGGCCGTCGCGGAGGTATAAGCTCACTGGCCCCTGCACGTAGAGCGTGGGGACGGCCGGCGGCGAAGGCGCCCCCGGCGCGACCTGGATGGACCCCGTTCCGGAGAAGCCGCCGCGCTGCCAGATGCTCGCCTCCCCGCCGAGCAGCTGGATCGTGTTCGCGTTCTGGATCTGCGGCGCCCCTGGAGCGGTCATCCAGATCGCCTCCAGGGGAAGGATGGCCTTCTCCTGGATGATCGTGTGGCTCAGGTCGATGATGGCGATGTCGTCCTCTTCCTCCGGGACGCCGAAGAGCTCGCAATCGATGATCGAGCCGGACACGAGGGCCCAGCTGTTCGAGTCGTCCCAGTTCCCGCCGTTGGGGCCGAGCCACTCGAAGAAACAGTCGTCCCCGGTCGCAGGCGGGGCGAATGCCAGGAGGAGTGCCGAAGCCAGGAGGACGTGCCGGACTGCCATCGGGGGTGGCTCCTTCGGGTGCGTGGCGCGGCGATCGAGGATAGGGCGTCCAAGCTGCGTTCTGCCAGCACGCCCAAGTATGGGTGTTCTGTCAAACCCCTGCACGGAGCCCCCGCGGCGGGTTAGCCTAGTGACATACCCGGAGGGACTTGACGTTTCGGGGGATTATCGGACGTGGAATGCCCTGTTATTTGTCCTAGCCGCCGATCTCCCGGCGAGCGGGCTCGCATCGACGATAGACTTCCTGGTTGATTCGGTCGGCTACACGAAATCGGGCGGCTCGTCGGGCGACTTCGAGTTCGTTCAGGAGTCGCCCAGTGCCGAATCCGTGGCCTTCGCCGCGATCGTGCTGCCGCTATCCCCGGAGAAGCAGAACCAAGTTGCCATCCAGCAGAGCTTAAACGCGGTATGCAGCGCCAACGACGACGGATCGACCCTAGTCTTTGCCATTGCCCGCAACGCGATGGGCGAACCACTGATCGAATACACGATCGAGTAGTTCATCGAAGACGGTCCCTTCGGCGAACGTCTTCGCTGGTTCATAACGGCGCGCAATATAAGCGGCAGCGACGGCAGCTTCGAGACCGACCTGACGATTCGAAATGCTGTGGGCGCGCCAGTTGCCGACATCGGCGACCTGCTGATCGGCTTCGGCGAGGGTGCAGTCGAAGACTACATGCTCTTCGGTGAGGCACCGACGGACCTTCAGACGGCGGATATCGATGCGGGCGCGGAGCGGCTGGGGCCGTGAGGTGGGCGTGTTCTCATCGTTGGCTCGACCGCCCGATCGCCTAGGAGTCGTTCGGTGGTGCCTGGTCTTCCGAGGGGGGTCACTCTGTCCCTCGCCGTGCGTCGCCCCGAACTCGGCCCATGGATGGTTCCGTGAGAGCGAAAGGATCAGCGTTGGGGACCGCGGTAGATGACCGATCTACCGGTGCCTATCGCGGGCCGCCAGGCGGCGTGCTTCTAGTGACTATCGTGATTCGTGTTTACTTCCTGGTGCTTTCTGCAGCCGCCTCGGTCAAGTTCGCAGTTGCGATCCAGCCCAACTCGCTCGATCACCCCGCTTTGCTCGCGGGGACGATCTCGAAAACGATCGTTTCCTACTTTGGGGTCGAGTTCTTCGTCGATCTGCTCTGGGGTCAGCAGGCAATGTTCTCGGGCGAGCTCGGCTCAGCATGGAAACAAGTCAGCTTCTATGTCTTGGGACCCTTGTTCGTCCTTGCAGGTGAATGTGTGTTTGACCGCTGGGTCGAAATGTACAGTCTGAAAGGCCGAAAGCTGGTTTTGATAAAGGTCTTCTCGGCGTTGGTGGTCGCAGCCCTCCTCGGTTGGATGCTTGTATGGATCGCAGCTTTCTGGCCGCTCCTATTTCTTGGCTCTGATCCAAACTGGGTGTACGGGTTCGCACGATCGTTGGATCCCAACCGGGCCCACCGGGTAGCTTCCGCGGTATACGGGAACCTACTCGTAGCCGCCGCTCTGCTGGCAGGCTACTTCCTCCTCACGTCGGGAGCCTGACTCAGGATTCGCTCTCGCGGCGCTCTCGGAACGCTTCTGCGTGGGTCTGAGCGTTGCCCAGGAAAGGGGCCTGTTCCCCCCC
>CAZYOL010000302.1:0-4622 GCA_964649065.1 uncultured Spirochaetales bacterium
CGCCGCATCTACGGCTTCCGCACCGACCTCCGGGTGGAGCCCCTTCTGGCCCCGCTCGTCGCCCCGCGCGAGATCCTGCTCATCGAGCTGACCCAGGAGGCCCACTACCACGGCGACACGGTGCTGTGCGCCTTCGGGCCGGGCCGGCGCTACCTGCTCGCCTACCGCGACGGACTCGAGCCGGGAGCGCTGGGCCACCTGCGCGAGCGCTTTCGCGAGAACCTCATCGAGATCTACGAGGACGACGCGCGCCGCTACGCCGCCAACTCCTTCACCCTGAGCCAGGGCGACGACGGGGCGTCCTACCTGGTGATGCCCGACGGCCTCTCGGAGCGCCTGCTGGCCGAGATCCGCGAGCGCGGCGTCGCGCCGATCTGCGTGGACGTCTCCGAGTTCCTCAAGAAGGGCGGCGGCTCCGTCAAGTGCATGATCGGGGATCTGGGTCCCGTGCGGTCAGAGGACCTGGCGGAACCCGGCGCTGCGTAGGGCTTTCCGGGTCGAGGGTGCCGCAGTCGCGGACGCGGCCAGGACGAGGGGCCGCCGGGGGGGGCCGTCCGAGGCCGCCGCCAGGGCGTCGGCGAAGCCGCGGGACTCCGTCGGCATGAAGTGGCCGTAGGTGTCGAGCAGCACCTTGGCGGTGGTCCAGCCGCCCTGCTCCTGGATCCACTCGAGCGGCGTCCCCCGGGCCATGTGCAGCGAGGCCCAGGTGTGCCGGAGGCCGTGGGGCGAGAAGCGCCGGCCTTCTCCGAGCACCCGAGCGATGAGCTTTGCGAACACGCGCTGGCGGAAGTTGGGCCCCTTGATGAAGCCTCCGAGCTGATTCGGGAAGACCAGGGTCTCTTCCGCGGTAATTGCTTCCGCTCCATCCAGGCGTGCAACCAAGGTGGGAATGCCGTTGATGGAAAGCGTGGGCTCTGATGCAACTCCGATCTCTCCCACGCCCATGATCCACGGGTGCCCGCCCGCAAGAACAAGCGCTCCGGCTGCTAGGGAAGCTCTGCACACGAGGCACCACGGTTGCCTCGGGCGGGCTGGATGAGCGCGAAAGACCGCTTCTTTCGCCTATCCGCTACGCCCGACGATCGGCCGTTGGCCTAGCGGGCAGTCCGGCGGACGCGTCGCGCCAGCCGGCGGCACGCCACGGGGCTTGAAATGGCCCCAATGCGGGGCTCGAACCCCGCAGACTCCTGGTTGACATAGCATCGAGTTCTCGGAACTCGAAAGACCGCTTCTTTCGCCTATCCGCCGAGGACCTGCACCTAGGTCTGAGTTGTCCCGGGCCCTGCCACGGCGGCTGCGTCAATTGCCCGACTTCTCAAGCATTCGCTCGAACCGATCGCACGTAGCGGGCATCCGCAGCTGACCGTCGCGAGGATGTTGATGCTTGCGGACGTACCACCAGCCGTCGCTCTTGCGCTCCATCTCAAGGAGGAACACCGAGCTGACACCTGTGATTCCGTCCACGGGATCATCCTCGCATGTATACCACTCGCCCGGATACCCGGTTTGGTCGAGTACTCGCCGCTTCGCGCACTTGATCCAGCCCACGGCGCGAGCTTCGACCCCTATCGCACCGTCACCCGCCTCCAGCGGCAGCTTGATGACGGCTGGTTCTGCATCGACCAACTGGAACAGCTGGTCCTGGTCCACGATGAAGGCGAATCTCCCGCAATCGCGCAGCATATACCAGGGCAACACGTAGTTGAACGCTGACGCGGCGTCCTTTCCCCAGAGCTTCGCACCCGGCGCGGCTTTGGCCTGAGCCGCCTCCTTGCCCGCGACGGCCAGCTCGCCAGTGCCGGCGAGTACCAACGCTGCGACAAGCATGAATTCGGCAAACGTGCGCATCTTGGGCCTCCATTGCGTACGCCATGGCGCGAAGATCGAGAATGTCCTCCGCGGCTTGGCTCGTGTCAACCGCTCCTAGCGTGAGATACCCCGGGGATTGGTCATAACCTGGCGTTTTCGGCTAGCGAAAGACCGCTTCTTTCGCCTATCCGCACGGGCTGCCCGGGAACGCTGGCGAACGCAATACGAACGTAGTACGCTCCTCGCCATGCCCCGAAGCACGACCAGCATCCGCCTCCCGGAAGATCTCATCGAAGCCCTGGACGAGCGCGCCGCAGCGCTCGGGGTCACGCGCAGCCAGCTCATCATCCAGGCGGTCGAGCAAGCACTCGAGGATCGCTCCGCGTGGTCGCCGGGCTTCCTGAAGGCGATCGGAACGCCGCGCCCCGAACTGGAGGAGGCCGTGGACGAGATGATGGGGGCCATCCGGGAGCGCCGCTCGCGGGGCGAAGCGCCGGAGCTTTGAGGTACCTGCTCGACACCAACACGGTCTCCGCCCTGATGCGCGGCGAGCCGGGTGTGGCGACGCGGGTGGCGGGGACGCCGCGCGAGGATGTCGCGATCTCCCAGGTGACCGCGGCGGAGATCGAGTTCGGTCTCCGCTACCTGGCGGCCTCCAAGCGCCGCAGGGCGCTCGAGGTTCAGTGGTCCGCGATCGGGTCGGAGCTCGTCCGACTGCCCTGGAGCGACGAGGTCAGCAGGCGATTCGGAGAGCGGAAGGCCCGGCTCGAGAAGGCGGGGCAGCGGATGAGCGACTTCGACGTGGCCATCGGGGTGCACGCCCTCGCTTACGGTCTCACCCTGGTCACCGCCGGCCGGGCCTTCGAGCGCCTCAAGCTGCGCCGAGAGAACTGGCTGGACTGACGAAGGAGGGGCCGCACAGGGGCCGTCGGCCGCCCCCGGTGCACCTGCTTGCCGCACCCTGCCGCTCCTCTCGACGCACCGACGCAAGCTCCGTCGCTTCTTGCGTCGCCGGCCCAGGTGCATGATCGGGACCTTGGGGTGCTGACATTGCCGGAGCAACGGTAGGCCAGCACTTCCTGGCGGGGGGCGGCTCCGATATGCTGGCGGCCGTCTCGTCAACGAGAGGCTGATCGGCAGGGGGCGGATCCGCCATCGCGATGCCATCCATGGCAACGCCGAGTCGACTCGGTGTCGTTTGCGGGGTCCACACCATGGCTCGATCCGATCTCCGTTTCCGGGTCGGCGCCACGGTACTCGTCGCGAGCTTCTGTGCGCCGGCCTTCATTCCCTTGGTGGCGGCGTCGGATCTCCCGACCGCAGGGAAGACGGCGCTCTCGGGGCTGCTCGCCGCGGGGATCCCCGAGGTCGGGATGCTGGCGGCCGTGGCCATCATGGGACGCGACGGGATCGACCGCATCAAGACCGTGGTCGGACGCCGGCTCGCGCCACTCGCACCACCGGACCGCGTCGGTCCGACGCGCTACCGCGTGGGGCTGGTACTGTTCTGCTGTCCGCTGCTGCTGGGCTGGCTCGCCCCCTACCTGGGCTCGTACCTTCCCGGCTACGCGACACACTCGCTGATCTACGCCATCGGAGGAGACGCGATGCTGCTCGTCAGCCTGTTCGTGCTCGGCGGAGAGTTCTGGGACAAGCTCCACGCTCTATTCAAGCAGGACGTCCGACTCGCTACGGCGAGCGCCGGGAAAGTCGGGATCTGATCGATGCTCCGCGGACTGCGCAGCGCTCTCGTCTCGGGATTCTTGATCCTCCTCCCGTTCCTGCTCGCCTATCTGCTGGTCGGCGGCTTCCTCGATCTCCTCGTGCTCATGACACAGCCCATCGCGGACCTGCTCCCGCAACGGGGGACGCTTCCGGCCTGGGCACGCGATCTCGTCCAGCTTGCGACGCTGGTTCTGGTATTCGTCCTCGTCGGAGCGATCCGGAACACGCGACCGGCCAGGGCCATCGGCGGGTGGTTCGAGAACGAGGTGCTCCTCCGATTCCCGCCGTACAGGGTCGTGCGTTCCATCAGCCGGCGCCTGAGCGGAGAAGCGGTGCCCAACATGCAGGCGGCTCTGGTTCCGGTGGGACCCGACCAGCACACCGTCGGATTCATCGTCGAGGAGCTGCCCAGCCGCCAGCTCGTCTCCGTCTATCTCCCCCTCACGTCGACGCCGACGATCGGAACGCTTCGCATCATGCCCCGGTCGTCGGTGGAGCCGCTGGAGACGACGTTCCTCGACGCCGCCGGCTGGTACTTCAACTGGGGAGCGGGGACCGAGGCACTCTT
This sequence comes from uncultured Spirochaetales bacterium, assembly GCA_964649065.1. GTDB lineage: Bacteria > Myxococcota_A > UBA9160 > UBA9160 > SMWR01 > CAZYOL01. The sequence continues at coordinate 4,103 of CAZYOL010000302.1, forward strand.
GCGCGGGCACACTCCGGCAGGGCAGTGGCAGACAGCCTCGAGGGAGACCGGGCCGGAGCGGAGCAGCGACGGTGGGAGTCCGGCCCCCGACGAGGGCGGGCGCTCGCGCTGATTCCCCGCCGATTCCGGGCAAGAAGAACATTCCCAGGGTTTGCGGCGCGAAGCCCCACCCTGCATCTCCGACTGTGTAATCGCAATCCGTCTCGATTCGTCCCAGCAGACCGCGCCCGGTTCCCAGACGGTACGAGCCGCCCAGAGGGCCGAGCTGGGTCGTCGTCGCCGCAGGCGGCGCGCTGCAATATCGTGGCGCGCTGGCACCGCCGGCCGAGCCCCCCGGTCCGGTGACCCGGCCCGCTCCTCCGGCTTCCGGGGCCGGGCAGGCCACCGCCGGCTTGACTCGTGACAGTCCGCCTGCCAAAATCGCCCTTTTCGAACTTCCCGGGGCCCCTGCGCCCTCCACCCGACCGAACCTGCGAGGAACGATTCCATGGCACGCGAAGCCGTCATCGTCGATAGCGTC
>CAZYOL010000303.1:0-4597 GCA_964649065.1 uncultured Spirochaetales bacterium
ACCTGAAGGCGAACCACCCGCGCGCGTACCAGGCCGCCCTGCTCACGACCGAGGCGGCGAACCACGACAAGCTGGCGCGCTACATCGGGCACTCGCGGCAGCTCGGCATCGAGGTGCTGCCGCCGGACGTGAACGAATCGGCGCGCGACTTCACCGTGGTAGAAGACGGCGTGCGCTTCGGCCTGGCGGGCGTGAAGAACGTCGGCGAGGGCGCCATCGAGTCGATCCTGGAGGCGCGGGGCGCGGACGGGGCCTTCCGGGGCCTCTTCGACTTCGCCGGCCGCATCGACGGCCGCCGCGTGAACCGGCGGGTCGTGGAGAGCCTGGTCAAGTGCGGAGCCTTCGACTCCCTGCACGAGAGCCGCGGGGCGGTCTGGGCCGGCCGCGACGCGGCGCTCGAGTCGGGGGCGGCGGCGCAGCGCGACCGGGAGATCGGCCAGGCCAGCCTCTTCGGCGGCGCGGCGGAGGACGGGCCCGCCGGGGCCGAGCCCTCGCTGCCCGAGGCCGCCGACTGGACCGACCGCGAGCGGCTGCAGTTCGAGCGCGAGGTGCTGGGCTTCTACGTCACCGGCCACCCGCTGGCGGCGGTGGCCGGGGCGCTGGAGCGCTTCACCGACGTGACGGCGGCCACCACCGAGGGCCTCGACCAGCGCGAGGTGCGCGCCGGGGGCATCCTGACCGCCCTGCGCCAGACCCGCACCCGGGCCGGCTCGACCATGGCCTTCGCCACCCTCGAGGACCTGACGGGGAGCTTCGAGGTGGTCGTCTTCCCGGAGAGCTACGGCCAGCACCGAGCGCTGCTGAGCAGGGCCATGGAGGGGGACGGCGCCGGTCCGCTGCCGGTGCTGATCTCCGGCAAGCTCGAGGCCGGGGAGACCCCGAAGCTGCTGATGCGCGACATCCTCGAGCTCGAGCGCGCCGAGGAGCGACTCTCCTCGCGTCTCTCGGTGCGGCTGCTGGCGGGGGAGGCCACGCGCGACCGCCTGCTGGCCCTGCGCCAGGTCCTGGAGGGCCAGCCCGGGGAGTGCGCCGTGGCCGTCCACGTGGTGATCCCGGATGAGAGCGAGACGGTCCTGGCGCTCCCAGAGGAGCTCGGGGTACGGCCGGATCCGGAGCTCCGCCAGCGCCTCGACGACCTCTTCGGGCGCCCGGTCACGCGTCTCTCGGTATGATCCGCCCGTGAACGGGTCTCGCCGAGCGGTTGCGGGGCGGCTCCGCCGCCTCGCCCTGGGCTGTGTGCTGGGGATGGCTGCCGCAGCAGGCCCGGCCGCCCACGCCGAGCCGCGCTGCTCCGATGCGGTGGGCGCCGCCCCGCTGGTGGAGGGCGAGCCGCTCGCGCAGCCCCCGCGACAGCTCGCCATCGACCGCGCCGTGGAGGACGCGGTGCGCCGCGTGGCGCTGGCGAAGCTCCCGCCGCTGGAGCCCGAGGACGCCGCCGAGGCGTTGGACGCCGTGCTGGCGGACGAGTCGCCCTACGGCTTCACGACCCGCTACCGCATCCTGGAGGATCGCGGCGAGCGCCGCGCCGTGCTGTCCCAGGATCCAGGAGTGGAGCGCGAGTACGTGGTCGTCGTCGAGGTCTGCGTCGACGCGGACCGGGTGGGCCAGCGCCTCGAGCGGGCGGGCCTGCTCGAGCCGGCTGCCGCCCCGACCGGGGGCCGAGGGCGGCTGCGGGTCGAGGTGGTCGGGCTGGATGGCTACGGCTCCTACGCGGCGCTGCGCCGGGCGCTCGACCGGGCCTCGGGCCCCCGCGGAGCGGCGCCCCTGGTAGAGATCGAGCGGGGGCGGGCCGTCTTCGCCGTGCAGACGCAGAGGGCCTCCGGCGACTGGTTCGACGCACTGGTCGCGAGTGCCGAGCCCGAGCTGCAGGTCGAGGCGCGGCTGCTCGGGGAGCGCCGGGTGCAGCTCGAGATCGACTGGCAGGGCGGGCCGCCGGCTCCGGCGGCGGGCGCGCCCGCGGTTGACAGGACCGAGCCGAATATGTACTAGCCTCGGGTTCTTCGCGAGGCTCAGGCACGTAGCTCAGTGGCTAGAGCGCCGCCTTGACACGGCGGAGGTCGGCGGTTCAATCCCGCCCGTGCCTACCAACTGGGCCCCCGGACCCGGCGGCATATGAAGCCCTGCTCCCGATGATCGACAGCCCGGCTCTCCGCCCTCGGGGCGCCCAGCCGTCGGGGCTCCCGGCGGCGGGGCGGCGGACCCGGCGACTGCGCTACCTTCTCGCGCGCGGCGGCGGTGGCCCCGGGGTCACCGCGGGGGAGCATCCCCTCCCGCCGGCTTCGGTCCGGGGTGCCGTCTTGCCGATTGGGCTTCGAAATCTAGCCTACGCGGTCGGGGGCGCTGCGGACTGCGGCTGCCGACCGCGTGGACCAGAACGGCAGGCCCCTCGGGTCTCCGTGGGAGGAAATGCGTATCGCTGACTTCAGGAGCGCTCCGCGCCGCGACACCGGGCCGAGGGTCAACGAGCGGATTCGGGAGGCCGAGATCCGCTTGATCGGCGCCGACGGCGAGCAGCTCGGCGTCATGACCTCCGAAGAGGCCCTGGCCCGTGCGGTGGACGCAGGGCTGGATCTCGTCGAGGTCGCACCGGGCTCGCGGCCGCCCGTGTGTCGCATCATGGACTACGGGCGGTACAAGTACGAGCAGAAGAAGAAGGCCAACAAGGGCAAGGCCAAGGGGCACGCTGCCACCCTCAAGGAGGTGAAGCTCCGGCCGCGCACCGACGACCACGACCTCGACTTCAAGCTCAAGAACATCCGGCGCTTCCTGATGGAAGGCGACAAGGTAAAGGTGACGGTCATGTACCGGGGCCGCGAGATGGTGCACCGGGAGATCGGCCGCAAGCAGTTGGACAAGGTGGTGGAGCTGCTCGGCGAGCTGGGAACGGTCGAGAACGCACCGCGCATGGAGGGGCGCTTCCTCTCGATGATCCTGGTCCCCAATCGCGAGGCGGTGGCCGAGGCCCGCAAGGCCGAGACCAGCCGGACGGACGCGAGCCCGGCCTCCGCAGAGCCCGGCGAGGCCTCGAGCGCCTCGGAGGGAGGTTGAGATGCCCAAGATGAAGACACATCGCGGAGCCGCGAAGCGCTTCGCGCGCACCGGAACGGGGAAGTTCACCCGCAGCCGGTCGAACAAGCAGCACATCCTGACCAAGAAGGCCAGCAAGCGGAAGCGACGTCTGCGCAAGGACGCCGTGGTGGATCCGGTGGACGCCAAGCGTCTGCAGGAAATGCTGCCCTACCTCTAAGGTCCCGGAGGCCCAACCCATGTCCCGAGTGAAGCGCGGCGTACACGCCAAGAAGCGCAAGCGACGCATTCTCAAGGCCGCCCGCGGCTACTTCGGAGCGCGCAGCCGGCTCTTGGTGACGGCGCGCGAGGCGGTGGAGAAGGGCTGGAAGTACGCCTATCGGGATCGCAAGCAGCGCAAGCGCCAGTTCCGCGCGCTCTGGATCGCCCGGATCAACGCGGCGACCCGCGAGCACGGGCTCTCCTACAGCCGCTTCGTGCACGGCCTCGCCCAGGCGGGCGTGGAGGTGGATCGCAAGGTCCTGGCCGAGCTCGCGGTGGCAGACCCCAAGGCCTTCGGCGAGCTGGTCGAGCTGGCGAAGTCGAAGGCCGCCTAGCCGGGCCTCGCCGTGGCGCCGGGAGCCGACGACCTCGGGGCTCTCGAGGCTCGGGCGCGCGAGGAGATCGGGCGCGCCGCGAGCCTGCAGGAGCTGACCGCCGTGCGCGCGGCCTATCTGGGCCGCAAGGGCTCGGTCTCCGAGCTGCTGCGCGGCATCGGAGGGCTCGATCCCGAGGAGCGTCGCCGCGTCGGCGAGGCGGCCAACGCGAGCAAGCAGCGCATCGAGGGCTGGGTGGCCGCGCGCCGGGGCGAGCTCGAGACTGCCCGCCAGAGCGAGGCGCTGGCCCGTGTCGCCCTCGACATCACGCTCCCGGGAGAGGCCCCCGAGCCGGGCCGGCTGCACCCGGTGAGCCGGCTGATCCGCGACATGGTCGGCTTCTTCTCCGGACTGGGCTTCTCCGTGGAGCAGGGCCCGGAAGTCGACGACGAGTGGCACAACTTCGAGGCCCTGAACATCCCCGCGGACCACCCGGCCCGCGACGAGCAGGACACCTTCTACGTACAGGGTGGGGGAGGCGAGGGAGGCGGCTGGGTGCTCCGCACCCACACCTCGAACGTGCAGATCCGCGCCATGAGCGGCCGTCGTCCGCCCTTCCGCTTCGTGGCTCCGGGGCGCGTCTACCGCCACGACCTCTCGAGCCGGCACAGCCCGATGTTCCACCAGATCGAGGGCTTCCTGGTCGACGACCGGGTCCGCTTCGCCGACCTGAAGGGCATCCTGCACGGCTTCGCCCGCCACGTGATCGGGCCGGACGTCGAGCTGCGCTTCCGCGCCAATCACTTTCCCTTCACCGAGCCCTCGGCCGAGATCGACCTCCGCTGGCGCGACGCCTGGCTCGAGTGGGGCGGCTGCGGGATGATCCATCCGCGCGTACTCGAGCGCTGCGGCATCGATCCCGAGCAGTGGCAGGGCTTCGCCTTCGGCATGGGCGTGGACCGCACGGCCATGCGCCGCCGCGACATCCCGCACAT
>CAZYOL010000304.1:0-4577 GCA_964649065.1 uncultured Spirochaetales bacterium
CGTCGGCTCCCACCGGACCCGGCTGCGCCGCCACCTGGCGCTGGCCGCCCAGCATGCCGCGCCACTTGCCCTCGCCGCGCTCGTGGCGCTTGCGCAGCGGCGCCTCGACGCCGCGGCGCTCGGCCGCGGCCAGGTCCTCGCGGTTGGCCGCCAGCAGGCCCGCGCGGGCCGCCTCCAGCCGCTCGGCGCAGCGCAGCAGCCAGGCGTTCTTCTGCTCGGTGCGCAGCTCCGCCGTGTGCGACGCGGCGGCCCGGGCCCGCTCGGCGAGCGCGCGGACCTGCGCCTGCAGGCCCTCGGGGCTGGAGTTCTGGCTCATCCGGCGTCCTCGCGCAGCACGACGAGATCGTCGCGGTGGATCACCTCGTCGCCGTTCGAGTAGCCTAGCACCTGCTCGATCTTGCCCGCGGGACGCCCGGCGATGCGGCGGATCTCGTCGGAGCCGTAGGCCACCAGGCCGCGCGCGATCTCCTCGCCGTCGGCCCCCAGGCAGGCCACCGGATCGCCCAGCCCGAAGCGGCCGCGCACCTCGACGATGCCGGCCGGCAGCAGGCTCTTGCCCTGCTCGGTGACGGCCCGGGTGGCGCCCGCGTCCAGCAGGAGGCCGCCGCGCGTGCGGGTGGTGAAGGCCAGCCAGTGCTTGCGGCTGGCCATGCGGTTGCCGGCGCGGAAGACGGTGCCCACCGATTCCCCCGCGCAGACCCGCAGCAGCACGTCCTTGCGGGTGCCGCGGCACAGCACCGTCGAGGCCCCGCAGCGGGCGGCGGCCTGGGCGGCCTCCAGCTTGGTGGTCATGCCGCCGCGGCCGAAGGCGCTGCTCGAGCCCCGCGCCGCGGCCCGGATCTCGGCGCTCAGCGCGTCGACGACGTCGAAGAGGGCCGGCTCGGGCTGGCCGGCGCGCGGCGGCTCGGCGTAGAGGCCCTCGACGTCGGTCAGGATCACCAGCAGGTCGGCCGCCACCAGGTTGACCACCGTGGCGCCCAGGTTGTCGTTGTCGCCGAAGCGGATCTCGTCGGTGGCCACCGTGTCGTTCTCGTTGACGATCGGCACCACCTCGAGCTCCAGCAGCTTGCCGAGGGTGTGGCGGGCGTTCAGGAAGCGCTCGCGCGACTCGAGGCCGACCCGGGTCACCAGCACCTGGGCGACGGCGCAGTCGTAGCGGGCGAAGCGCCGGCGGTAGAGCTCCATCAGCCCGATCTGCCCGACGGCGGCGGCGGCCTGCTTCTCCGGGATCGAGTGGCCCGGCTCGTCCCAGCCCAGCTCGCGGCTGCCGATGGCGATGGCCCCGGAGGAGACGATCACCACCTCGCGGCCCTGGGCCCGCAGGGCCGCGACCTGCCGGGCGATGTCGCCGAACACGCGCGGCCGCACCGAGATGCCGTCGGTCAGCACGCTGCTGCCGATCTTCAGAACCACGCGCCGCGCGTCGGCCAGCGCCCGGCGCCGCTCGTCGAGGCTCACTCCGCCGCCTCCGCGTCGGCCGCCGCCAGCAGCTCGGCCAGCGCCCGCAGCAGCGCCTCGGTGCCCTCGCCGGTGGCGCCGGAGGTCCGCAGCACCCGGCAGCCCGCGGCGCGCAGGGGCGCCTCCAGGGCGTCGAGCTGGCTTCGGTCGGCCACCACGTCCAGCTTGTTCAGCACCACGATCTCCGGTCGCTGCAGCAGCGCGGCATCGTAGGCCGCCAGCTCCTGACGCACGGCACGATAGTCCGCGGCCGCGTCACGACCCTCCAGGAGCGGCGCGGCGGCATCCACCACGTGGACCAGGATCCGGGTGCGCTCGATGTGGCGCAGGAAGCGGTCGCCCAGGCCCGCTCCGCCGCTGGCGCCCTCGATCAGGCCGGGGATGTCGGCCACCACGAAGCGCCGCTCGTCCACCTCGGCCACGCCCAGGCAGGGCACCAGCGTCGTGAAGGGATAGGCGGCGACGCGCGGCCGCGCGGCAGAGATGCGGCGCAGCAGGGTCGACTTGCCCGCGTTCGGCAGCCCGACCAGGCCGACGTCGGCCAGCAGCTTGAGGGAGAGCCGCAGCCGCCGCTTCTCGCCGGGCTGGCCCGGCTCGGCGAAATCCGGCGCCTGCCGGGTCGAGGTCTTGAAGCGGGTGTTGCCGCGCCCGCCGCGCCCGCCGCGGGCGGCCACGAAGCGCGCGCCGTCGCGGTCGAGGTCGGCCAGGGGCAGGGCGCCCTCCCCCGCGTCGGCGTCGAAGATCAGGGTGCCGACGGGCAGCTGGACCCGCGCGTCGCGGCCGCTGCGACCGGTGCGGTCGCGCCGGTCGCCCGGGGCTCCCGCCTCGGCCCGGACCTCTCGCTGCAGGCGCTGCTCGTAGAGGGTGGCCAGGTTGCGGCTCGCCTCGAAGATCACGTCTCCGCCGCGGCCGCCGTCCCCGCCGTCGGGTCCTCCCAGCGGCACGAACTTCTCGCGATGCATGCTGACGCGGCCCCGACCCCCGTCGCCGGCGCAGACGGAGATCTCGGCCTCGTCGACGAAGAGATCAGCCGGATTCATGGGCCGCCTCGCGCGGCAGCCCCGGAGCGTCGGGGCCTCGCCGAGGGAAGGGCTAGTCGGCCAGCGGCTCGATGCTCGCCACGCGCCGCCCGCGGCGCGTGGCGTAGGCCACCACGCCGTCGCGCAGGGCGAAGAGGGTGTAGTCGCGACCGACGCCGACGTTGCGACCCGGGTGGATGGAGGTGCCCACCTGGCGCACCAGGATGGTTCCCGCGGGCACCGTCTCGCCCCCGAAGGCCTTGACGCCGCGCCGCTGCGCGTTGCTGTCGCGCCCGTTTCGCGAGCTTCCCTGTCCCTTCTTGTGTGCCATGACTCAGCTCTCGATTCGGTCGACGCGGATCTCGGTGTAGGACTGCCGGTGACCGGTCTTGCGGCGGTAGCGCTTGCGGCGCTTCATCTTGAAGATGATCAGCTTGGGACCGCGGGCCTGGGCCGTGATCGTGCCGCAGACCTTGGCTCCATCCACCAGCGGGGCACCGACCCGGGTGTCGCCCTCGCCTCCGAGCAGCAGCACCTGGTCGAGCTCGACCGCGTCTCCGACCTCGCCCGGGAGCTTCTCCACGCGCACCGAGGCGCCCGGCGAGACCCGGACCTGCTTGCCTCCAGTGCGGACCACGGCGTACATCAGGAACCCTCGGACTTCTGGGGACGCGGAAGTATCGGGCTTTCCTCCTCGACGTCAAGCGCGGGCCGTCCGGCCGCCACCAGCTCCGTCTCCTCCTCGGGCTGGGAGTCGGGCGAGTCCTCGTCTCCCTCCGGGGAGGTCGCCGGGGCCGCCAGCTCCGGCTCGTCTTCGTCGTCGTCGAAGGGGTCGAGGGTCTCGAAGGCCGACAGGCGCTCGGCCGAGATGACCGGCTCGTCGTCCGTCTCGACCTCGTCCGGCTCGCCGGCCTCGTCGTCTTCCGGCTCTTCTTCCGCCTCGCGCGCGGCGCCGGCCCGGAGCTCGCCGGGCTCCTCCTCGGGCCCGTCCTCGGCCTCCTCCGCGGCCCGGGCGGCCGGCTCCGGGGCCTCCCGCAGCCAGCTCGGCACGAAGTCCACCGGCTCGCCCTCGTCCAGGGCGCTCACCTCGAACTGCTCCTGGTGCATGCCCGGCCGCGCCCGCACCTCCACCTGCAGGCCGATGTCGTCGCCCAGCGCGGCCAGCGCCTCCCGCTCGGCGCCCAGCAGCACCTCGGCGACCTCGGGGGCCACGCTCACCGCCAGCTGGCGGCCACAGAAGCGCGGCAGCTCGCTGCGCATCTGCCGCAGCACCTTGTGGGCCACGGTGACCGCCGACATCACGTAGCCGCGCCCGTGGCAGTAGCCGCAGGGCTCGCAGAGCTGCTGGACCAGGCTCTCGCGGGTGCGCTTGCGGGTCATCTCGACCAGGCCCAGCTCGGAGATCTTCAGGATGTTGGTCTTGGCCTTGTCGCTGCGCACGGCCTCCCGCAGCGCCCGGTAGACCCGCTCGCGGTTCTCGGCCGACTCCATGTCGATCAGGTCGATGATGATCAGGCCGCCGATGTTGCGGAAGCGCAGCTGGTAGACGACCTCCTTCACCGCCTCGAGGTTCGTCTTGAGCACCGTCTCCTCGAGATCGCGCTTGCCGACGAAGCGGCCGGTATTCACGTCGATGGCCGTCAGCGCCTCGCTCTGGTCGAAGACCAGGTGACCGCCCGACTTCAGCTGGACCTTCTTCCCGAGGTTGTCCTCGATGCGCGACTCCAGGCCGAAGTGCTGGAAGATCGGCTCGCTGCCCGAGTAGTGCTCCAGCGTCGGCTTGGGATCCGCCACGAAGCGCGACAGGAAGCCGGCCATCTCCTCGTGGGTGGCCGCGTCGTCGATGACGATGCGCTTGGTCTTGCTGTTGGCGAAGTCGCGGATCGCCCGCAGCGGCAGCGAGAGCTCGGTGAAGAGGGTGGCGGGGGCCGACACCTCCTCCTTCTTGATCTGGACCTCGTCCCAGACCGAGGTCAGGTACTTGATGTCCGCCTCGAGCTCCAGGTCGCCCGCGCCGCCGCCGGCGGTGCGGATGATGAAGCCCAGGTCGGCGGGGCGCGCCCGGGCGACGATCTCGCGCAGGCGCCGGCGCTCGCGGTC
>CAZYOL010000305.1:0-4572 GCA_964649065.1 uncultured Spirochaetales bacterium
CGGCGTCGCGCTGCGCTTGGAGGATCCCGACGCGGGCTTGCGCCGGGCGGCCTTCTTGCGCCCGGCCTTCGCCGCGGCGGCCTTTCTGCGCACGGGCTTCTTCTCGGCGCTCTTCCGGGTCGGCTTGCGCCGCGAGGCCTTGCGGGCCGACGCGGGCTTGCGGCGGGTCGCCGTCTTCTTGCGCGCCGGCTTCTTTCGGGCCGGCGTCTTCCGGGCCGCCTTCGCCTTCTTCCGCGTCGCCTTCTTGCGCGTCGCCTTCTTGCGACCGGCCTGCTTCCGGCCCGCCTTCTTGCGAGCGGCGGTCTTCTTGCGCGCCGTCTTCTTGCGGGTCGTCGAACGCGCGCCCGCGCGTCCGGTCCGCTTCGAGGACCGCTTCCGCGCGGTCTTCTTCTTCCGTGCGGCCATGGCTCTCACCTCCCCGGCGCCGCCCGGAGGGGGCGCGCCCCCGCGATTCTACGCTCGTCTGGGCCATCCCGCTGCCCCGGGATAGCCTCTCGCCGTGATCGTCACGGTGAAGCTCTTCGGCGCAGTCCGCGAGGCGGTGGGCGCGAAGGAGCTCTCCGTCGAGCTCGGGTCGGGCTCCCGGGTCTCGGATCTGCGCCGCCGGCTCGCCGAGGAGCACCCGATCTTCGAGCGCTACGGGGCCAGGCTCGCGGCCTCGCGGAACTTCGAGCTGGCCGATCCCGAGGCTCCTCTCGAGGAGGGCGACGAGGTCGCCTTCCTGCCGCCGGTGGCCGGAGGCTCGGAGCGCTGCTGGCTCACCGAGCATCCCATCGAGATCGGCCCGCTGATCGAGCGGGTCTCGGGGCCGGGGAGGGGCGGCATCGTGACCTTCATCGGCGCAGTCCGCGACCGCGCCCGGGGCCAGGCCATCCGCCATCTCGAGTACGAGGCCTACCCCGGGATGGCCGAGCTCGAGATGCAGAAGATCGCGGCGGAGGCGGCGCGGCGCTGGCCCGGCTGCCGGCTGGCCATCGCCCACCGGACCGGTCGTCTCGAGATCGGCGAGGTGGCCGTGGCCATCGCGGCGGCCGCCCCCCACCGAGCCGAGGCCTTCGAGGCCTGTCGCTTCGCCATCGACACCCTCAAGGAGACCGTCCCGATCTGGAAGAAGGAGTTCGCGGTCGGGGGCGAGTACTGGGTGGACGACCGCCCGTGAGCGATCCCTCTCCGGCGTCGAGCGCGCATGCGCACCGCGACGCGGCGCCGCGGGCCGTGCCGACCGCGGTCATCACCGTGAGCGACACGCGCACGCTCGAGACCGACACCGGAGGCGCCCTGGCGGCGCGGCTGCTGGACGAGGCCGGCCATCCCGTGGTCTCGCGATCGATCGTCCGCGACGAGCCCGACGAGATTCGCGCAGCCCTCGAAGCCGCGTTGCGCCAGGGCGAGGCCCGCGCCGTGATCCTGACCGGCGGCACCGGCGTGGCGCCGCGCGACGTCACCCCCGACACCGTCGAGCCGCTGCTGGAGCGGATCGTGCCGGGCTTCGGCGAGCTCTTTCGCGTGCTCTCCTACGAGGAGATCGGCTCGGCCGCGCTGCTCTCCCGCGCCCTGGCGGGCCTGGCCCGCGGCCGCGTGGTCTTCGTGATCCCGGGCTCGCGGGGGGCCGTCCGCCTGGCCCTCGAGAAGCTGGTCGTCCCGGAGCTCGGGCACCTCGCGGCGGAGGCCGTCAAGACGCGCTCGGGGTGATCCGAAAGGAAGCCGGTGCGCCTCGCCCTGCTCCTGCTCCTGCTGGCCGCCTCGCCGGCCGCGGCGGAGGTCTACTCCTGGACCGACGAGCAGGGCGTCCTGCACCTGAGCGACGACCCCAGGGCCCTGCCCGAATCCGCCCGCGAGGGCCGGGCGGCCCTGCGCGGAGCCTGGGAGACGCCCATCGACGCCCGGGCTCTGCTCGAGCGCCGCTCGGACCAGAGCAGCAGCGCCGAGGATCGCTTCCAGCGCGTGCTGCGCGGCGCCGTCGAGGATCTCGAGCGGGGCGAGAGTGCGCGCGCGGTGGCGGCCCTGACCAGCCTGCTGCGCGAGGAGCCGGGCCGCGCCGAGCCCCACTGGTACCTGGCCCTGCTCGACCGCCGGCGCGGCCGCTTCGACTCGGCCGAGGCGCACCTGCGCGCCTTCCTGAGTGCTGCGGGCGACGATCTGCAGCCCCTGCGCGCCTCGGCGGAGCGACGCCTGAAGGAGCTCGAGGACGAGCGCCGGCTGGCGGACCCGCGCCGCGAGCTCGGCCCCATCGAGTGGCGCAGCCTCGAGGGCGCGGGCTTCCGGCTCCGCTACGACGCCGAGCTCGGCGCCGTCTCGCAGGACTACGCGACCACGGTGCTGCGCTACCTCGACGAGGCCCGCAGCCGGCTGCAGCGCCGGCTCGGCAGCGTGCCGGCCGAGCCCATGGGGGTCGTCCTCTACGGCAAGGCGGCCTATCTGCGCGCTCACCGGCACCGCTTCAGCTTCCAGACGGTGGGCTTCTTCGACGGCCGCATCCACGTGGTCTCGGCGGCGCATCCGGCCGGCGAGCTGCGGGGGCTGCTCCACCACGAGTACACCCACGCGGTCTTCCGCGAGCAGACCGGGGGCGATCGCCCCTTCTGGCTGAACGAGGGCCTGTCCGAGATGATGGAGCGCTCGTCCATGCGGCTCGAGGGGCTGACGCGCGGCGAGCGGGTGGCGCTCAAGCAGCGCATCCAGAGCGAGCGCTGGCTGCCGCTGCGGCGGCTGGCGCCGAGCTTCTCCGGCCTGGACGACGACGATGCCCGCGCGGCCTATCTGGAGGCCCTGGCGGCCGCCCTCTTCGTCGAGGCGCGCACGGATGCCGCCACCCGGGGCCGGCTGCTCCGACGCCTCGGAGAGGGCGTGGAGGCCGACGAGGCGCTGCGCGAGGCAATCGGCCTGGACACCGAGGGCCTGGACGCCGCCTTGCGCGCCGAGATCCTCTCGGGCTTTGCGCCCCTGGCGGGGTCGCTGCCCTAGCCCTGCTCGTCCAACAGGCGCGAGGCCTCGAGCAGCAGCTGGGTCACCGAGGCGGCGATGGTCTCCACGGGAGGGTCCTGGCTGGCGTCGAAGGCGAAGCGTCCCTCGGCGGCTCCGGCGAGGGCGAGGGCGGCATCGAAGCCGCGCTGGCGCTTGGTCTCCGCGTGCACCGGGGCGCCCTCGACGAACCACAGGCGCCCCACACCCATCTCCGAGTCGATCTCGAGCAGGCCCGTCTTGCGGCCCAGCTCGAGGATCTGGAGCACGGCGAAGGGGGGAATCTCGGCCAGGTCGCCGCGAAAGGTCTCGCCGCCCACGGGGCGCTCGATCAGCAGGGTCTGGTCGTCGCCGCCGTGGGGGGCCTCGAGGGAGGCGTCCACCTGGCAGAAGGCGATCGAGTTGGAGCCGATGCGGATTCGATCGCCCGGTTGCAGCTGGCGCTCGGAGATGCGCTCGCCGTTCACGAAGGTGCCGTTGGTGCTGCCCAGGTCGCGCAGCACGAAGCCGCCGGTCACCGGGACGATCTCCGCGTGCCGGCGCGAGGCGTCGCCGCTGCTGAGCCTCAGCTCGCAGCTGCGGCTGCGCCCCATCACCATCGGCCCGTCCCGGCGCAGGGACAGGGGCGGGTGGGGCGGCATGAAGAGCAGGGCGTTGGTCTCGGCCGAGGACTCGCTCACGCCCTCCGATTCGGCTGGCCCGCCGAGCACCTTTACCGGGAGCTGCGCCTCGTCGAATCCCGCGGGGGCTCAGGGCCGGGTCGGGCGGACCTCGAAGCCGCGGAGCCCCTCCGCCGCCTCCTCCTGCACCTCGACCCCGCTCACCCGGGCGGCCGGCGGCCCCTCCCGGCACCAGGCGAGCAGGCTCTCCACGGCCTCGGCCTCGCCCTCGAAGACCGCCTCCACCCGGCCGTCCCCGCGGTTTCGGACCCAGCCGGCCAGGCCCAGCGCCCGGGCGCGCTCCGCGGTGGCCCGCCGGAAGAAGACGCCCTGGACGCGACCGCGGACGAGCGCGCGGCGGCGCAGCCGCGGCATCAGTCTCGGGCGGACGCGTAGTACTCGAAGTCGACCAGATTCTCGCGCAGGTACTCCCGCAGGCGATCCACCAGCCGCGCCTCGAGCTGGCGCACCCGCTCCCGCGAGACGCCGAAGTCCTCGCCCAGCTCCTGCAGCGTCTTCGGGCTGTCGGAGAGGATGCGCTCGTCCACGATGCGCCGGTCGCGCTCCTCCAGACCCGCGGCGAAGTCCGCCACCTTCTCGAGGAAGACACGCCGCAGCTCGGCGTCGGCCACGCTCGACTCGGCGCTCTCGCCCGGCGCCGCCACGAAGTCGCCGAACTCACTCGAGCCGTCCTCGGCTCCGGCGGGGGCGTTGAGCGACAGGTCGCTCTCCGCGAGGCGTCGCTCCATGTCGATGACGTCGTCCTCGCTCACCTCGAGGCGCTCGGCCAGCAGCCGGGGCTCGACCTCGAAGCCCTGGCGCTCCAGCTCGCGCTTCTCCTTGTTCAGGCGGAAGAAGAGCTTGCGCTGGGCGCGCGTGGTCCCCAGCCGCACCATCCGGAAGTTGTCGAGGATGTACTTGAGGATGTAGGCGCGGATCCAGTAGGCGGCGT
>CAZYOL010000306.1:0-4518 GCA_964649065.1 uncultured Spirochaetales bacterium
CGCCGGGCTCGCCGATCAGCACCGGGTTGTTCTTGGTGCGGCGCGAGAGCACCTGCACGACGCGGCGGATCTCCTCGTCGCGGCCGATCACCGGGTCGAGCTTGCCCTTCCGGGCCTGGTCGGTGAGGTCGCGGCCGAACTTCTCGAGCGCCTGGTACTTGGACTCCGGGTCGGGATCGGTCACCCGGGCCCCGCCGCGCACGGCCTGCAGGGCTTTCAGGATGGCCTCGCGGTTCGCGCCCGCCGAGCGCAGCGCCTCTCCGGCGGCATCGTCCCGGGCCGCCGCCATGGCCAGCAGCAGGTGCTCGGTGGAGACGTACTCGTCCTTCAGGGCCTCCGCCTCGTCGAAGGCCTTCTGCAGCAGCTGCGAGAGGGAGGGCGAGAGGCTCGGCTGGGCACCCCCCTGGACCTTGGGGAGCTGGGCGATGTGCTCTTCCAGCTGGCCCTGGAGGCCATCGACCGCCACGCCCAGCTTCTGCAGGATCGGGATCGTGCTGCCCTCGGGCTGGGCCAGCAGCGCCCTCAGCAGATGCGCGGGCTGAATCTGCGCGTGGCCCCGCGAGGCGGCCTGCGACTGGGCCTCGGCGAGGCCCTCCTGTGCCTTGATGGTGAGCTTGTCGTATCGCATGCCGGGAAAGCTAGGCACGGCCTTCCCGGCATCAAGGACCTACCCGGTCTGCTTCTTCAGGGGCACGAAGATCGTGGCCTCACCGCGGCGGATCAGCAGCAGCGCGCCCCTCTCCGCGTCGGCCTCCTCCAGCTTCTCGGCCAGGTCCCCGGCCGACTCCACCTCGCTGTGGCCCAGCTCCAGGATCACGTCGCCCCGGCGCAGGTCCGCCTCGGCGGCCGGGCTGCCGGGCTCCACCTGGGTGACCACCACGCCGTGCCCCTCGTCCACGCCGAGCTGCTCGGCCAGGTCCGGCGTCAGGTCCTGGACCCGCAGGCCGTAGGTCTCGGCGCTGCCCGGTGCCGAGGCCAGCTTGCGCACCTCATCGTCTTCCAGCGTGCCGACCATCACCCGCAGGCTCTTGCGGCGCCCGTCGCGCAGCACGGTGACGCGCACCTTCTTGTCCACGGGGGTGGCGGCCACCACGCGGGGCAGCTCGTTCCAGCTCTCGATGGCCTCGCCGTCGAACTCGACGATGACGTCCCCGCGCTCGATCCCGGCCTCGGCCGCGGGTCCGTCCGGCATCACGCGACCCACCAGGGCCCCCTGCGGCTCGTCCAGCTCGAACTGCTCGGCGAGCTCGGGCGTCACCTCCTGGATCATCACGCCCAGCCAGCCGCGGGTCACGTGGCCCTGGCTGCGCAGCTGCGGGAGGATGGCCTTGGTCATGTTGACGGGCACCGCGAAGCCGATCGTGTTCGCCCGGGGGTTGATCGCGGTGTTGATGCCGATCACCTCGCCGCTCAGATTGATCAGCGGGCCGCCGGAGTTGCCGGGATTGATCGCGGCGTCGGTCTGGATGAAGTCGTCGTAGCTGCCCTGCCCGATGATGCGGTGCTTGGCGCTCACGATGCCCGCCGTGACCGTATGGGCCAGGCCGAAGGGGTTGCCGATGGCCACCACCCAGTCCCCGGGACGCACGGCTTCCGAGTCGCCGAGCGGGAGCGCGAAGAGCTCCTTCTCACTCTGGACTCGCAGCAGGGCGATGTCGGTCTTGGGGTCGCGCCCCGCCACCTCGGCCTCGCGTTCGACACCGTCCTCGAAGAGGATCTGGATCTCGTCCACGCCCTCCACGACGTGGTTGTTCGTGACGATGTAGCCGTCCGGAGAGATCACGAAGCCGCTGCCCTTGCTCTCCCGCGGAATCAGCCGCTCGCGGAAGGGCATGCCGAAGAAGAACTCCTCGAAGGGCGAGCTGGGCGCGCCTCCCAGGCCGGCTCCGCTGGCCTTCTTGCGGGTCTGGATATTGACGACACCCGGCGAGACCCGCTCCGCCAGGTCGGCGAAGCTCGGCGGAGCCCCCTGCGGAGGCAGCGCCGGCGGCGAGACGGCCCGCTCGCTCCAGAAGGGGGCCTCCTGGCTGGCCGGCTCGGCCTCTCCGTCCCCGAAGAGGTCGATGGCGCCGGCTGCGTTGTCCCGGACATCGACGGAGACGTGCAGGTACTGCGCGAGCAGGGCCGCCACCAGCGCGATCAGGAAGAGCGTGCCGAGCCGACGAGTCGTCATGCGGTTCTCCGAGGCCAGATTTTGCGATGTGGGGGCACCGGCGCTGGCCGAGCCGGTCCTCCGCTCGAGCGGTTTCGACGCCGCTGGCTCGCCCCGG
The DNA here is from genome assembly GCA_964649065.1 of uncultured Spirochaetales bacterium. GTDB lineage: Bacteria > Myxococcota_A > UBA9160 > UBA9160 > SMWR01 > CAZYOL01. The sequence continues at coordinate 2,271 of CAZYOL010000306.1, forward strand.
GTTCCGCTTCCGGCTCCGAGCGGCGGCTAGACCAGGGGAACCGTCACATTGTATCTGCCGTTGCCACGCTGAACCATGATCAGGGCCGTGGCGCGCCCCCGCAGCTCGAGCAGCGAGCGACGCAGGACCTTGTGATCCTCCAGGCGCCGGCCGTTGATGCCCAGCAGCAGATCGCCCCGCTGCACGCCGACCCGGGCCGCGCCGCTTCCCTTGCGCACCGAGGTGACGCGGAAGCCGCCCTGCTCGAGGGCCTCGAGCTGCATGCCCAGCAGGTCCTCGGAGAGCCGGTCGACGTTCGCGACCGGGATGGCCTCGACCCGCACCGGGACCTGCACGGCGTTGCCCTCGCGCCAGAGCCTCAGCTCGATGTCCTGGCCCACCGTCGTGCTGCCGAGCATCTCGAAGAAGGCCTGGGCCGAGCGCACCGGGCGATCGTCCAGGTGTGTCACGACGTCACCCCGCCTCACGCCGGCCCGCAGGGCCGGACTGCCCTCCTTCACCTGGTTGACCAGGGCGCCGGTGGTGCCCGCCGGCAGCTCGAAGGCGCTGGCCAGATCGGTGTCGAGATTCTGGAAGCCCAGGCCCAGCCAGACCGGGGTCACCTCGCCGTCGTCGAGCAGGTCCGACATGATCCGCGAGGCCACGTCGATCGGGATGGCGAAGCCGATGCCCTGGGCGCCCTGATAGATGGCGGTGTTGATCCCGATCAGCTCTCCCTCGGCGTTCAGCAGCGGTCCGCCGGAGTTTCCCGGGTTGATGGAGGCGTCGGTCTGCAGGAATCCGTGGAAGACGTGGCTCTGGGTGCGCAGCGAGCGGTCCACGGCCGAGAGCACACCGGTCGTCACCGTGCTGGAGAGGCCGAAGGGGTTGCCGATCGCGATGACCGGCTCGCCCACCATCAGGTCCGAGGCCTCTCCGGGGCCGATCCAGGGCAGCTCCTCGTCCGCCTCGATCTGCAGCACGGCGACGTCGTTGTTCGGGTCGGCCCCGACCAGGTGTGCCGTGAAGACTCGTCCGTCGGAGAGGGTCACCTCGATGCGCGTCGCCCGGCGCACCACGTGCTCGTTGGTGAGGATGTGGCCCTGCCGGTCGATGAGCACGCCCGAGCCCAGGTTCTGGGTCTCGCGCCTCCGACCCCGGGGCTCGAAGAAGTCGCGGAAGAACTGGTCGAAGAAGGGGTCGCCTCCGAAGGATCGGAAGGGGCTGCGCTGCTCGACGATGCTCCGCGTGGTGATGTTCACGACCGCCGGCCCGACCCGTTCGACCACGTCGACCGTGGTGGTGCGTCGCAGGAAGGGGTCGTCGGCGCGGCTCGGGGCGGCGCCTGCGGCCAGCAGCATCAGGAGGGCCGCGGTGAGGGCGGGGGCGCGGGGCTGCATCGGGCTCGTGGGCGTCAGGGTCGTGCCGATCGCTTCTGGGCCGCGCCGGGGTCGGGGTTCGTGGTGTGCACGCGGGCCTTTCGACGCCTCGAGGAGGCCGGGGATTCGGCGTGCCGTGGTAGCTTCCGCCGCAGGGTAGCCGGGAATCGAGGGGCGAGGAGGTGCGCGTGCCGCAGGAGCGGCTGGAGCAGCTGGCCGAGCGCTGCGGCTCCCTCCTGGCGCGGTCGCCCGCGGCTCGCGCGGCCGCGCCGGGTCGCGTCAACTGGATCGGGGAGCACACCGACTACAACGGCGGTCTGGTGCTGCCCTGCGCCATCGATCGCCACGTCGTGGCGGCGTTGGCGCTGCGCGAGGACGGTCGCGTCCGGGTGTGCTCGCGGGAGCGCGGTGTCGGGGAGCTGATGGTGAGCGATCCGTCGCCGCGCGGGGACTGGCTCGACTACGTGCGCGGCGTGATCGCGGCGCTGGCCGAGCGCGGCCTGCGGCCCCCGGGCGCCGATCTGGCGCTGGCCGCCTCTCTGCCGGCCGAGGCCGGTCTCTCCAGCTCCGCCGCCCTGGGCCTGGCCGTGGCGACCGCCTTCGACGCGGCGCTTCGGCTCGGCCTCGACGCCCGCGAGCGAGCCGCCCTCGCACACCGCGCCGAGACGGTGACGGTCGGGGTGCCCTGCGGCTGGATGGATCCGCTGGTGTCGAGCCTGGGGCGGGCCGGGCACCTGCTGCGCATCGACTGCCGCAGCCTCGAGCTTCGCCCGCTGCCGCTCCCGCCCGGAGGCGCGCTGCTGGTGGCGCACTCCGGGGTCGAGCGGTCGCTGGCGGGGGGGGGGGGAAGCCCGCCCCCCGCCCCCCGACGACCAGCCCCAACGGCCGCG
>CAZYOL010000307.1:0-4491 GCA_964649065.1 uncultured Spirochaetales bacterium
CGCCCGTGGGCGCGGCGAAAGGTCGCGGCCTGCACGGCGAGCGGCGAGGGCGCCGGGGCGCCGGCCGGGCGACGCCGCCGCGGGGGGCGGCGCCGGACCGGCTCCTCGAGCCGCGCGAAGCCCCGCTCCAGGGCGGCGCTCAGCTCGCTGGCGTCGGCGTAGCGGCGGCTCGGCTCGAACTCCGCGGCCTTGCGCAAGACCGGCTGCAGCGGCTCGGGCACCTTCCGGAGGAACAGCGCGTGTCCCGGCGCCGGCCACTCGAAGGGCCAGGTCAGCAGGACGCCGGTCAGCAGCTCGTAGGCGATCAGGCCGAGTGCGAAGACGTCGGAGCCGAGGCGCGGCCGGCCGTAGGCCTGCTCCGGCGCCATGTAGCCGAGGGTTCCGGCCTCGGTGTAGCAGCGGGTGAGCCCCTCGGCGGAGCGCGAGGCGCCGAAGTCTCCCAGGGCCGCGCGGCCGTCCTCGAAGATCAGGATGTTCTCGGGCTTGACGTCGCGGTGCAGGATGCCGAGGCCGTGGGCGTAGCCCAGGCCGGCGGCGACCTGACGGATGACCGACAGGGCGACGGCCGGGGAGCGGCGCGCGCGGCGATAGGAGGCCAGGCTGGCCGTCGCGAGGTCCGTGGCCATCACGAAACGCCCGGCGATCCAGTCGGCATTGCGGACCGCGACGACGTTCGGGTGATCCAGTCGACTCGCGATGCGGGCCTCCTGCTCGAGGACGTCGCGGCCGTACTCCTCGATGGCTCCCGGATGGCTCAGCTTCACCGCCAGCCGGCGCCGTTCGATGGTGTCGCGTGCCTGCCAGACCTCGGCCGTCGCGCCGCGCCCGATGCGGCGCTCCAGTCGGTACTTCCCGATCCGGCTACCGCGGCGCAGCTGGCTGCTCACGAGGCGCTCTCCGGTGGCCCGAAGCCCCGCTGCGCCAGGCGCTGGCGCAGCGGGGAGCCCGGGGCGAGCGCCTCGCGCAGGGCCCGCAGGCCCGGACGCTCCCAACGCTCCTGGGGAACGGCGAAGTCGTAGTGCTCGGCGCGCAGGGGGCGGAAGCGCAGGCCGGCGGCGCGGGCCACCGTCTCGATCGTGACGCCCCAGTCCGCCCGCTTCTGCGCCACCGCCGCCGCCACGGCGAAGTGGGAGCGGGGCTCGTAGCCGTAGCCCGGAGGTCGTCGATCCCCCAGCAGCTCGTCGATCAGCACGCGGGTGCCGCTGCCGCGATTGCGATTCACCATGCGCAGGTCGGCGTCCGCGAGCAGCGCCTCGATGTCGCGGGCCTCGTCGGCTCGGGTCACGATGCCCTGGACGCGGGTGTAGCCCGGCAGCAGGCGCAGTCCCTCGCCGAGCAGCGGCTCGTTGTAGCGACCGCTCTCGGGATCCAGCAGGTGGATCGGCGCGGCGTCGCACTCGCCTCGGCGGGCCGCAGCCAGGCCGCCCTGGCTGCCCACGGCCATGACCTTGATGCGCAGCCCCCGCTGCGCCAGCTCGCCGGCGATCGCGTCGAGGCCGACGCAGTGGCTGCCGATCACGACCAGGTCGGACACGGGCAGCTCGCGGCCGATCAGCGTCACCTCGACTTCGCTCTGCGCCTCGACGATCTCCGTGTGGCGACCGATCCGCACGAAGCCGTCGGCACGGCTGAAGGCGGTGACGCTGCCGCTGCCCTTGCCCATGGGAAAGGCGCTGAGGCCCGCCGGGGTGTCGACCAGACCGACCAGCAGGTACTCCAGGCGGCCCCGTTCGGAGACGACCCGGGTCGCCAGCCGCGCCCGGCGGAGCTCCCGCCGTCCGGGGTCGCGCCCGGCCAGCTCGCGCAGCAGCGGAGCCACCAGCTCGTGGAAGGTGAAGACCGCGGAGGTCGGAAAGCCGGGCAGGATCACCACCGGGATGCCACCGCTCGCGGCCAGGCAGATCGGCTTGCCCGGCTTGAGGGCGACGCCGTGCACCACGATGCCCGGCTCCAGCTCCGCGACCGCTCGGGCGTTGAGGTCGCCTTCCCCCTTCGAGGTGCCGCCCGAGAGCAGCACCACGTCGGCCTCCTGCAGGGCCCGGTCCAGGGCCGCCCGGATCGCGCCGAGGTCGTCGCGAAAGGCCCCGAGGAAGCGGGGCTCCGCGCCCAGCTCGCGGACGGCGTCGGCCACGATGCGGCCATTGCTGTCGTAGACCAGACCGGGGCGCATGGGCTCGCCGGGCTGCACGATCTCGTCGCCGGTCGACAGGATCGCGACCACCGGCCGGCGCCGGACGCGCACCTCGTGGCGCCCGATGGCCGCCAGCACCCCGGTGTCCCTGGAGCTGAGGAGGGTGCCCGCGAAGAGGACCGTCTCGCCGGCGCCGATGTCGGTTCCCGCGTAGGAGAGAGCGGCTCCGGGCACGCGGGCGCGGCGCACCCACAGCTCTCCGTCGACCACGTCGGTGTCCTCCACCGGCACCACCGCGTCCGCCCCGCGCGGCAGCATGCCGCCCGTGGCGATCGGCGTGGCCCAGCCCGGCGCCACCTCCAGGCTCGGCACGACGCCGGTCGGAATCGACTCGGCACTCAGACGCAGCCGGCGCGGCTCCTCCTCGCTGGCGCCGAAGGTGTCCTCGGCCCGCACGGCGAAGCCGTCCATGTTCGAGCGGTCGAAGCCGGGCACGTCGACCTCGGCGCGCACGTCCTCGCCCAGCACCCGGCCCAGGGCCCCCTCCAGCCCGACGCTCTCGAGGGGCAGGGGACGGACCCGGAGCACGGCGCGCCAGCGGCGCTCCGCCTCGTCGCGGTCGAGCACCTCCAGGAACTGCTGCTGCTTCATGGGGCCGTGGGAGTGTACAACCGGCGGCTGCGCCGGTGGACTCAGTCGTAGAGGAGGACCTCGACCTCGCCGCCTTCGGGCATGCCTTCCAGGTCCGGCGGAACCACGACACAGCCGGCAGCCCGGACCGTCGAGGACAGGATCGAGGCGCCGGAGATCGCCAGGGGCAGCACGCGGCCCTCCTCGATCCCGACGCGCACGTAGTCCGTGCGCCCCACCGCCGAGGCGATCTTGCGCGCCAGTGGAAGCCGTTGCCGGCGATGGGGCCACTCCCAGCGGCCGCCGCCCAGGCGGCGGATCACCGGTCCTGCGAAGAACTCGTAGGCGCACAGGCAGCTCACCGGGTTGCCCGGCAGCAGCAGCACCCAGGCCCCTCCGATGCGGCCGACGCCCGTGGGGCTCGACGGGCGCATGGCGACGCCGTGGAAGTCGAGGCTGCCGAGCTCGTCGAGCAGGCGGGGCGCGTGGTCCTCGCTGCCCACCGAGCTGCCACCCGAGACCAGCACCACGTCCGCGTCGCCAGCCGCCAGAGCCGCCCGGATGCGCTCCGGGCGGTCCGGCAGGATCTCGAAGGGCAGGGTCTGGCCGCCGTCGCGCGCCACCAGGGCGCGCAGCACGACCGAGTTGCTGTCGACGATCCGGGCGTCCTCGGGCTGGCTGCCGGCGGGCAGCAGCTCGTCCCCGGTGACCACCAGCCGCACCCGCGGGCGCCGCACGCACTCGGGCCGCGCCACCCCGATCGAGGCCAGCAGGCCGGCGTCCTGGGGGCGCAGGCGGCGCCCGGCCCGCAGCACGAGATCGCCCGCGCGGATGTCCTCGCCGATCGCGCCGACGTGGCGGCGGGGCGCCACCGGCTCGTGGATCGCCACCCGCCCCTGCTGCTCCTGGCAGCTCTCGGCGGGAGCCACGGCGTCGGCGCCCTTGGGCAGGGGGGCCCCGGTCATCACCCGCAGCGCCTGACCGGGCTCGAGCTGGCCCGGGAAGCGACGCCCGGGCAGGGTCTCGCCGATCACCCGCAGCTCGATGGGCTCGTAGGCGCTGGCGCCGAAGGTGTCCTCGCCGCGGACGGCGTAGCCGTCCATGGCGGAGCGCTCGAAGCCGGGCACGTCCACGGTCGCCCGCAGGTCGCCGGCGAGCACCCGGCCGACGCAGTCGAGCAGCTCGACGGCCTCGGCGGGCAGCGGCTCCGTGCGGCGGCGCAGGAAGTCCTCGACCTGCGCCACGTCGGCCCGCTCGGCGAAGCCCCGCATCCGCACGTCGCGCATGGGGGGCCTGCGCTCAGCCGGTCGCCTTCTGCTGGAACAGCTCCTCGCGGGTCTCGAGCCGCGTGTAGGCCTGCTGGACCAGATCTTCCGGCACGTCCCAGACCACCTTGGCCGGTCCGATCGCATCCTGCTTCAGGCAGTCGGGCATGACGTCGTCGGCGGCCGTGAAGCCGGCGCGGCGGTTGAACTCCCATTCGTCCTGCAGGCAGCGCCAGCCGAGGTCGGCGATCTGCTCGCGGCTGACCTCCTCCCCGTAGAGCTCGCCGTAGAAGCCCCGGATGTCGTCCAGGGTGGGCTGCAGGAACTGACAGAAGCCCGAGGAGTCGCAGACCGCGTTCACCAGCTGCACCTCCTGCGATGCCCGCACCCACTCCTCCGGGGGAAGGCCCGGGTTCACGATCAGGCCGGCCGTGTGGTCGGCGCCCATCGGGCTCGTGCAGTAGG
>CAZYOL010000308.1:0-4430 GCA_964649065.1 uncultured Spirochaetales bacterium
ATGAAGGCCTACGACTTCAAGCTCCTCGACCAGAGCGCCGGGGAGATCGTCGACACGGCCGTGCGGACCGGTGCGCGCGTGGCGGGCCCGATCCCCCTCCCGACGTCCATCAACAAGTACACGGTGCTGCGAGGTCCGCACATCGACAAGAAATCCCGCGAGCAGTTCGAGATCCGGACGCACAAGCGCCTGATCGACATCCTGGATCCGACCCCGCAGACGGTCGACGCCCTGATGAAGCTGGAGCTGGCCGCGGGCGTGGACGTCGAGATCAAGCTGTAGAGAGAGCCCCATGGCGAGCGTGAAGGTGGTGAACGTACAGAACGAGGTGGCGGGGCAGCTCGAGCTCCCGGCGGTCGTATTCGAGGCTCCCGTGAAGCCGCACCTCTTCCATGCCGAGGTGCGTCGCCAGCTCGCCGCGCGGCGGTCCGGAACCCACAGCACCCGGAACCGGGCGCTGGTCGCCGGCGGCGGGGCCAAGCCCTACCGGCAGAAGGGGACTGGCCGGGCGCGCCAGGGGACGATCCGGGCCCCGCAGTACGCCGGCGGCGGCATCGTCTTCGGTCCGGTGCCGCGCAGCTACGAGCACGCGGTGAACAAGAAGATGCGTCGCGCTGCGCTGCGCGGGGCGCTCTCCCTCCGGCAGGGGGAGGGGGCGATCACGATCGTCGATCAGCTCCCCTTCCAGGAGTACAAGACCCGCGCCGTCGTCCAGATGCTGGAAGCGCTCTCCCTGGGCGAGGCCCGGGTCCTGATCGTGATCGAGGACCGCAACGACGTGGTGGAGATCTCGGCCCGCAACCTGCCCCGGGTCTCGGTGCTCCGGGTGGCCGGACTCAACGTCTCCGACGTGCTGCGGCACGAGAAGCTCCTGATCACGCAGCCGGCCGTCGCGGCCATCGAGGCCCGGCTGGGAGTCAGCTCGTGAAGATGCACCAGATCATTAGGCGTCCGATCGTGACCGAGAAGAGCAACATCGGTCGCGAGGAAGGCAACCTGGTGACCTTCGCGGTCGATCCGCGGGCGAACAAGCGCCAGATCGCGCAGGCCGTCGAGGCGCTCTTCGAAGTCTCGGTGGTCGACGTCCGCACCCTGCGGATGCCGCGCAAGACGCGACGGGTCGGGAAGAACGTCGGGCGCAGGCCCGAGTGGAAGAAGGCGCTCGTGCAGCTGGCAGAGGGCCAGACGATCGAGTTCTTCGAGGGGGTCTAGCTCCATGGCAATGCGGAACTACAAGCCCACCTCGCCCGGACGCCGCGAGATGAGCGTCTCGGACTTCGCCGAGCTCACCCGGAGGCAGCCGGAGCGCTCCCTCGTCACCGGTCGGGTGAACAAGAGCGGAGGGCGCAACGGCAGTGGTCACACCACGGTTTGGCACCGCGGTGGGGGCCACAAGCGCCGCTACCGGAAGATCGACTTCCGGCGCGAGAAGCTGGGCGTGCCCGCGCGGGTCGCCGCCATCGAGTACGACCCGAACCGCAGCGCCCACATCGCCCTGCTGCACTATCGGGACGGCGAGAAGCGCTACATCCTCGCCCCGCAGGGCCTGCGCGTGGGGGCCCAGATCGCCTCCGGCCCCGACGTGGAGATCTTGCCGGGCAACGCCCTGCCCCTGGCGCGCATCGCTCTCGGCACGGTGGTGCACTGCGTCGAGATGAAGCCCGGCAAGGGTGCCCAGCTGGTGCGGGCCGCCGGGGGAGGGGCCCAGCTGATGGCCCGGGAGGGCCGCTACGCCACCCTGCGCATGCCGAGCGGCGAGCATCGCCTCATTCACGTCGACTGCATGGCGACGGTCGGGCAGGTGGGCAACAGCGAGCACGAGAACCGCAGCGTGGGCAAGGCCGGTCGCTCCCGTTGGATGGGCAAGCGGGGGCACGTGCGCGGTGTCGCCATGAACCCGGTCGACCATCCCATGGGAGGAGGCGAGGGCCGCTCCTCCGGGGGCCGCCATCCCTGCACTCCCTGGGGCGTTCCCACCAAGGGCCACAAGACACGCAGCAACAAGCGCTCTCAGAAGTACATCGTGAAGCGCCGGGGCAGGAAGTAATGTCGCGATCGCTCAAGAAGGGCCCCTACGTCGATCCGAGCCTCCAGCGCAAGGTGGAGCGGGCCTCCGGCTCCGGGGCCAAGCAGGTCATCCGGACCTGGTCGCGCCGTTCGATGATCACGCCGGACTTCGTCGGCATGACCTTCCAGGTGCACAACGGCAAGCTCTTCGTGCCGGTCTTCGTCACCGAGAACATGGTCGGCCACCGTCTGGGCGAATTCTCCCCGACGCGGAAGTTCACCGGCCACGCGCAGTCGAAGAAGGTGAAGGGCTGAGATGTCGCAGGTGCGCGCCAAGCTCCGGAACTACCGCGTCAGTCCGCGCAAGGCGAGGCTGCTGGCGGATCAGATCCGCGGTCGCGGAGTCGAGGAGGCCCTCACGCTCCTCGACCTGTCTCCCAAGCGCTTCGCCCGGCCGCTCGCGAAGTTGGTGCGCTCGGCGCTGGCCAATGCCCAGGAGAAGAACGAGCGCGAGAAGGCCGGAATCGACGTCGACAACCTGGTGATCGGCACCGTGACGGTGGACCAGGGCCCCTCGATGTGGCGGATCCGGCCGCGGGCCCAGGGCCGGGCGACCTGGATCCAGCACCAGACCAGCCACGTCCACGTGACCTTGCGAGAGGATTGAGGTGGGACAGAAAGTACATCCCTACGGCTTCCGGCTCGGCACGCTCTACGGATGGCAGTCCAACTGGTTCGCCGAGCGCCGCTACGCGGAGCAGCTCCACGAGGACATGCGCATCCGGAGCTACATCAAGAAGAAGCTCTACCACGCCGGCATTTCGAAGGTGGTGAGCGACCGCACCGGCGACAAGATCGTGGTGAACATCCACACCGCGCGGCCGGGCATCCTGATCGGCAAGCGCGGCGCCGAGGTCGAGACCCTGCGCGCCGAGCTGACCGATCTCTCGGAGCACCGGGAGATCTTCATCAACATCAAGGAGATCCGGAAGGCCGAGCTCGACGCCCAGCTGGTGGCCGAGAACGTGGCTCTGCAGCTCGAGCGCCGGGTGGCCTTCCGTCGGGCCATGAAGAAAGCGGTGACCTCGACGATGAAGTTCGGCGCCGGGGGGATACGCATCCAGTGTGCGGGGCGCCTGGGCGGCTCGGAGATGGGCCGCCGGGAGTGGTATCGCGAAGGGCGCGTCCCGCTTCACACCCTGCGGGCCGAGATCGACTACGGCCTCGCCGAGGCGAAGACCACCTACGGCGTGATCGGCGTGAAGTGCTGGATCTTCAGGGGCGACGTGGCCGACAAGGAGCTGCGCAAGGGAGCGCTGTCGCAGCGCGTGCCCGAGGCGCAGGCGAGGTAGGGAATGCTTCAGCCCAAGAAGGTCAAGCACCGCAAGCAGCACAAGGGCCGCATGAGAGGCAAGGCCTACCGCGGCTCCGAGCTCTCCTTCGGTGACTACGGGCTGCAGGCCACGAACTGCTGCCGGATCACCGCGCGGCAGATCGAGGCCGCCCGGATCGCCATGACCCGCCACGTGAAGCGCGGTGGCAAGGTCTGGATCCGCGTCTTTCCGGACAAGCCGGTCACCAAGAAGCCGGCGGAGACCCGCATGGGCAAGGGGAAGGGCAATCCCGAGGAGTGGGTGGCCGTGGTGAAGCCGGGCCGCATGCTCTACGAGATGGAGGGCGTTCCCGTCGACATCGCCCGCGCGGCGCTCCGGCTGGCCTCCCACAAGCTTCCCTGCGGCACCCGCTTCGTCACGCGGGAGGCAGAGTCGTGAGGCCCTCGGAGCTGAGAGAGCTCTCGCCGGAGGAGCTCGCGGAGAAGTCGCGGGAGTTCCGAGACGAACTCTTCAACGTCAAGGTGAAGCGCAGCACCGGGCAGCTCGAGAACAGCGCAGTGCTCCGGACGCTGCGGAAGGACATCGCGCGGGTGGAGACCATCCTCCGCGAGAAGCGCGGGGCGGAGTCGTGAAGGATCGAGGGATGCGCCGCACCCTGGTGGGGCAGGTGGTCAGCAACAAGATGGACAAGACCGTGGTCGTTCGGGTCGAGCGCCTCGTCCAGGACCCGCGCTACAAGAAGTACGTCCGGCGTTTCTCCAGGTTCATGGCGCACGACGAGGAGAACGCCTGCGGCGTCGGCGACCGGGTCCGGATCATCGAGCACCGGCCGCTCTCCAAGAAGAAGCGCTGGAAGGTCCAGGACACCCTGGCCAAGTCCGCGGAGGTCTAGCGGTGATCCAGCAGGAATCGGTGCTCCAGGTGGCGGACAACTCCGGTGCGAGGCGGGTGGCCTGCATTCGCGTGCTGGGCGGCACCCGCCGGCGCTACGCCTCGGTGGGCGACGTCATCGTGGTCTCCGTGAAGGACGCCATTCCCAACGCGCGGGTGAAGAAGGGCGAGGTCCGCATGGCGGTGGTGGTGCGCACC
>CAZYOL010000309.1:0-4391 GCA_964649065.1 uncultured Spirochaetales bacterium
CGGCCACGGCATGGGCGTCCTCCTGCACGGCCGCCTGGGCGAGCTCCTCCACCGAGCGGTCGTGGCCCAGGTGCACGACCTCGGCTCCCTGGGCCTGCAGGATCCGGCGCATGATGTTGATGGCGGCGTCGTGGCCGTCGAAGAGCGATGCGGCCGTCACGACCCGAACGGGCTGGCTCGGCGAGGCCACGAGCTGCGGGACCGGGCGCGTGGCGCTCATCGAGGGCCGTCCCGGCCGGCGCGCTCGGCCACGTGGCTGCGGTAGCGGGCGATCTCCTCGCGCAGCCGCGTCAGCTCACCGAGCCGCGCGTCCAGCTCGTCGAGGTGACGATCCAGGAGGTCGTGGAGGCGCCCCAGCATGGCCCGCGTCGAGCCGTCGATGGCGTAGACCGCATTCAGGTCCTTGATCTCCGCCAGCGAGAGGCCCAGGGCCTTCAGGCGCTGGATGAAGCGCAGCCGCTCCAGCTCGTCCGCCCCGTAGACCCGGCGTCCGCCCGCGCGCCGCCGCACGCCCGGCAGCAGCCCCAGCTCCTCGTAGTAGCGCAGGGTCCGGGCCGTCAGGCCGGTGTGGGCGCGCACCTCGGAGACCGAGAGCAGCTCTTCCGCGACGGCGGCACCCTGCCAGCTCACGTGAGCTGGCTAGCACGCCTGTGGGCCGACCTCAAGGCGGCGCCCCGGCTCCGCCTTCCCGAGGGCTCAAGCCGACCCTCCTGCCGGCCGATGAGGCCGGCGGAAGCCACGCAAGGGGATCCAGGAGATGCGGAGACTGGGAGCGGCCTTCGGGGCCGTGCTGCTGCTCGCGATCGGCTCGCCGGCCCTGGCGGCCACGACGCTTACGGCCGTGCCCTCGACCTTCACCTCCGGGGCCAGCATCGACATCGTGCTGACCGTGGACGGCGGCGACACCGTGGGCTCGCTGAACGCCGAGCTGCTGGTCGACTCGGTCCTCGGCATGAGCATCTCGACCTGCACCCCGGCCGCCCTCTTCGTCTGTGCGCCGGCGACCCAGGGCACGGGTGTGGCGATCAACGGCTCGGACTTCGTCGGCGGCCTGGGCTCGCCGACGGGAGAGGTGATCGCCACCCTGACCATTACCGGCGATCCCGGTGCCGTGCTCAGCCTCGGCACCAGCGCCTTTGCGACCCGCTACTTCGCCCAGGGCGACGTGCTAGAGACCACTCCCCTGGCCTTCGACAACGAGGGCGCCGGCGTCGCGAACGTGGTGCCCGAGCCGGCCACGGTCTCGCTGCTGGGCCTGGGCCTGGTGGGCCTGGCCGTCGCCGGGAGCCGGCGGCGCCGCTAGCGCGTCCGCTCAGCCCCGCCTGCTCCGACAGGCCCCCGCCACCAGCGTCAGTCCGACCCCGAAGACCAGGGCGGAAGTGGGCTCCGGGATCACCGTGCCGAGCACGGTCATGTCACCGCCCGGTGCGCCGCTGTCGACCACGCGGGCGTCCACCCGCCGCGGGTTGGCGTCGGCCACCAGGCCGAAGACGGTGCTCAGCTCGCCGTTGCGGATCTCCGGGACGAAGAGGAAGGCCACCTGGCCCTCCTCCAGGCCCCCTGCCAGCCCGTAGCGCACCTCCGAGGGCGCCACGTTCCCGCTGCCGAGCACGCTGAAGGCCTCGATGCCGTCGACGGTCAGCGGAGTCGTGTCGAACTCGAAGATCAGCGCCACCACCGCGGCCACCGAGGAGGGCGGGCTCTCGAAGAGCTCGATCTGGTAACTGAAGACGTTGGCCCCGGAAGCGACGTCCGCGCCGCTGAAGACGGTGGAGGCGATCAGGCCGTCGCCGCCGGTCACCGTCGCCGGGAAGTCGTAGGTCCCGACGGCGCTGCGCAGCTCGGCGCCGGTCAGCTCGTCGAAGCGCTCCTGGGTGACCGAGCCGAGCGTGAGGGCCGGGGCGGCGGAGGGCAGCAGGACGATCGCCAGGAGGGCGAAGAGCGGGCGCAGGGGCTGGCGGGCGGACCTCATCGGTGGATTCTCTCCGTGCTGAAAGGCTCCCAGGAGAGTGAAGGTTATCCCCTACACCTCGATCCCCTCAACTCCCTTCGGTGTGGATCCGATGGAATTTTTCCATCGAATTCGGTGATTTGCATGCTTGCTACCGGTCGGCTGCGGCGGCCCTGCCCAGCCCTGACGATCTCCCCCATGGGGAGAGGGCTGGCTCGGCGCCCGCTCGGCCTGCTGGTCGCGACTCTCCTTCTGGGCCTCTCGGGAGCCTGCCTGGCTGGCGCCGCCGCCGAGGCGGCGCCCCGCCAAAGGCCTCCGACCGCGATGCGCTCGACCCTGGGGCAGGAGCCGGCCCGGGCGAGCGGCTACGGCGTCCTCTCGCCCCGCAGGCTCGAGACAATCAAGGCGGCGCTGGCCGGCACCGCCACCCTGCTGCTGCTGTGGGCCACCTGGCAAGGCAGCCAGGGCCCTGGGAGCGCCCGGCCGCGACGTCTGGGCCTGCTGCGGGATGCCCTGCTCCTGGCCTGCGGTCTGCTCTCGCTGGCGGCCTGGTGGAGCTTCGGGCGCTTCCACTTCGACCACTATCTGCACCGGTCCGACAGCTACGTCTACTTCGTCGGGGCGAAGTACTTCGACGAGCTGGGCTACGACGGCCTCTACGCCTGCACGGCCGTTGCCGAGGCCCAGGCCATCGGCGCCGACAAGATCGTCCAGCGTCCCATGCGCGACCTGCGCAGCAACCGGACGGTCCGAGCAGCAGCGGCCCTCGCGCAGCCGCAGCGCTGCCTCGAGCGCTTCGAGCCCGCGCGCTGGCAGGCCTTCCGCCGCGACGTCCTCTGGTTCCGCAATCTCGTGCCCCCGCGTCAGTGGCGCCTCGCGCAGGTCGACCACGGCTACAATGCGACGCCGGTCTGGGGGCTGCTCGGCGCGAGCCTCGCGAACCTCGGCCCGGCCTCGCCGGGCCTGCTCTCCCTCCTGTCGCTCCTCGACCCGCTGTGGCTGGCCGCCCTCTGGGCCGGCGTCGTCTGGGCCTTCGGCTGGCGGACGGCCTGCGTGGCGGCGGTCTTCTGGGGCACCAACGCCTGGGCGCCCTTCGGCTGGACCGGGGGCGGAATCCTGCGCCAGGACTGGCTGGCCGCGTCGGTGCTGGGGATCTGCGGCCTGCGCAGGGGCTACCCGGCGCTGGGCGGATTCGCCCTGGCGACGGCCGCCCTGCTGCGCATCTTCCCCGCGCTGCTCCTCGCGAGTGTCGGGCTGGGAGCCCTGCTCGATCTCGCGCGCCGGCGCTCCCTGCGCCTCTCGCCGGAGCACGCCCGCACGGCCCTGGGCGCCGCGCTGGCCCTGGCTCTGCTCGTGCCGCTCTCGATCTGGCGCATGGGCGCCGAGGCCTGGCCCGCCTTCGTCGAGAACAGTCGCACCCACATGACGACGCCGATGCAGAACCACATGGGCCTGCCCACGCTGCTGTCCTTCCATCCGGAGCGCGGCGCCGCCCAGCTGCGGGATCGCCGCTCGGCCGACCCCTTCGCCGCCTGGAAGCAGGCGCGGCGCGACATCTTCGCCGGGCGCTGGCCGCTCTACCTGCTGCTGGCGGGTGCCTACGCCCTGCTGCTCGGCCTGGCGACCGCGCGCCGGGCGGCCTGGCTGGCCGCCGCGCTCGGCGTCGGGGCCGTGGCGATCGCCGGCGAGCTCACCAGCTACTACTACTCGATCTTCCTGGCCATGGGGCTGCTGGCGTCCAGACGCCCCGAGGTGGGCGCGGCGCTCTGCGCCCTGGCCCTGGCCTCCTGGGGAGTGCCCGGCCTCTGGCACCAGCTGGACCAGATCTACACCGCCGGCAGCGCCCTGGTGCTGGCCTTCGTCGTCTTCGCGACCGCCCGCTTCGCCTGGCCCGGCGCCCGAGGCGAGGCGCCGCTCGCCCTCAGCGACCGATGATGAAGCTCACGCTGGTGGTGCCGCTACCGCCGATGTTGAGGGTCTGGAAGTTGCGCGCGCCCTCGACCTGGTAGTCGCCGGCCTGGCCGGTCACCTGCAGGAAGCCGTCCAGCAGCTGGCGCACGCCGGTGGCGCCCACCGGATGCCCCGCGCCGATCAGGCCGCCGCTGGGGTTGATCGGGTGCTTCCCGTCGATCTCCAACCAGCCCTCCTCGACCGCCTTCCAGCTCTCTCCCGGCTCCGTCATGCCGAAGTGGTCGATCGCCATGTACTCGGAGGTCGTGAAGCAATCGTGGGTCTCGATGCCGTCGACGCCGTTCACGTCGCCGATGCCGGCACGCTTCCAGGCACTCGTGATGGTGCTGCGCACGTGGGGCAGCACGAAGCGGTCGTTCTCGCTCTCGGCGACCTTGTCCTCGAAGCGCAGCCGGGCGGTGTTGTGGCCCCAGCCCTTGATGCGCGGGATGTCCTCGAGCTTCTGGCCCGTGCCGCGGGCGTACTTCTC
>CAZYOL010000310.1:0-4268 GCA_964649065.1 uncultured Spirochaetales bacterium
CCGTCCGGGCGCGGGCGATGGCAGATGGCGGAAAACCCTGCAGTCGGAAGCCCGAGGGGCGCACAGAGTCGGTCCCCGGGCCGGGGTTCGCGGTGCGGACGCCCGGAAGGCACGGAGAGAGAAGGAAGCGGGTGAGAGAGTCGGTCTCGGGGGCGAATCGGTCGGAGCGGCGTTGGGTCGCGGTCGCCGCGGCTCTCGCGGCTCTCGCCCTGTCCTCGCTGTCGCAGACGGCCTGCTCCCCGGCAGGTGCCGAGGCGGAGGTGACGGGCATCTGCGACGCCAAGAAGCGGGCGGCTCTCGACCCGGACTTCGAGATTCCCGCGGAGTTCGACAGCCCCTGGCCCAGCCTGGAGGCCTGCCTCTCCTACGACGCAGCCTCGGATCCCGAGGCGCCGGGTCCGCTGCAGCCGATCGCCTTCAGCCACAAGCACCACGCGGGCCTCTACGAGATCGACTGCAGCTACTGCCACGGAGGGACGGAGGCCTCCGCCGCCGCCGGCGTCCCGTCGGTCGAGCTCTGCATGGGCTGCCATTCCCAGTTCCCGGAGGTCTACGACCAGGAATTCGAGGGCATCCGGGTCCTGAAGGAGCACTGGGAGGAGCGCCGGCCGATCGAGTGGGAGCAGATCCACCGGGTTCCCGAGCACGTCCAGTTCCGGCACAACCGCCACATCGCGGCGGGGGTCGACTGCCAGCGCTGTCACGGCCCGGTCGACGAGATGGACAAGCTCTATCTGACGGAGGACACGGTCTGGTGGCCGTGGCTCCTGCCCGCCCAGAAGCTGCAGATGGGCTGGTGCATCCAGTGCCATCGCGCGAACGAGGCCTCTCAGGATTGCCTCGTCTGCCACTACTAGGAGGAGCCGGGAGCCCGTGCCCGAGCTGGATCGCCGCAACTTTCTGAAGGTCCTCGGTGTGGGAGCCGCCGGCTCGACCGGCTGCTACCGGTACTCCGAACTCCCCCAGAAGCTCATTCCCTACGTCGTCCAGCCCGAGGAGATCACCCCCGGCATCGCCGTCACCTACGCCTCGACCTGTCAGGAGTGCTCGGCCGGCTGCGGGCTCCACGTCCGCACGCGCGAGGGCCGCCCGGTCAAGCTCGAGGGCAACCCGGGCCACCCGATCAACCGCGGTCGCCTGTGTGCCCGGGGTCAGGCCTCGATCGGTCGCACCTACCATCCCGACCGCTTCCGCGGGCCCCAGCGGCGCAACGGCCAGGGCGAGCTCGAGCCGATCTCCTGGGAGGAGGCCCAGAAGCTCTTCTCCGACGAGCTGGCCGCGGCCCGGGGGCGCCTGCGCGTGATCACCGGCCACACCGGTCCCACCCTGGGAGCCCTCGTCGATGCCTTCGTCAAGGGCGTGGGCGGAGAGCGCCTGGTCTACGAGCCCTTCGCCTACGAGTCGCTGCGAGCGGCCGTGAAGGCCGTCTACGGGGTCGAGGGCCGACCGCGCTTCGACCTGGACGGCGCGGACTACGTGGTGGACTTCGGAGCCGACTCCCTCGAGAGCTGGATCTCCCCGACCGAGCACGCCCGCCAGCTCGCCGACGCCCGCGACGTCCACGACCACCCCGACGGCGGAGCGCGGCTGGTCTACGTGGGCCCGCGCCTGTCCATGACCGCGGGCAACGCGGACGAGTGGCTGCCCGCGAAGGTCGGGACCGAGGGAATCCTGGCGCTGGGCATCGCCCGTGCGGCGCTCGACGCGGGCCACAGCGGCGCCGCCGATCCGGCGCTGCTGCGGGCCGTGCTGCGCGACTTCGATGCCGCCTCGGTGGCCTCCCGGACGGGCGTGCCGGCCGAGACGATCCAGCGCCTGGCCTCCGAGCTGGTCGCGGCGAAGCGCCCGGCGCTGCTGCCGCCGGGCGTCGCCCTGACCGGCCGCTCGGCGACCGCCACCACCGGCGCCGTCCTGCTCCTGGCCGCGGTGGTCGGCGCAGCCGGCAAGACCCTGGTGGTGCCGGCCGAGGCCACGCCCGAGGCGGCTCCGGCCTCCTTCGACGACGTCCTGGCCTTCCTGCGCGGCGTCCCGCAGGGCGCGGTGCTGGTCGTCCACGGCGCCAATCCCGCCTACTCGCTGCCGAGTGCGGCGGGCTTCGCCGAGGCCGTCGAGCGCGCGGGATTCGTGGTCGCCACGGCCTCGATGCCCGACGAGACCACCGATCGGGCCGACCTGATCCTGCCCGACCACACGCCCCTCGAGTCCTGGGGAGACTCGGAGCCGCGGCCCGGCGTCCGCTCGATCGTCCAGCCGACCCTGCGACCGCTCTTCGATACCCAGTCCGTGGGCGACACCCTGATCGCCGCCGCCGCCGCCCTCGGTAGCCCCATCTCCGAGTCCGGCAGCTTCCGCGGGGTGCTCGAGGCCGCCTGGAGTGGCGTGGATCTGCGCTCGGCGCTGTCCCGCGGCGGGGTCTTCTCGGACGGCGCCGCCTCCCGGGCGCTGACGGTGGCCGCCGGCGTCTCGCGGCTGCGCTTCGCGGAGCCCGAGCTCGACGGCGAGGGCGGCCACGTGCTGCTGCCGGTGCCCTCGCCGCTGCTGGGCGACGGCCGGGGCGCCAACCTGCCCTGGCTGCAGGAGACCCCGGACCCGGTGACCAAGATCGCCTGGCAGTCCTGGGCCGAGATCTCCCACGCCACCGCCGAGAAGCTCGGCGTGGGCTTCAGCGACGTGATCGCGGTCGAGACGCCGGCCGGGCGTCTGGAGGTGCCGGCCCTGCCGCGCGGCGGCATCCGGGACGACGTGGTCGCCATCGCGACCGGCCAGGGCCATACCGTCGGGCGTTACGCCTCGCTGGGCGACGACGGCGAGCGCGGCGAGGCGCGCGGGGTGAACGTCGTCGAGCTGCTCGGGCCCGAGGTCGACGAGAGCGGCGGGCGGGCCTGGCTCTCGAGCCGGGCGAGCCTCCGCTCGGCGGGCCGCCATCGGCGCATCCCGCTCACCCAGGTCACCGACAACAAGCGCGGCCGCCAGCTCGGCGAGGCGGTCCCGCTCTCCGCCCTGGCCGCCGGCGCCCACGACGGCGAACACGCCGCCGAGCCGGCCGCCCACGGGGCCGAGGCGGGCGAGCACGGCGGCGGCCATGGCAACGGCCACGGCGGCGCCCACGAGGGTCCGCACGAGATCCGCCGGCCCTACGACCCGGCCGACGACTCGGATCCCGGGAGCCCGTATCGCTGGGGCATGAACATCGACCTCGACCGCTGCACCGGCTGCAGCGCCTGTATGGTCGCCTGCGCCATCGAGAACAACATCCCGCAGGTCGGGGAGGTCGGGCTGCAGCGCTCCCGGCAGATGTACTGGATCCGCATCGAGCGCTTCGTCGGGGACGGCGAGGCGGATCTCGTGCCGGGCCGCCCCTTCTACCGGGACCGCGAGCAGCTGGGCGTCACCGACGTCCGCCATTCGCCGATGATGTGCCAGCAGTGCGGGGCGGCTCCCTGCGAGCCCGTGTGTCCGGTCTACGCCACCTACCACAATCCCGAAGGCCTGAACGGGATGATCTACAACCGCTGCATCGGGACGCGCTACTGCGCGAACAACTGTCCCTACAAGGCCCGGCGCTTCAACTGGTACGACTACCAGATCGAGAACTGGCCGGAGCCGATGCGCTTCATGCTCAACCCGGACGTGACGGTGCGCGGCCAGGGCGTGATGGAAAAGTGCACCTTCTGCGTCCAGCGCATCAAGGGTGCCCAGCAGGCGGCCAAGGACGACGGCAGCTGGGCCGACGGCACCCTCGAGGTCACGCCGGCCTGCGCCCAGACCTGCCCGACCGACGCGATCCACTTCGGCAACCTGAAGAACCCGAAGAGTCGGGTCGTCCAGGCCGAGAAGGCTGCTGCGGCCCGCTCCTACCGGGCGCTGCACGTGCTGAACACCCGTCCCGCGGTCCGCTATCTGGCGGTGGTCAAGCGCGACGAGAAGGACTCCGGAGGCCATCACGCATGACCCCGCCCCCCGCCGAATCCGTCGCGGCCATGATCCGGCCGACGATCTCGACGCCCGACTCGAAGGTCAACCGCGACCTTTCGTCGGTGATGCAGGGCGCCTCGGCGGGCTACTTCCTGCTGCTCCTCATCTCCATGGGCTTCGTCGGTCTGGCGGCCACGATCTGGATCTACCAGATCTACAAGGGCCTGGGCATCGGCGGCTACGCCTATCCGATCTTCTGGGGCACCTACATCGTCACCTTCGTGTTCTGGGTGGGGAGCGCCCACGCCGGCACGCTGATCTCGGCCATTCTCTACCTGTTCCGCTCCAAGTGG
>CAZYOL010000311.1:0-4225 GCA_964649065.1 uncultured Spirochaetales bacterium
CCCCAGGGGCGCGCGGGGGCGCCCCCCCCGCCGGGGGGGGCCCGGGCCGGGGCCCCGCCCCCGCGGCCCCGCGCCGAGGGCGCGCAGGCTGCGACCGTGGGCATGGCAGATGGCCGCGGCCAGGGCGTCGGCGGCATCGGCGGCCAGCGGCGCCTGCCCCAGGCCGAGCAGGCGCTGGACCATGCGCTGCACGGCGCGCTTGCCGGCCCGGCCGTCGCCGGTCACGGCCTGCTTGGTGTGGGAGGCCGTGTACTCGCAGACCGTCAGCGAGCGTCCGGCCAACGCCGCCAGCACGGCGCCCCGGGCCTGGCCGAGCACCAGCGCGGAGCGCGGGCTGGCCGCGACGAAGACCTCTTCGACCACGGCCACGGCGGGCTCGTGCTGCTCCACCACCTGCCCGACGCCCCGGTGCAGCCAGCCCAGGCGATCCGGCAGTGGCAGCCCGCGCGGGGGGCGCAGCGTCCCGTGCGCGACGTGACGCAGCTCGCCCTCGACGGAGTCGAGGACGCCGTAGCCGGTCACGGCGGAGCCGGGATCGAGCCCGAGGATTCGCAATCGGCGCCCCGAGGGAGGATCGGTGGGTGGCAGCCGGGGGGACGCGCGGAAGCTTAGCCCGCCAGGCGTGACATCTCCTCCTCCGGGATGTCGAAGTTCGAGAAGACGTTCTGGACGTCGTCGAGGTCCTCGAGGGCGTCGGCCAGCTGGAGCATGCGCTCCGCATCGGCCCCCTCGAGCTCCACGGTCGTCGAGGGCTCCATGGAGATGCCGGCGCCGGCCGCCGGGAAGCCCGCCGCCTCCAGCGCCGCCTTCACGTCCTCGAAGCTCGCGGGCGCGGTCACGACCTCGATCGCGTCGCTCGACTCGACCACGTCATCGGCGCCGGCCTCGAGGGCCGCCTCCAGCAGGGCATCGGTGTCGACGCCCTCGGTCTCGAAGGAGAGCAGCCCTCTCTTCTCGAAGAGGTAGGCCACGCAGCCGCTGGAGCCCAGGTTGCCGCCGTGCTTGCTGAGCACGTGGCGCACCTCCCCGACGGTCCGGTTCTTGTTGTCGGTCAGGACCTCGAGGTAGAGGGCCACACCGCCCGGGCCGTAGCCCTCGTAGACGGCCTCTTCGTAGGCGTCGCCGTCCCCGCCGCCGGTCCCCTTGAGGATGGCCCGCTCGATGTTGTCCTTGGGCATGTTGGCCGCCCGGGCCTTCTCGATGACCAGGCGCAGCCTCGGATTGGCGTCGGGATCGCCGCCGGCCAGGCGGGCCGCCGTGGCCAGCTCCCGGATCAGCTTGGTGAAGACCTTGCCGCGCCTGGCGTCGGCGGCGCCCTTCTTGCGCTTGATGGTCGACCACTTGGAATGGCCCGACATGCAGCCCCTCCCTCGCAACCCCGCGGGAACACAGGGGATGTAGCACGCGCCGCCGGCTGTGGGCAGGCGCCCCCGAAATGCTCAGGGGAGACGGGTTCTTGCCGATACCCCAGAGGAGCCTCGCGGTGGGGCGTCCTGGCTCCGGGGTGGGCTCCGCCCCGGGCCCAGCGGCGGAGGCGCGCGAGGAGGGGAGCGCGGATGGGCGAGATCGCCATCGGAATCGACCTGGGGACGAGCAACTCCTGCGTCGCCGTGGTGCGGGGCGGTGCGGTCGAGGTCCTGCCCAACGCCTGCGGCGAGTACACGACGGCCTCGGTCGTGTCCCTGGCCGAGGACGGATCGATCACGGTGGGCAACGCCGCCAAGGCCCACATCATCCACGACCCCACCAACACCATCTACAGCTCGAAGCGCCTGATCGGCCGCTACTTCTTCTCGGAGGAGGTGAAGAAGGCGCGCGCCATCTGCTCCTACGAGATCGTGGAGGGCCCCAACAACGGCCTGCGCATCCGCGTGCGCGAGGAGCTCTTCAGCATCCCGGAAGTCGCGGCCATGATCCTGCGCGAGATGAAGTCGATCGCGGAGACCCGACTCGGTCAGCCGGTCGGGAAGGCCGTGATCACGGTGCCGGCCTACTTCAACGACAACCAGCGACAGGCCACCAAGGACGCCGGGCGCATCGCCGGCCTCGAGGTCTTGCGCATCCTGAACGAGCCGACCGCGGCCGCCCTGGCCTACGGCTTCGGGCGCGGGCTCTCGCAGCGAGTGGCCGTCTACGACCTGGGCGGCGGTACCTTCGACATCTCGGTGCTCGAGATCGGGGAGGACGTCTTCGAGGTACTGGCCACCTGCGGCGACACCTTCCTGGGTGGCGACGACTTCGACGACCGCTTGATCGACCTGCTCGCCGAAGAGTTCCAGGCCAGCGAGGGCCTGAACCTCCGCAACGATCCCTACGCCCTCGAGAAGCTCAAGAAGGCCGCGGAGGACGCCAAGAAGCAGCTCTCCGTGGAGGACGAGGTCGACGTCCGGATCCCGGACATCGTCACCCGCGAGGACGGCTCCACGGCCTCGCTCGAGCGGCGCCTGGGAGCGACGGAGTTCGCGGCCCTGATGAACGACCTGGTGCAGCGCACCTTCAAGGTCTGCGACGAGGCCCTGCAGCAGGCGGGCGTCGTCGCCCGCGACCTGGACGGCGTGATCCTGGTGGGCGGCCCGACCCGCCTGCCGACCATTCGAGCGGCCGTCGCCGAGTACTTCCAGCGCGAGCCCAAGACCGACGTGGACCCGGACCGCGTGGTGGCCATGGGCGCGGCCATCCACGCGGCGTCGCTGGCCTCCGCCAGCCACGACGCCTACCTGCTCGACGTGACCCCGCTCTCACTGCGCATCGGTGTCGCCGGCGGACTGGCCGAGACCGTCATCGAACGCAACACCCCGGTCCCGATCGAGCAGACGCGCACCTTCACCACCTTCCAGGATTTCCAGGAGTCCGTGAACATCCGCGTCTTCCAGGGCGAGTCGCGCGACGCCAAGGACAACGAGCTGCTCGGTCAGTTCGAGTTCTCCGGCTTCAAGAAGGCGGTCCGCGGCGCCGTCGCCATCGACGTCACCTTCGAGATCGACGCGGACGGGATCGTGAGCGTCACCGCCACCGACCGGGAGACGGGCCAGCAGGCCTCCACGCGCATCACGCTCTCCTCGGGCCTCTCCGAGGGCGAGCTGCAGCAGATCATGGAGACCGGACGCACCGATCGGCTGCGCACGACGGCCGAGACGGCCGGCGCGAGCGCCGGGCCCCCGGGGCCGGCCGACGCCGCTGCCATCGTGCCCCTGGAGACGGAGCCGGACCTGGCAGGCGAGGACGAGCTCGGCGACGACGAGATCCTCGACCTCGACGGAGACCCGATGGACTCGGTGCCCATCGAGGGGCGGCCCGCCGAGCCCGCGCCCGCGCCGGCCCCGCCCGCCGAGACGGCCCCCGCGCCCGCGCCGGCCCCGCCCGCCGAGGCGGCCCCCGCGGCCGACGCACAGCTGCTGCCGGACGAGGAGGACGCGATCGAGCTGACGGATCTCGAGATCGTGTCCGTGGAGGACGGGCCGGAGAGCCCCGACGACGGCTCCGAGAACGTCTTGACCAGCCCGATCCTGGACGACGAGGAGGACTCGCTCTTCGAGGCGCCGGGGACGGACCTGCTGGGGCCCGACCCGGACCCGACGGAACGAGGCTAGGCCATGGCCGATCTGGCCCCGACCGAGATCGTTGCGCTCGGGCGCATCATCGACGAGCTCGACTACTACCAGCTGCTGCACCTCCGGCGCGGCGCCTCGGCCACGGAGGTGAAGCGCGCCTACCACGCCACCTCGCGGGCCTTTCATCCCGACGTCCACCGGAATCTGGAGGGTGACCTGCGCAGCTCGGTGGAGCGCATCGCCAAGCGCGTCTCCGAGGCCTACTCGGTGCTGCGCGATCCCCATCGGCGAGCCGCCTACGACCGCCGGCTCTCCAGCGGCGAGGGGGTCCGTATGCAGCTCGCCGAGGCCAAGGCCGAGGCGGGCCGACGCACCGCGGAGGAACGGCAGGGCCGAAGCCCCCAGGGCCGGCAGTTCTGGAATCTCGCGGATCAGGATCTGAAGCGCGGCAACGTCGAGGGGGCGATCCGGAATCTGCAGACTGCGCTCACCTTCGAGCCCGACAACGAGGGCTTCCGCCGGCAGCTCGAGGAGCTGAAGCGCCCGCCGCGCCGCTGAGCCGGGCGTCGCTGGCTTCGCCTGCTGCGGGGAGCGCACGAGGGCCGGGGGCGCCGGGCGCGCGGAATGGAGGGCGCCGGTGCGGCTCGGTGGGATGCGCGGTTTCTGCGCCCGAC
>CAZYOL010000312.1:0-4218 GCA_964649065.1 uncultured Spirochaetales bacterium
AACGACACCCTCTGGAAGATCCATTTCTGGGGCACGATCATCCCCTTTAACTTCATCTTCATCCCGCTCTTCGTGCTGGGCCTGGCCGGGCAGCACCGGCGCATCTACGACTTCACCAACTATCCCGATCTCGCCGGCTGGCAGGACTGGAGGGTGGTGGCGACCAGCGCCCTGCTCGTGATGATCGGCTTCCAGGTGGTCTTCGTCTACAACTTCTTCCGGAGCATGTTTGCCGGCGAGAAGGCCGGCCCCAATCCCTGGAAGGCCAACACCCTGGAGTGGACCACCGAGTCGCCGCCCCCGCACGGCAACTGGCCCGAGGGCTTGCCCGAGGTCTATCGCGGCCCCTACGAGTTCAGTCATCCCGAGCACGACAAGGACTACTGGCCGCAGAACGAGCCGGCCTAGGGCCAGGAGAGAGCTGCATCGATGTCATCCGCGCGACCCATCGCCACGACCCGCAGCGCCGCGGGCATGCCCACCGGCCGCCTGGCCGTCTGGTGGGTGATCGTCTCCGAGATCGTGATCTTCGGCGGCCTGCTGGCCTCCTACATCATGCACCGCCTGGCCCACGCCGGGGAGTTCGGCGCCCAGGCCGCCCACACGAATACCTGGATCGGGGCCTTCAACACCTTCGTGCTGCTCTCGTCCAGCTACTCGGCGGTATTGGGACACAAGGCCGCCGAGGAGGGCGACGGGCCCAGGGCGGCGCGCTACCTGTGGCTGACCTTCCTGGGCGGCGCCACCTTCCTCTGCGTCAAGGCCTACGAGTGGAGCGTGGAGATCAGCCACGGCTACACCATCACCGCCAGCACCTTCTGGTCCTTCTACTACACCGCGGCGGGCCTTCACGCGCTGCACGTCCTGGCCGGCATCATCATCATGGCGATCATCGCCCGCCAGGCAGCCCAGAACCTGGAGCTGCATCGGGTGGAGCTGATCGGCCTCTACTGGCACTTCGTCGACATCGTCTGGATCTTCCTCTTCCCTCTCCTCTACATCGCGAAGTAGGCACCCATGTCCGCAGAGCACGCCCATCACCCGAACTACACACAGATCTACTTCATCCTGCTGGTCCTGCTGGCGATCAGCATCCTGGGCCCGCTGGCCGAGATCCGTTGGCTGACGCTGGTCACCGCCTTCGGTATCGCGCTCGTCAAGGCCTACCTGGTCGTCAAGAACTTCATGCACATCGACATCGCCAAGCGCTACGTGGCCTACCTGATGGTCACCTGCCTGGTCTTCATGCTGCTCTTCTTCACGGGGACGGCTCCCGACGTGATGAAGCCCGAGGGCCACAACTGGAAGAAGCCCACCTGGCTGGCCGAGGCGGAGCTGGCGCCCGGGCACGGCGACAGCCACTCTGAAGGTTCCGGCCACTGAGAGGAGAACGGTGAGCACGGCCCTTCGAGGCGGAGGCAGGCTGCGGGTCGCCGCGGAGGCGAGGCGGGAGCCCCTGATTCCCAGCAGCGTCCTGGGCATGTTGATCTTCGTCTTCACGGAGACCATGCTCTTCGCGGGGCTGATCAGCGCCTTCGCGATCATCCGCTCCTCCGCCCTGGTCTGGCCGCCGCCCGACCAGCCCCGGCTGCCCATCGAGGCGACCGCCGTCAACACGGTGGCCCTGCTGCTCTCCGGCCTGCTGCTCTACCAAGCGCGCCGCGCCTTCCGGCGCAGTCGCGCGCAGGTTCGTCTGCCGCTCTTCGCGGCCATCGGCCTCGGCGCCTTCTTCGTGGTCTTCCAGGGCGTGGAGTGGGTGCGTCTCGTCGGCCAGGGCCTGACCCTCACCTCGAGCACTCTCGGGAGCTTCTTCTACCTGATCGTCGGAATCCATGCGCTGCACGCCATGGCTGCCCTGATCCTGCTGCTGGTGACGGGGGCCCGCCTGCAGCGCGGCTGGCTGGCCAGCAGTCAGCTCGCGACGGCCGAGGTCTTCTGGTACTTCGTGGTTGCGATGTGGCCGATTCTCTACCTCACGGTGTACCCGTGAGCCGGGCCATGGCCGTCCTGCTCTCGGCCTGCCTGGTGGCGGCGCTGCTCCTCCAGCCCTCCCTCGCCGAGGCCTGCTTCGTCTGTATGACCGGGCGTGAGGACGACACGCGGCGCGCCTTCCTGTGGACGACGGGAGCCCTGAGCCTGCTGCCTCTGGCCATGCTGGGCGGATTCGGCCTGTACCTCTGGCGCCGTGCGCGAGCCCTGACCGCCGCGGCGCAGTCCGGGGCGGAAGCCCCGGCCCAGGTCGAGGCCGTCGGGGGCTCAGCCACCCCGCAGTGACCGGCCCCGAGCCTCCCCCCGGCCGCCGCATCGACGGCTGGCTCGAGCCCTTCTTCAGCGACTCCACCCTCTGGCCGGTCGGCCTCGTCCTGCTCCTGGTGCTGGCCACCCTGCTCGCCGCGCTCTGGCTGCTGGCCCTGGGCTCGCGCAGCCCCCTTGCGGCGCTGGCCCTGGCGCTGCTCGCCGCAGCCAGCGCCGAGGGCCTGTGGCGCGACTGGCGTCGAGGCGGACCGGGCCGCGCCAGCGCCCTGATGCTGGCCCTGTGGGCCAGCTCGGCGCTGATCGCGGGCCTGGCGGCCGGGGTCGG
The DNA here is from genome assembly GCA_964649065.1 of uncultured Spirochaetales bacterium. Taxonomy (GTDB): domain Bacteria; phylum Myxococcota_A; class UBA9160; order UBA9160; family SMWR01; genus CAZYOL01. The sequence goes on from CAZYOL010000312.1 coordinate 2,582, forward strand.
GCTGGTCTGAGCGGGCCGCTTCAGTCGGACCGCTTGCGGCTCCCGCGCCGGCGGGGCGGCTCCGGCTCGGCCGGCGGAGCCGGGCTCCGCAGCTCGAAGGGCGGATAGACCGGGACGTCCACCTCCACCGTTCTCCCGTCCGGGGTCTCGAGCCTCCTGCGCACCATGCGGATCGGTCGGGGGCGCTCCTCGACCTCTCGCGCCGGGCTCTGGCTTCCCTGGGCCTTCCCTCGGGGCACAGCACGTCCTCCTCGATCCCGCCCATCGGCGGAACCCAGCGGCGCGTGGAGGGGAAGAGAAGGCGAAGGTGGCTCGGAGCGTCTGGGGGACCTTCGGCCCCGTGGCGACGGCCTTCAGCCCACCAGATTGACCAGGCGCCCGGGGACGACGATCACCTTCCGCGGCGTACGGCCCTGGAGGTGCTTCTGCACCTTCTCCGAGGCCAGGGCGGCCTCCCGGACGGCCGTCTCGTCGGCATCGGCGGGAACCTGGATCTCGTCGCGGCGCTTGCCGTTCACCTGGACCGCCAGGGTCACGAAGTCTCCCACCAGCCGCTCGGGATCCAGGGTCGGCCAGGGCTGCTCGTGCACGCTGTAGGACTCGCCCAGGCGCTCCCAGAGCTCTTCTGCCACGTGGGGCGTGATCGGAGCCATCATCAGCACCAGGCTCCGCAGCGCCTCCTGCCAGGCCTCCGCGCCCAGGCCGCCGTCGCGGACGGCCGCGCGCAGCTCGTTGCGCAGCGTCATCAAGGCGGCCACCGCCGTGTTGAAGCTGAAGCGCTCCAGGCTGTCCTGCACCTTCTGGAGGGTTCGCTGCACCTCCCGGTCCAGGCGCCGCTCCAGCTCCGGGCGGCCGACTCCGGAGGGCGGACCGGCCAGCACCAGGTCCCAGACCTCGTTCAGCCAGCGGACCACCCCCATGACCCCCTGGCTGTCCCAGGGCCCCCCCTTCTCCCAGTCGAAGGCGAACATGAGGTAGGCACGCACGGTGTCGGCGCCGTAGCGCTCCACGAGCTCGTCCGGGTTCACCACGTTGCCCCGGCTCTTCGACATCCGCTGGACCTCGAGGTGATGCCGGAGCTGGCTCACGTCGTTCTCGCCCGGGATGGCGGGGATCTCGACGGAGCAGTCCGGCCCGACCTCGACGAGGTGGGTCTTGCCCTCGCCGTCCTCGATGCGCAGCACGTTCTCGGTGCGCCCCAGGATCTCCCCGGCCAGGTCCGCGCCCTCGGCGGCCTCCGGCTCGGCCACTACGCGCAGGCGACTGGCCCGCCAGCGCTCGCCCTCGCGCCGGGCCTCGACGGCCACCCGGTCGCCCCGTCGCTCCTCGCCCAGGATCTGCCCCTGGTTGCGCAGCAGCAGCATGGGCTCGTCGAAGAGCCCGGTGGCGTCGCGTCCGTGTCGAGCCATGTGCTCCGCCGTCTCGGCGAAGACCCCGCAGTCCCGCATGGCCTTGGTGAAGAAGCGCGTGTAGAGCAGGTGGAGCGTCGCGTGCTCGGCGCCTCCGGTGTAGACGTCGACGGGCAGCCAGTAGGCGGCCTCCTCCGGGTCGAAGGGCGCGCTCTCGCAGCCCGGCGAGAGATAGCGGTACTGGTACCACGAGGAGCACACGAAGGTGTCCATGGTGTCCGTCTCGCG
>CAZYOL010000313.1:0-4215 GCA_964649065.1 uncultured Spirochaetales bacterium
GGCTCCGATTCCAGTGCCTTGGCCCAGCCGTTGCCCCGACGGCTGGGCCAAGACCAAACTTCTTCAGCTAGGGCCCGGGCACCCCGTCGCAGTCCTCGTCGGCCGGCAGGCCGGGGCCCGGAACGCCGCCGAAGGCCGGCAGGAAGGTCGCGAAGTCACCGCCGCCGATGATGTTGTCGGGCGGCGAGCCCGCGATGGCCGCCAGGCCCGTCACGCCGTTGAAGTCGGCATCCGGCGTGGACGGCGGCACGCTCGTGCCGAAGATCGGCAGGAAGATGCCGAAGTCTCCACCGCCGATGATGCCGTCGTTCGTGAGGTCCGGGTCGCACTGGTTGCCGCAGCCGTCGCCGTTGGTGTCGATCTGCAGCGAGTTCGGCTGGCTGCGGCAGTTGTCGCAGGCGTCGCCGCGGGTGTCCGCATCCGCGTCTTCCTGACCCGCATTCGGAGTCAGGGGGCAGTTGTCGTTCTCATCGATGATGCCATCGCCGTCCTGGTCGATGGGGCCCGCGAACGAGATGCTCGGCACGAAAAGCGCCAGCATGCCCGCGAGCAGCAGGGTCATCAGTCCGGTTGCGCCGACCTTCATGCTTCTCTCCTCGGTAGTTCTGTGCATTTGCATTAGGCCCTAGTTGCCTAGGTCTGTCCAGTTTTCAGCTTCTTCAGCTTCGATCCAGTCCGCAGCAGGCCCAATCCGTAACCGCTCTGGCTTGGCCCCAATGCCCGGACCCAACTTCTCGTTGATTCGTTGACTCGTTGCTTCGTCAGCTCCTCTGCGACGGTATCTCTCGAGGCCCCCGCGAGGTGCTGCCCGACCCCCCTGGGTTTTCCCCGGGGGACCGCCGGGCGAGCCGCGCTGTCATGGGCTCGTTCCGATGCCGACGCGCCCCTGGATGTGCAAGGCTCGTGCCCAGCCATGGACAGGACCCAGGGCGCCGATTTCATTGGGATTTCGAAAGCCTCTGGGCGTCCCTCCGAGGAAAAGATTTTCCTAAATCGGGAAAATCGTGAAAATCTTTTCCCGGACCTCCCAGGGGGGTCAAAGCTGGCGCAATCGCCTCGGAGAAGGCGCCCAGGATTCGCTCGGCCTCGGCCTGACCGGACGCGCCCGGACCCGCCAGCTCGGTGGAGAGCCGCACCACCAGGCCCAGCCGGTCTCGCCGCACCGGGCTGCGGTCCAGGGCCAGGAAGGCGCGCAGCGACTCGCCGAGCACTCCCAGACTCCCCTCCCGCCAGTGATAGACCAGCATGCGGGTCCTGCCCGAGCGGAGCAGGCGGTACTCGACCTCCCGGCCGAGCGGCTCCAGCTCCCGCGTTCCGGCCTCGTCCACCACCCAGCCGCTGCCGGGATACAGGGTCTTGGGCGACAGCGAGGCCCGCAGGCCGTCGCGGTGGTCGGTGACGCCGACGAAGAGCTCCAGGGGCGGGCCCGAGCGATCCGGCCGGGCGTAGCGGCGCAGCAGCCGATCGGTGAAGCCGACGCGGCCGAGGAAGACCCCGAGGTCCGGTCGCTCCAGCTCGATCCCCCGCCAGCCGTCGATCTCGCTGGGAATCCGGGGCTCGAGCCGCACCAGGGTCGGCGGCCCGGGATCCCAGGGGGGCACCGCGACCGAGAGCAGCGCCAGGACGCCGGCCGCCGAGCTGGCCAGCAGCGCATGTCGCCAGGCGACCCCACCCACTCCGGGCGCCGCGCGCGGCCGGGCCGGAGCGGGCGAGGCGGGCAGCAGCCAGGCCAGGGCCCCGTCGAGGGCAAAGAGCAGCAGCACGCCGCCCAGCAGGATCGCGATCCCCTGGGCGTTGTGGATCGCGACCGTCTCCGACAACGGATTCAACATCAGGAACAGCGCCCTGAACCCGTTCAGCACGAAGGCCATCGGCGGGGCGACCAGCACCAGCAGCAGGGCGTGCCCGCCGTGGCGCCGAAACAGGTCGACCATCAGCACCGCCAGCATCGTGAGCGTCTCGACCGAGCGCATGCCGCTGCAGCCCTCGACGATGGTGAAGGTGTCTCCCTCGCGCAGGATCTGGTCGCCGGTCACGAAGGCGGGCAGGCCGGCGAGATAGAGCAGCAGCCCGCTGAGGTCGGCCGTCCAGAGCTGGAAGCGGAAGACCACGCTGTTGAGCAGCGGTGGCGGCATGGGAATGGCGAAGAGCAGGAAGACGATGGGCAGGGCGGCGGCCCTCAGGCCGGCCCGGCCCCGCAGCAGGGTCACGCCCCCGGCCGCGAGCAGGGCGAGGGAGACCACGTGCAGGCCCAGGGACCCCGTGTAGGAGCCCCAGGCGTAGGCGCTCAGGGAGAGGATCCAGGCGACTGCGACCCCCACGGGCGACCCGGTGGCGGGCGGCAGCGCCGCCAGGCGGCCCCAGCGCCGGTAGAGCAGCCAGGCGGCCAGCAGCAGGATGATGGCCGGCGAGGTGTCCGAGGGCATGAAGAGCCAGCTCTGCAGCTCTTCGGGAAGCGCCGCCACCGGATCGAAGAGCAGCAGGTCGCGGAAGGCGTAGCCGGCGAGCGCCGCGGTCAGCCCCCCCCAGAGGAGCAGCGGGCTCCCCCTCCACACCGCGGGCTCGGGGCTGTGGGCTGCTGCGTCTTGCAAGGCTCTCTCGACTCCGCGCGCAGGGTGACAAATTCGACCCGGCGGCCGCCCCGTCCCTCGAACGACACCGCAGCCGATACACTGGATCCCGCTCGTGATGGAGGAGGTCGGCCGCGTCGTCGCCGTGAGCGTCGGGATGCCCCGCGAGGTGCTGCACGGCTCCCGGCGCGTCCGCACCGGAATCTTCAAGAGCCCGGTCGCGGGCCGGGTCGCCGTCGGGCGCCTGGGCCTGGCCGGCGACGGCCAGGCCGACCTGGAGAGCCACGGCGGCGAGGACAAGGCGGTCTACCTCTACCCGGTCGCGCACTGGAGCTATTGGAGCGAGCAGCTCGGGGGCCGCAGCCTCGGGGCCGGTGAGCTGGGCGAGAACCTGAGCGTCGAGGGCTGCCTGGAGGACATGCTGCGGGTCGGGGACGTGCTGCGCGTGGGGAGCGCGCGGCTGCAGGTCAGCCAGCCGCGGACGCCCTGCTTCAAGCTCGGGATCCGCATGGGCTCGGGCGGCTTCCCCAAGCGCTTCCTGGCGAGCCTGCGCACCGGCTTCTACGCCCGCGTCCTCGAGTCGGGCGAGCTGGCGGCGGGCGACACCGTGCTTCGCGAGAGCAGCTCGCCGGAGAGCCCGAGCGTGCGCGCCATCTGCCGGCTGCTGCACTTCGAGCGGGACGACCGGCAGGCCCTGCTGCGCGCCTCCCGCGCTCCGGGGCTCTCCGCTTCCTGGCGCCGCGAGCTGGAAGGGCTCGCGCGCGGCCTGCGTTGACCCCGACGGCGGACCTGCCTACTGTCCATCGTTGCGCAACGCCCCTCCCCCGCGCCCACCGGAGCCACGATGACGGCAGGCCAGCCCACACCCCCCGGTGACCGCCTGCGCGCGGTCAACCAGCTCGAGCAGCTCGACCGCGAGCTCGACACGATCCTCACCTCCTTCGACACCAACTACGCCTGGAACTACGGCAACGTGAAGGAGGGGCTGCGCGATCTCTACGAGAAGGCGAAGCGGGACCAGTGGAACGGCACCACCCAGCTCGCGTGGGACACGCCGGTCGACCCGGAGGCGGAGATCATCCCCACCGTCATCAATCCACTCTCCGGCTACGGGCCGGCCCAGAAGCTCTCGCAATCGGAGCACGCGCGCCTGCGCCATGCCCAGATCTCCCTGCAGCTCTCCCAGTTCCTGCACGGCGAGCAGGGCGCGTTGATCGTGGCCTCGCAGCTGGTCGGCGCCGTGCCGTGGATGGACGCCAAGTACTACGCCGGCACCCAGACCATGGACGAGGCCCGGCACGTGGAGGTCTTCTCCCGCTACCTCCGCGAGAAGCTGGAGTGGGAGTGGCCGATCAACGAGAGCCTCAGGGAGCTGCTCGACGCCACGATCCAGGACTCGCGCTGGGACTTCAAGTACCTCGGCATGCAGATCATCATCGAGGGCCTGGCCATGGCGGCCTTCGGCAATCTCTACCAGATCGCCCAGGAGCCGCTGCTGCGCGAGCTGATCCGCTACGTGATGAAGGACGAGTCGCGTCACGTCGCTTTCGGCGTGGTCTCGCTGAAGGACTACTACCTCGACATGCCCGAGAACGAGCTGCGCGACCGCGAGGACTTCATCATCTACGCCTGCGAGCTGATGCGG
>CAZYOL010000314.1:0-4192 GCA_964649065.1 uncultured Spirochaetales bacterium
CGTCGGCGAGCTGCCCCGGCGCGAGCGCGCCCTTCGTGTGCTCCTCGCTCGAGAACCAGGCGCTGCCCCGGGTCCAGAGCCGCAGGGCCTCTTCCCGGGAGAGCCGGTTCTCCTCGCCGTAGAGCCGGGTGCCGCCCAGGGTCCGGCCCGAGACGAGCCAGTAGAGACACACCCACGGGTTGTAGCTCGCCACCCGGGTGGCATCCGTGCCGGCGCCCACGGGAACGCCCAGCTCGAGCATGCGCCGGATCGGGGGCGTGCGGCGGGCGGCCTTCTCGCCGTAGCGGCGCACGAAGTACTCGCCCTGGAAGGCCATGCGGTGCTGGATGGCGATCCCGCCCCCGAGCTTCCGGATGCGCTCGATGTTGCGGTCGCTGATGGTCTCCGCGTGGTCGATGAACCAGTGGACGCCGTCGATCGGGATGTCGCGGTGGACCCGCTCGAAGATCCCCAGGAAGTGGTCGATCGACTCGTCGTAGGTGGCGTGGATGCGCCACGGCCAGCGCTCGGCCGCCAGCAGGCGGACGATCGGCTCGAGCTCCTTCTCGAGGGTCTCGCCGAGCTCCGGCCGCGGCTCCAGGAAGTTCTCGAAGTCGGCGGCGGCCCAGGTGAGGTTCTCCCCGGCCCCGAGCATCTTCAGCAGCGCGTTGCCGTCGCCGGGCTTCGTCATCTTCGTCCAGCGCCGGAAGTCCTCGAGCTCGTGGCCCGCGCGCTGGGCGAACAGGTCGTAGCCCAGGCGGACCGTCGAGAGGCCCGCCTCGGACAGCTGCCGGATGACGGCGTAGTCCTCCGGGTAGTTCTGGCCGCCGCCGCCCGCGTCGATGGCGCTGGTGATGCCCAGGCGGTTGAGCTCGCGCATGAACTGGCGCGAGGAGTTCGCCTGGTCGTCCGGCGGGAGGACCGGGCCGGACGACAGGGTCTTGTACAGGATCAGCGCGCTCGGCTTGGCGACCAGCAGCCCCGAGGGTCGGCCGCTGGCGTCCCGCTGGACGAGCCCGCGGTCGAAGGTCGGCGGGTTCTCGTCGTAGCCCAGGGCCCGCAGCGCCGCGCGGTTGAGCAGCGCCTGGTCGTAGAGGTGGAGGATGAAGACCGGCGTGTCGGGTGCGGCGCGGTTGATCTCGTCGAGGGTCGGCATGCGGCCCTCGCGGAACTGGAACTCGCTCCAGCCGCCGACGACCCGGACCCACTGGGGCGGCGGGGTGTTCCGGGCCTGGACCCGCAGTCGCTCGAGGGCCTCGGACAGCGAGGAGATGCCGTCCCAGCGCAGCTCGAGGTTGTAGTGGAGCCCGCCCCGGATGGGGTGGGTGTGGGAGTCGTTCAGCCCCGGGATGGCGGTGCCCCCGCGGAGGTCGATCACCCGGGTGTCGGGTCCCCGCAGGCGCTCGAGCGCCGCCCGGGCGCCGACCTCGGCGACGCGCCCGTCCCGCACGGCCAGGGCCTCGGCCGAGGACGGGCCCCCGTCGGCGAGGGTGGCGATGCGCCCGTTCACCAGCAGCAGGTCCGCCGGCGCCCCTCCGGGCGTCTCCGCCGATGCCTGGCCCGTTCCCATACGGCCTCCCGCCGCCACGGCCAGACCGGCCGCCGTGGCCTTGAGGAATTCGCGTCGTCCGATGCGCCGCTCCATGCGCACTCCCGAGTCCTCCAGGCGCGAGACGCGCGGAGGTGTTCCTGTTCCCTGCCGAGGATGTCTATCAGTTGACGAGGTGGCAATGAACAGACACAAAGTAGAAAGACCATCCACGAGGGGTGGACGGTCGCCGCGGGAGGATCGGTCGTGGCGGGGACCCGCACCGAGGAGCTGCATACGTTCGTGAGCGTCGCGAAGCTCGGGAGCTTCGCCGGCGCGGCCCGCACCCTGGGGCTCTCCACCTCCGGGGTGAGCAAGCAGATCGGCGCGCTCGAGGAGCGCCTGGGCGTGCGTCTGCTGAACCGGACGACCCGCCACGTGGCGCTCACGGAGGTAGGCCGGGTCTTCCTGGAGCGCGGGGAGGGCATCCTCGAGCAGCTCGAGGAGCTCGAGAACGACGTCCGTGGCCTCCAGAGCACGCCGCGGGGGACGCTGCGCGTGTCGGCGCCCCAGGACTTCGGTCGCCTCTTCCTGTGCGGCATGATCGGGCGCTTCGCGGCCGACTACCCCGCGCTGCGCGTCGAGCTGGAGCTCAGCGACCGCATCGTCGACGTGGTCGACGAGGGCTTCGACGTGGTGCTGCGGATCGCCAAGCCCCCCGACTCGAGCCTCGTGGTGCGCCGGATCGGCGTCTGCGAGCGGGTGCTCTGCGCCGCGCCGGCCTACCTGGATCGCCACGGCCGGCCCGAGACCCCGGCCGCGCTCGAGAAGCACGACTGCATCGAGTACCAGTACCAGGCCCGCCGGAGCTGGCAGTTCAGGGTCGACGGGGAGCGGGTGAAGATCACCCCGAGCGGTCGTCTCCGCGCCAACGCCGGCTGGGCCATGCGCGAGATGGCCCTGTCGGGGCTCGGCGTGGCCCTGCTGCCGACGTTCCTCGTGGCCGACGACCTCGAGTCCGGCGCGCTCGAGGTGGTGCTCGCGGACCAGCTCGACGCGGACATCGACCTGATGGCCGTGATCCCCCATCGCAAGCAGGTGACCGCCAAGGTGCGGGCGTTCATCGACTTCATCGTCGCCACCATGGATCGGGAGCGGTGGTTCCGCCGCCACAGGAGTGCCCATTGAGCATCCAGGCCTGTCGGGAGCCGGCGTGCGTCGGCAGATCCGGCGCCGTCGAGCTGGTGATCACGTCGCGGGCGAAGGACCTCGGCGACTTCGAGGTGCGGCGGGTCCTGCCCGCGGCCGAGCGCCAGCGGGTCGGCCCGTTCATCTTCTTCGACCACATGGGACCGGCCGCGTTCGCGCCGGGCCAGGGCGTCGGCGTGCGGCCGCACCCCCACATCGGCCTCGCCACGGTGACGTACCTCTTCGAGGGCGTGATCCGCCACCGGGACAGCCTGGGCTTCGACCAGCCCATCACGCCCGGTGCGGTGAACTGGATGACCGCCGGACGGGGCATCGTGCACTCGGAGCGGACGCCCGAGGACCTCCGGGCCCAGGGCTCGCGGCTGCACGGGCTCCAGGCCTGGGTGGCCCTGCCCGCCGAGGCGGAGGAATCGCCGCCGAGCTTCGTGCACCACCCGCCGGAGACGCTGCCGCGCGTCCGCCACGCCGGCGCGGACCTCACCCTGATCGCCGGCTCCGCGTTCGGCGTCGACTCTCCGGTGGAGACGGCCTCGGAGACCCTCTACCTGGCGGGAAGCCTGGAGGCGGGCGCCGGGCTCGAGGTGCCCCAGGCCTGCGAGGAGCGCGCGGTGTACGTGGCGTCCGGCGAGGTCGAGGTGGCCGGCGAGGTGCTCGGGGTGGGTGCCATGGCCGTCCTGCGCAGTGGCGCCCCCGCGACGCTCCGCACCGGGGGACCCGCGCAGGTCGCGATCCTCGGCGGGGCCCCCATCGAGGGCGAGCGACACCTGTGGTGGAACTTCGTGTCGAGCTCGCGCGAGCGGCTCGAGCGGGCCAAGGCCGACTGGAAGGAGGGCCGCTTCCCGGAGGTCCCCGGCGACCCGGAGTTCATCCCGCTTCCCGCCGGCTGACCATTGTCCGCTCTCGCTCAACAGTCATGTTCCGAGGGTGCCGTTCCAACACGGCAGCCCGTCAGTTAGTCCTTCCGTGGCAGGCCAGACGCCCGCGCAAACGTCCAAGAAACCTTCCCTCGAAAGGCCGAAGACCATGAATCAGCCCGAGCTCCTGACGCCCGAGAACTGCCAGCTGATCTTCATCGACCACCAGCCGCAGATGGCGTTCGGCGTCCAGTCGATCGACCGCCAGACGCTGAAGAACAACGTCGTCGCCCTCGCCAAGTCCGCGAAGCTGTTCGACATCCCGACGATCCTCACCACCGTCGAGACCGACAGCTTCTCGGGCCACACGTACCCCGAGCTGCTGGCGGTGTTCCCCGACCACCCGCTCCTGGAGCGCACGTCCATGAACTCCTGGGACGACCAGAAGGTGCGCGACGCCCTGGCGGAGAACGGCCGCAAGAAGGTGGTGGTCTCCGGGCTCTGGACCGAGGTCTGCAACAACAGCTTCGCCTTCTCGGCGATGGCCGGCGGCGGCTACGAGATCTTCATGGTCGCCGACGCCTCGGGCGGACCCACCCAGGAGGCCCACGAGTACGCCATG
>CAZYOL010000315.1:0-4161 GCA_964649065.1 uncultured Spirochaetales bacterium
GGCCCGCAACCGCTCAGCGCATCGAAGCTGGGGCGCGAGGGCAGCTCGTCCGGAAGCGCCGCGTAGAGCGCCACCCGGGGCGCGTGCAGGACCGCGGGCTCGGCCCGCAGCGCCGCCGCACAGGCCCTGGCGGCCGCCTCGGCCCGTCCGGGGACGACGCCCGAGATGCGGGCTGTCATCTCCCGACGCAGCGCGCGCTTGGCCCGACGCAGGGCGCGCTCGGCCGGCTCCGGAGAGCCCTCCGCGCCGCCGCGGCCTCTCAGTGCTGGGCGACCGCGGACTCGGCCAGCTCGATCAGCTCCCGCAGCTGCTGGGCGTCGCCTTCGGGGGTCGCCTCTCGCAGCTCCAGGACCTCTCGCGCCAGGTTGAGCCCAGTCAGCAGGGCCACGGCGAGGGAGTCGATCGTGCCGGTGCGCTGGGAGACATGGGCCAGGGTCTGGTCCAGGAGCTCGGCGACCCGGTGCAGAGACTGCTCGTCACCGTCGCCGAGCACGCGAAACTCGCGGCCCTGGATCCGGATGGCGACGCTGCGGCGCTCCTCCACCTACGCCTCCGCGCCCTCGGAGGCCGCCAGCTGCGCATCCAGGTGATCGAGCTGGCCGATCAGCTCGTCGAGCCGCTTGGCCGCCTCCTGACGTCGTTGGCTGGCATCGAGCAGCTGCTCGTCGAGGTCGCGGATCCGATGCATCAGCTTCTCGCGCTCCCGACGCAACGCTGCGTTCTCCCGGGCCAGCCGCTCGTGGCTCTCGACCAGGGCGCGCAGGGCGCGCTCGAGGCGTTCGAAGTCGTAGCGGCCCGTTCCGTTCGAGGCGGAGGCGTTCGAGGCCGCGGCCGTCGGGGTCGCAGCGCTGGGAGCCGGGTCGGTGGAGCCGCCGGCCGCCGAGCCGGAGAGCACCGGCTCCTGGGCGGGATGATTCGGAATGACGAACCCCCCTCGTCGTCGTACCCCGATCGTACCGATGCGACTCTCTCGCCGTCAAGGCACGCGGCGATTTTCGCGCCGGCCGGCTTCGGACGCGGCTCAGACGTAACGCTGGCGCGACTGGAGCTGGGACCGACCCATCAGGTGGAGATCGACGGCGCGAGCGGCCTCGCGACCCTCCCACTGAGCCCAGACCACCAGGGACTGCCCGCGTCGGCAATCGCCCGCGGCGAAGACGTGGGGCTCGCTGGTCGCAAAGCGCTGCGTGTCCGCCGCGACGTTCCCGCGAGCATCCAGGGAGACACCGAGCTGCTCGATCGCCCCCTCGTGGACGGGATGCACGAAGCCCATCGCCAGCAGCACCAGATCCGCGCGGATCTCGAACTGGCTGCCCGGAATGCGCTCCATGCGCGGACGGCCGCTCTCGTCGGGCTCCCCGAAGCGCACCCGGACCGCATGCAGGCGCTCGACGCGCCCCTCCCCCGAGAAGCGCTCCGTGAGCACGGCGAAGTCGCGCTCGCCGCCCTCCTCGTGGGAGCTTGAGCTCCGGAACATCAGCGGCCACATGGGCCACGGGGTATGAGGGGCGCGCTGATCCGGGGGCCTCTCGAGCAGCTCGATCGAGGTGACCGAGGCGGCCCGCTGGCGGTGCGAGGTGCCGATGCAGTCGGAGCCCGTGTCGCCGCCGCCGAGGATCACCACGTGTTTGTCCGTCGCCAGGATCTCGGTGCCCGAGGGCTCGAGCCCCGCATTGCGGCGGTTCTGCTGGGTCAGGAAGTCCATGGCGAAGTGAATGCCGGGCAGCTCCCGGCCCTCGACGACGAGGTCGCGGGGCTTCTCGGAGCCCGTGCACAGCAGCACGGCGTCGAAGGAGCGGCGCAGCTCGTCGGCCTCGAGGTCGGCCCCGATGTGCACACCGGTGCGCAGCTCCACCCCCTCCTCGCGCATCTGCTCCAGACGCCGGTCGATGATCCACTTCTCCAGCTTGAAGTCTGGAATCCCCAGGCGCAGCAGGCCGCCGATCCGCTCGTTCTTCTCGAAGACCGTCACCGCGTGGCCGGCCCGGGCCAGCTGCTGGGCCGCGGCCAGCCCCGCAGGCCCGGAGCCCACCACCGCCACGCTCTTCCCGCTCCGCCGCGCGGCGACCACGGGCTTGACGAGGCCGGCCTCCCAGCCGTGGCGGATGATCTCCCACTCGATCTGCTTGATGGAGACCGGGTCGTCGTTGATGCCCAGCACGCAGGCCGCCTCGCAGGGAGCCGGGCAGACCAGGCCGGTGAACTCGGGAAAGTTGTTCGTGGAGTGCAGGCGCCGGAGCGCCTCGTCCATCTTGTCCCGGTAGAGCAGATCGTTCCAGTCGGGGATGACATTGCCGAGCGGGCAGCCGTCGTTGCAGAAGGGGATCCCGCAGTCCATGCAGCGGGCCGCCTGCTCGCCGACCTGCTCCCTCGGCGGGTCGGCCTGCACCTCCCGGAAGTCGCGCAGCCGCTCCTCCACCGGGCGATAGGGGGTCTCCGCGCGGGGATACTCGAGGAAGCCCGTGATCTTAGCCATCGCCGGTTCCCTCCTCGAGCCTCGTATCCAGGGCCATCTTCAAGTCCTTCGGATAGACCTTCACGAAGCGCCCCATCATGTCCTCCCACTTGTGCAGGACCTCGTCGGCACGCTCGCTCCGGGTGTAGCGGTAGTGGTTGCGGACCAGGCGCAGGACCGCCTCCTGGTCCTCGGCATCGAGGGCCTCGAGATCGACCCGGGCCGGATTCACCTGGTCCGGGAAGCTGCCGTCCTCGTCGAGCACGTAAGCGAAGCCGCCACACATACCGGCCCCGAAGTTGCGCCCGGTCTTGCCCAGAATGACCACCCGGCCGCCGGTCATGTACTCGCAGCCGTGATCACCGACGCCCTCCACCACGGCCTCGGCCCCGCTGTTGCGCACGCAGAAGCGCTCGCCGGCGACCCCGTGGAAGTAGGCCTCTCCGCCGGTCGCCCCGTAGAGCACCACGTTGCCGGTGACGATGTTGCGACCCGGGTCGAAGGAGGAGCTCTCGGGGACCTTGACGATGATCTTGCCCCCGCAGAGACCCTTGCCGCAGTAGTCGTTGGTATCTCCGGTGACGGTGATCGTGATGCCGCGCGGCACCCAGGCCCCGAGGCTCTGGCCCGCCGAGCCGGAGAAGCGCACCTGGATGGTGTCCTCGGGCAGACCCTCCTCGCCGTGGGCCCGAGAGAGCTCCGAGCCGAGGATCGCGCAGGCCGTCCGGTCCGTGTTGCGGATCGGCATGTCGATCTCGACGCGCTCCCCGCGCTCGAGGGCCGGGCGGGCACGCTCCAGCAGATCGACGTCGATGACCCGGGCCAGGGCGCTCCAGTCCTGCTTCTGGCAGTGGTGACGGGCGTGGGGGACGTCGGGCTTGTGGAGCAGGTCGGAGAAGTCGAGGCCGCTGGCCTTCCAGTGCTTCAGGGCGCGCTCGCTCTCCAGGCGGTCGCAGCGCCCGATCATCTCGTCGAGCTTGCGGAAGCCGAGCTTCGCCATGATCTCGCGCAGCTCCTCCGCCACGAAGAAGAAGTAGCGCGTGACGTGCTCGGGCTGGCCGGCGAACTTCTTGCGCAGCTCCTCGTTCTGGGTGGCGATCCCGACGGGGCAGGTGTTGAGGTGACAGACCCGCATCAGGATGCAGCCCATAGCCACCAGGGGAGCCGTCGAGAAGCCGTACTCGTCCGCCCCGAGCAGGGCCGCAATGGCCACGTCCCGCCCGGTCTTGAGACCGCCGTCGGTCTGCACCCGGATACGGCCGCGCAGGTCGTTGAGCACGAGGGTCTGCTGGGTCTCCGCCAGACCGATCTCCCAGGGAACGCCGGCGTACTTGATCGAGGCGAGGGGCGAGGCGCCGGTGCCACCGTCGTGCCCCGAGATCAGCACGCCATCCGCCCGCCCCTTGGAGACGCCGGCGGCGATGGTGCCCACGCCGGTCTCCGAGACGAGCTTGACCGAGACGCGGGCCTGGCGGTTGGCGTTCTTGAGATCCCAGATCAGCTGAGCGAGATCCTCTATCGAGTAGATGTCGTGGTGGGGCGGCGGGGAGATGAGCCCCACGCCGGGTGTCGAGTGACGCACCCGGGCGATGGTCTGGTTCACCTTGTGGCCCGGCAGCTCGCCGGCCTCCCCCGGCTTGGCGCCCTGGGAGATCTTGATCTGCATCTCGTCGGCGTTCTCGTGGTTCCAGCTGGTGACCCCGAAG
>CAZYOL010000316.1:0-4009 GCA_964649065.1 uncultured Spirochaetales bacterium
CGGCCACCGCCAGGGGCGTGCCCGCCGCCGGGGGCGCCTCGGCCCGCGCCTCGGTCGCCGCCAGGGGCAGCTCGCCCGCGACCTGCGCCGTGGCCTCGCCCGCCGGCTGAAGGAGGGGCTCCTCGGGGAGCTCTTCCAGGATGGGCGGCGTGGCCGCGATGCTGCCGTCTCGGGCAAAGTCCAGCACCAGCAGCGAGCCTCGGCGCGAGACCGCCGGCTTGAGGTCGGCGGCCCGCTTGACCACCACCCGAACCTCGGAGATCTCCACGTCCGGCTGCTCGAAGGCGGTCACCAGCGAGACCGGCCCACCCGGCTCCGGCGCGATGCGCTGAGCCACCTCGGGATCGATGACGGCGCCCTCGATCGAGAGCACCACGGTCTCCGGATCGGGCTCGTAGATCAGGTAGTCGAAGGGCCGCTCGCCCAGCACGACGATGCGATCGCGGCCCTGCTGGGTGTCGAACTCGAGCCCGTAGATCATCACCGGGGCCTCGGCCGGCGGGCTCTCCTCGGTCGCCACCTCGAAGGGCTCGGGCTCGGTTGCCGCCTCGAAGGGCTCGGTCGCCTCGCTCTCTACGCCCTCGGCCAGCAGGGGCTCCACCTCGGGCTCCGCCTGCGGCAGGGCCTCGACCACGCTCTCCTCGGGCTCCGCGAGCGGGGCCTCGGCCACGACGGCCGCGGCCGGCTCCGGATCGGCCTGGAGGGCCTGCGCCAGGGCCTGGTCGACCGCGGGCTCGCTGCCCAGGGCCACCCACAGGCCGTCGGCGGCCGGCATCAGCCGGCGCCCGTCGAAGGCGTCCTCGGCGTCGCCGGCGTCGATCACCACGCGGACGTGGTCCGCATGGACGCCGAGGCGGATCGACTGGGCCACGGGCGAGCCCACCTCCACCCGGCTCTCCGCCACCCGGCTCTCGACCCTGGGCAGGTCGATCACGAGACGGGCGGGATCCTCGAGCGTGAAGCTCTCGGCCTCGAGCATGCCGTCGGCGCGCAGGTGCACCAGCGAGCCGTCGCCGACGCGCTGGGCGTCCACCGCGAGCAGCGCGCTGGCCGCCGCGGCCTCCGAGAGGTCCGGGGCCTCGACGAGCGGCGCGCTCTCGAGGGCCGGCTCGGCCTCGCTCACGGCCCAGGGATCCTCGGAGGGCGAGCTGGCCCACGGATCCTCGGCCTCGGACTCCGAGCCCTCGCTCGGGCTGGCCCACGGGTCCTCGGCGGCGATTCCGGCCTCCGCCCCGATGCGGATCTCCAGGCCGTCCTCGGTCGGCGTCACGTCGTAGTCGGCGCTCTCCGTCAGGCCGATCTCGACCCGGGCCATGGGATCCCCCAGGCCCGTCGAGAAGCTGGAGAGCTGTACGGCCCGAACCCGGCCGTCGTCCACCAGGATCTCGTCCGGCTCCTCGAGCTCGACCGAGGCCAGGTCGACCACGACACGATCCGGATTCGTCTGGGCGAAGGCGGTGAAGACCGGGCGATCGAGGCCCATCAGCAGGACCCGCGTCGCGTCTCCCTGCGTCTCGACGCGCACGTCGGAAATCCGGTCCATGCCGGACTCGGGCGCCTGTACGGATCCCGAGCCGGCACAGGATGCCAGTGTGATCGCTATCAGCGCTACACCAGCCCGTGCAGCCAAACTCCGGATCCGACCCTCTGTGGATCCACGCATGGAACTCACCCCCCTTCGCTCCCGCGCAAGCGCATCTCGATGTCCTTGGTGCTCTTCTGGCCCACGTTGTCCACGTAGGTCTCTCTCACGACCACCGCGCTGTCCTGGATCTCGGTCACCGTCCCCTCGTTCTTGCCCATCCTCGTGCCGAAGCCGACGATGTAGCTCTCCCCGGAGGGGTCCTCGACCAGGGCCTTGGCGCGATTCGACTCCCAGACCACGGCCACCAGGTCGAGCTGCGCCAGGTCGAACTTCTCGAGCGGTCCGCGCAGCTCGTCGTCCAGCGCCTCGGCCCCGCGCCGCTCCCACTCGAAGGAGCGGAAGGGGTCGCGCTTGCCGTTGGAGTCGTAGCGATAGGCCAGGTTCACGGCGCCGAAGCCTCCGCTCTCCTGCTTCCTGGGCTTCGCCTTCTTGACCGCCGTTCCCTGGGATCCCTTGCCCCGCCGCTTGGCAATCCGTTCGGCCGCCGCGTTCCGCTCTTCCGAGAAGTTCTCGACGCTGGGCCCGACCGGCTCGCTCCCGCCGCAGCCGAAGGCCACGGCGCCGAGCACCGCCAGTGCCGCTCCGAACGTCTTGCTGCCTGCTCTTCGCGATCGCATCCCTGCCCCCCGGAGCTAGGCCCTGGAGCCCACGAAGCGGAACGTCGTCGCCGTTCCGTCGATTCGCAGCCGCGTCTCGTTGATGTTCTCGTCCTCGACCTTGATCTCGAGGGAGCCCATGTTCACGATACGCGGCAGCTTCGCCATCTTCTCGAAGAAGCGCGCGATGTCGTGGTAGCCACCCTCGAGCTCGAGCTCGATCGGAACCTCGGCATAGAAGTCGTGCACGACCTCTGCCCTGCGCTTGAAGGACTTGATCTCCACGCCCGACGTCTTGCCGAGGTTGCTCATGTCCGTGAGCAGCACCTCGAGCTGCTTCTCGTTCGGGAGCTGGCGCAGGGCGTCCCCGAGCTTCGTCTGCAGCCCGGCGATCTCCTCCTCGAAGGCCTCGAGGTTCGCCGCCACCGAGCGCACCTCACTGAGCTGCCGCTGCAGCTGAAGCTCCTGCGCCCGCAGACGCTCCAGGTTCTCCTGGGCACCCTTGTAGAAGAAGAGGTAGTAGCTGGCAGCCATCAGCACCGCGATTCCGGCCAGAATGCCGATGCGCACGCCCTTCGGCAGCTTCGCGATCTGATCGAGCTTCGACTGGACTTCGTTTTCGCTTGCCATCGTCGCCTCCGCCGCCCTAGGCCTTGCCCTTGGCCTTCTTCTTCTTCTTGTTCTTGCCCTGCTTCTTCGCCTTGCCCGTGGCGAGCTGGGCATTGATGCTGAAGCTCACGATCTTGAGGCCACCGCGGGCGTTCTCGATCTCCGTCTCGTTGAGATCGACGCTCGAGAAGTACTTGGAGGCTCCCAGCTCGCTGAGAAAGAGAGCCACCAGCTCGTTGTCGAGGCTCTCCCCCTCGAGCTTCACGCTCGAGCCCTTGGTCTGCAGCTTGGTCAGCCACAGGCGCTCCGGGGTGCGGCTCGCGAGCTCGTCCAGCATGCGGACCGGGCCGCTGCGAGCCCTGTCGAGGCCCTCGATGATGTCGATCTTCTTCTGGAGCTTGCTCTTCTCTTTCTTGAACTTCTCCACCTGCTGGATCTGCGGCTCGAAGCGCTCGATGTCCTTCTGCATCTGCGCGACCCGCAGCTCCGAGCCCGCGATCTGGTCCCGGAGCCGCGAGTGCGTGAAGCCGATGGCCGCGCCGGCCACGATCACCACGAGCACCACCAGCTGCAGCTGCTGGCGGATGCCCGCCTTGCGGCGCGCCTCTCGGACCGGAAGTAGGTTGATCTCGAGCATCAGGCCTCCAGCCGCCGCATGGCCAGGCCGACGCCGACGCCGAGCGAGGGTGCCACCTCGTCCAGGAACTCGGGTTCGAAGCGGGAGCTGGGCACCATGCGGTTCAGGGGGTTCATGATCTCGACCGGAAGACCGGTCCGCTCGTGGAAGGCGGCCTCGAAGCCGCTGACGCTGGCGCCGCCCCCGGAGAGGAAGACCCGCTGGATCCGGCTCTCGGCACTGGTGGCGGCGAAGAAGTCGAGCGAGCGGCTGATCTCCCCGATCACGGTCTCGGTCACGGCCTGCATGGCGTGCTCGACCTCCTGCGGAACCACCTCCTGGCTGTCCGAGGCTCCGCGTCCCCCGAGCTTGATGCGTTCCGCCTCTTCGAAGCTGATCGAGAGCGCCTTCTGGATCTCTTCGGTGTACTGGTTGCCGGCTGTGGTGATGTCGCGGGTGAAGGCCGGCGCGCCGCCCTGGACGACGTTGATGTTGACGACCTGGGCCCCGATGTTCACCAGCGCCACCACCTCTTCGCTGCCC
>CAZYOL010000317.1:0-3905 GCA_964649065.1 uncultured Spirochaetales bacterium
CAGGCATTGCCACACCTACGCCAGCTGCCCAGACACCCGCGCCGAACGGCTAGAGACGGCGCAAAGGGAGAACGAGAGCGTGCAGGATGAGTCGGCCCTGCTTCGGGAGGCGAGGGCATGAGCGCGACACTGCCGGATCGCGCCGACGTGGTCGTCATCGGCGGCGGCGTCGTCGGCTCCAGCGTGGCCTATCATCTGGGACTGCTCGGCGCGGGCGACGTGGTGCTGCTCGAGCGCAGGAAGCTCACCTGCGGCACCACCTGGCATTCGGCCGCCCAGGTGCGCCAGCTGCGCTCCTCGCGCGCCATGACCGAGATCATTCGCTATAGCGCCGAGCTCTATGCGAGCCTCGAGGCCGAAACGGGCCAGTCCACCGGCTGGACGCGCTCAGGCTCGCTCAGCATCGCCGACAATCCCGACCGTCTGACCCATGTCCGCCGTGAGGCCGGCCACCGCCACCCCGGCGGCCCGCAGCGCCGCGACCCGCGGCGCCGACTCGCTGTGGGGCAGCGCGGCGAAGGCGAAGTCGACCCGCCCGGCCAGGGCCTCGGCGTCGGCCCGCTCGAAGTGCAGATCCGTGCAGCCCCGCAGCGAGGGGAAGCAGTCGCCGACCGCCCGGCCCGCGCGCTGCTCGCTGGTGACCGCCACCACCTGCAGCTCCGGGTGGCGGAGCGCGATGCGCAGCAGCTCGAGGCCGGTGTAGCCGCTGGCTCCGACGATGGCGATCTTCATGGACACTCCCCTGGCCCCCTTCTGCACACGGTGCCCTGGAGCCCCCTGCTGCTGGAGCGAGAACGGGAGGCCGTCTCGCGACCTCCCGTCCGGTGGAAGCTCTGGAAGGGCGCGGCTCAGCGCGTCGAGAACTGGAAGCGGGCGCGGGCGCCGCGCTGGCCGTACTTCTTGCGCTCCTTCTTGCGCGCGTCCCGGGTGAGGAAGCCCTTGCGCTTGAGCGGGGCCCGCAGGCTGGCGTCGAGCTTCTCCAGGGCCCGGGAGATGCCGTGGCGCACCGCGTCCGCCTGGCCCGCCAGGCCCCCGCCGTCCACGTTGACACTCACGTCGTAGCGGCTCTCGGTGGCCGAGGCCTCGAAGGCGCTGTGGATGCGGATGCGAAGCACCTCCCGGGGGAAGTAGTCGTCCAGGCTGCGGCCATTCACGACGACCTGTCCGGTGCCCGGGCGCAGCCGCACGCGCGCGACGGCGGTCTTGCGCTTGCCGGTGGCGGTGACGTCCTGAAGCTCAGGCAACGGACAGCTCCTCGGGCTTCTGGGCCGCGTGCGGGTGCTCGGGCCCCACGTAGATCTTGAGCTTGCGCAGCAGCTTCCGGCCCAGCGCGTTCTTCGGGAGCATGCCGCGCACGGCTCGCCGCAGCACGCGATCGGCGTAGGGCCCTTCCAGCAGCTTGGCGGCGGTGGTCGACCGGACGTGCCCCGTATAGCCCGTGTGGCGGTAGTAGGTCTTCTGCTCGCGCTTGCGGCCGGTGAGCTTCACCTTCTCGGCGTTCACCACGATCACGAAGTCGCCCACGTCGGCGTGGGGCGTGTAGAGCGCTCGGTGCTTGCCGCGCAGCAGGGTCGCGATGCGCGTCGCCATGCGGCCCAGCACCTGGTCGCGGGCGTCGACGACGAACCAGCGGGGCTCGACGTCGCCCGGGCGGGCGCTGCGCGTGGGGCGATTCGGATGGACGGGCATGGCTCACCGGTGAAAGAGGAGCGGGAGGGATATCGGACGGGGCCCCCGGCGTCAAGTCGGCCCCGGGGACAAGCGGCCGGTTTCTCAGGGGAATCGGTAGCAGACCCGGACCAGGGTGAGCCCGTGGGCGGGGGCGGTGGGCCCGGCCTGGGAGCGGTCGCGGGCCGCCAGCACGGCGGCCAGCGAGTCCGGCTCGCGGCGCCCGCGGCCCACCTCGAGGAGCGTGCCCGCCAGGATCCGCACCATGTGGCGCAGGAAGCCGCTGCCCGCGACGTAGAGGTGCACCTCCCCCGGGGCCAGCTCGACCACGTCGAGCCGCGTCAGGGTCCGCACGGAGGTCTCGACGCTGGATCCAGCGGCCTGGAAGGAGCGGAAGTCGTGGCTGCCGAGGAGCGGGCGCGAGGCCCGGCGCATGGCCGGCAGATCGAGGGGGCGCTCGACCCGCAGCGCCCGGCCCGCGCGCAGGGGGGAGGGCGCCTCGCCGTTCCACAGGGCGTAGCGGTACAGCTTGCTCAGGGCGTCGCGGCGCGGGTCGAAGCGCTCCGGGGCGACCTCGCAGCGGATCACGGCCAGATCGGCGGGCAGCACGCCGTTCAGCGCCCGCCCCAGGGTCGGGGCGTCGAGGCGCGTCTCGGCCCGCAGGGCGGCGACCTGCCCCTCGGCGTGGACGCCGGAGTCGGTCCGCCCCGCCCCGGCGACGCGCACCCGGGCGCCGGTCACCCGCTCGACGGCCGCCTCGAGCACGCCCTGCACCGTGCGGGCGCCGGGCTGGACCTGCCAGCCCTCGAAGTCGCGACCGTCGTACTCGAGGGTGAGCCGAAAGCTCGGCACGGCCCCGCTCAGCGGGCGTCCCAGCGCCCTTCCGCGATGGCCACGGCGTTGGCGGCGCTCAGGCGCAGGGCGTCGGCCGCCAGCCAGAGCTGCAGCCCGCCCCCCGCGGCGGCGTCGCTGCGGATGCGCGACACCCAGGCCTGGGCCTGCCCCGCCACCGTGCGCAGGGTCAGCGGCTCGTCGCCCTCCTGCCACAGCGACACGCCGGGGGCGGCCGCGAGCTGCTCGCGGGCCTGCTTCGGCTCGATCGGCACCTCGGCCTCGACGTGCAGCGCCGCGCCCTGCCCGACGAAGGCCGGCACCTGGAGCTGGCTCACGGCCACCCGCAGCTCCGGGTCGACCAGGCGGCGCAGGCCGCTCACCAGCGCGCGCTCGGCCGGGCTCGTTCCCGCCGCGTCGAGGGGCCCGACGCTCGGCAGCACGTCGAAGGCAACGGGCCTGCCGCAGGGCCCGGGCTCGGGCAGCTCGCCCTGGTTGAAGATGGCCAGCGACTCCCGGTAGAGGGCCTCGATGCCATCCCGGCCGCCGCTCGAGGCGGCCTCCAGCAGCGTCCCGAAGACGCGCCGCAGCCGTCCCAGCTGTGCCAGCGGCCTCAGCACCAGGGCCCAGGCGAGCGCGGCGGGCGACGGCGCGGCGACCAGCACCTCGTCGCCCCGCAGCTCGCGGAAGGCGGCCACGCCGAGCGGCACCTCCGCGTTCGAGGCCAAGCTGCCCGAGACGTCGATGCAGGGGACCTGGGCGTGCAGGGCCTCGCGGATCCAGTCGAGGGCGGCCGCCGGCGGCGTGCACAGGAAGACGACGTCGAGCCCCCGCAGGCTGCGCGGCTCGGTCTCGACGGCCCGCGCCTCGCCGTGCAGCTCCACCTCGCTGCCCAACGAGTCCTCGGTGGCGACCGGGCGCAGCTCCGAGATCGGCAGCGGCGAGTCCTCGAGACAGGCCAGCACCTCGCTGCCGAGAGCGCCGGTGGCGCCGATCACGCCGCAGCGCAGCCCCGCGCTGGCCATCAGGCCTCCGGGCCCCGCCGCAGGGCGTCGAGCACGCGGTCTCCCATGGCGCGGCAGCCGAGGCGGGCGGCGCCCGGGCCGGCCAGGTCTCCGGTGCGGTGCCCGGCCTCCAGCACGGCGGAGACGGCGGAGCGCACCTCGCGGGCGGCCTCCGGGGCGTCGAGGGAGTGCTCGAGCAGCATGGCGGCCGACAGGATGGCTGCCAGCGGATTGGCGGCGTCCTTGCCGGCGATGTCCGGCGCCGAGCCGTGGACGGGCTCGTAGAGGCCGATGCCCCCCTCGCCCAGGCTGGCCGAGGGCAGCATGCCGAGCGAGCCGGTGATCATCGCCGCCTCGTCCGAGACGATGTCGACGAAGAGGATGCCGGAGACGAACACGTCG
>CAZYOL010000318.1:0-3882 GCA_964649065.1 uncultured Spirochaetales bacterium
GTGACCCCCTGCCGCGCCTCGATCGAGACCGTGAAGGCCGTGCCGAAGCCGGTGGTGTTCCCGTGGTCCGTCACCATCATCCCGAGCCGGAGCTGCTCGTGGCGCTGGTCCGTCATCGACAGGCAGATCAGCCCGCGGCCGAACCGGGCCATGAAGTTGATGGCCTCGGCGCTCACCTTCTCCGCCGCCAGGCAGAGGTCGCCCTCGTTCTCCCGGTCGGCGTCGTCCACCAGGATCACCATCTTGCCGGCGCGAACGTCCTCGATGGCGGCCTCCACCGAGGCGATGGCACCCTTGAGGTCTCGCGGGCTGTCGGTGCGGCTGGCGCTCAGGGGAACGGTCTTCGAGCTGGGGCTCATCAAGTCGGTCCTCCCGTACGGACCCTTCGGGGGTTCCGGCGGGCGCATTCCAGCACGGAATGTGCCCGGAGATTAGTCTGGTTGACTCTTGTGTCAATCTGGTGACGCTCTGTAGAGATGCATCCCGGCTGACTGGCAGTCGCGGAGGGGCGTAGGCGCAGGGGTGGCGCGCGGAATGGAGGGCGCCCCGGCGGCTCGGCCGGCTCCGAGGGACGCCGCGCCCGACTCTGAGCACGACACCCCTCGCGCCGGAAGGCCCTGGGCGGGGGCTAGCGGCCGAAGTTCGCGAGCACGCCCTTCAGGAAGTCGTCCTCGGTCAGGCCGAACTTCTCCGCGAAGCCGTGCCGGGCGTCGAGGCTGCGGTGGAGCTGCCGCAGCAGCTCCCGGAAGGTCTCGAGCACCCCCTCGCCGCGGATCGCCACGGCCGGGAAGGTCGGGATGTCGCCCCAGGCCTCGCGGATCTCGCGCAGCGGCTTCACGTCGGGCAGATCGCGCTTGTTGAACTGCACGACCTTGGGGATGGCCGCGAAGTCGATGCCGTTGGACTTGAGGTTGGCCTCCATGTCGCGCCAGGAGTAGGCGTTGGCGCTGGCGGAGGAGCGCTGGGAGTCGGCCACGAAGGCGACGGCGTCGGCGCCGGCCAGCACGACCTTGCGGGTGGACTTGTGCATGACCTGCCCGGGCACCGTGAAGAGCTTGATCTTGACCGCGAAGCCGTTGCGCGTGCCGAACTCGATCGGCAGGAAGTCGAAGTAGAGCGTGCGGTCGTCCGCGGTATCCAGGGTGACCATCTTGCCGCGGGCCGAGGCGTCGATCAGGCCGTGGAGCTGCTGCAGGTTCGTGGTCTTGCCGGAGAGCGCAGGGCCGTAGTAGACCACCTTTACGCTGATCTCCCGCCCTGCCATGTTGATCTGGACCATGCGCAGCTGCCCCTTCGCCCTCCCGCGTCGGGAGGCCGGCCGAGCCCTCTCATCGGCCGATCGGGGCCCCAGGTGAAGGACGCGGCGCCCTCGGCCTAGCCCTTGCGGAAGAGCTCCAGCAGCTCGCGGGCGGCGGCCTCGGGGGTGGACTGCTGCGCAGCCACCCGGGCCTCGAGGGTCGGAATCCGCTCGGCGACCTCGGGATGGGAGCGGAAGGCGTCCTTCAGCCCCTCCTCGATCAGGCTCCACAGCCAGGCGCGGGCCTGCTCGCGGCGCCGGGCCCGACGCTCCCCCGCCTCCTCGAGGACGCGCCGGTGCTCCTCGATCGTCTCCCAGACCTCGGCGACGCCCTCGCCGGTGCGGGCGCTGGCCGCCAGCACCCGGGGCCGCCAGTGCGGCGAGGCCGGCCTCAGCAGGCCCAGGGCCTGCTCGTACTCGGCGCGGGCCAGCTCGGCGGCCTGGGCCTGCGGGCCGTCGGCCTTGTTCACGACCAGGGCGTCGGCCAGCTCGAGCACCCCCTTCTTGATGCCCTGCAGCTCGTCGCCGGCCCCGGGCTGGAGCAGCACCGCGAAGAAGTCGACCATCGAGGCCACGGCCACCTCGGACTGGCCGATTCCCACCGTCTCGATCAGCACCACGTCGTGGCCGGCCGCCTCGCAGACCAGCATGGCCTCGCGGGTGCGCCGGGCCACCCCGCCCAGCGAGCCGCCCGAGGGCGTGGGCCGGATGAAGGCCAGCGGCTCCCGGGCCAGCCGCTCCATGCGGGTCTTGTCGCCCAGGATGCTGCCGCCCGTCAACGGGCTCGAGGGGTCGACGGCCAGCACGGCCACGCGCCGGCCCCGCTCGGTCAGCAGCAGCCCCAGCGTCTCGATGAAGCTGCTCTTGCCCACGCCGGGCGGCCCCGTGATGCCGACCCGCAGCGAATCGACGTCGGGCGAGACGATCGCCTCGAGTACGGCCCGTCCCAGGGCCGCGCGCTCGGGACGCGTGCTCTCCAGCAGGGTGATGGTGCGAGCCAGGGCGCGCCGGTCGCCCTCGAGGATGCCCTCCCGGTACTCGGAGACCTCGGTCGCGGCGGCCTCGCTCATCCGCTGCGAGCGCGGATCACGTCGAGCACCTGGCGGGCGGCCTTCACCACGTGGGTGCCGGGCCCGAAGATGGCGGCCACCCCCACCTGGCGCAGCTCCTCGTAGTCGCGCGGCGGGATGATGCCCCCCACCACCACGGCCACGTTGCCGGCGCCCTGGGCCGCCAGCGCCTCCACGAGCTGCGGCACCAGGGTCTTGTGGCCCGCCGCCTGGCTCGACACGCCGATGGCGTGGACGTCGTTCTCCACGGCCTGGCGCGCTGCCTCCTCCGGGGTCTGGAAGAGCGGGCCGACGTCGACGTCGAAGCCCACGTCGGCGAAGGCCGTGGCGATCACCTTCATGCCCCGGTCGTGGCCGTCCTGGCCGAGCTTCACCACCAGGATGCGTGGGCGCCGGCCCTCCCGCTCGCCGAAGGCCGCCACGTCGGCGACCAGGGCCTGGAACTCCTCGTCGCCCTCGTAGACGCTGCCGTAGACGCCCGAGACCGAGCGAACCTCGGCCCGGTGCCGGGTGTAGACCTTCTCGAGGGTGTCCGAGATCTCGCCCACGCTGGCGCGCAGCCGCGCCGCCTCCACGGCGGCCTCGAGCAGGTTGCCCTCCCCCGTCCGCGCCAGCTCCTCGAGCCGGCCGAGGGCGCGCTCGACCGCGGCGCCATCCCGCGAGGCGCGGATCTCCTCGAGCCGGCGCACCTGGGCCTCGCGCACGGCGCTGTTGTCGATGTCGCGGATCTCGATCTCGTCCTCCTCCGCGAGCCGGTACTTGTTGACGCCGACCACCACGTCCTCGCCGGTGTCGATGCGGGCCTGGCGCCGGGTGGCGGCTTCCTCGATGCGCAGCTTCGGCATGCCGGCCTGGATGGCCCGGGTCATGCCACCGAGCTCCTCGACTTCGTCGATCTGCGCGTTGGCGGCGCGGTAGACGCTCTCGGTGAGCGACTCCATGAAGTAGGAGCCGCCCCAGGGATCCACCACCGCCGGGATGCCCGACTCCTCCTGGAGGATGAGCTGGGTGTTGCGAGCCACCCGGGCCGCCGTGTCCGTCGGCAGCGTGAGCGCCTCGTCGAAGCCGTTGGTGTGCAGCGATTGCGTGCCGCCGAAGACCGCCGCCAGGGCCTCGAG
This sequence comes from uncultured Spirochaetales bacterium, assembly GCA_964649065.1. Taxonomy (GTDB): domain Bacteria; phylum Myxococcota_A; class UBA9160; order UBA9160; family SMWR01; genus CAZYOL01. Next base: position 3,486 of record CAZYOL010000318.1, read on the forward strand.
GGTCGTGCGGATCACGTTGTTCATGGGGTCCTGCTCGGTGAGGCTGGCCCCGGAGGTCTGGCAGTGGGTGCGGAGCATCAGCGAGCGGTCCTGCTTCGGCGCGAACTCGGCGCGCAGGCGCTCGGCCCAGATGCGGCGGGCGGCGCGCATCTTGGCGATCTCCAGGTAGAAGTTCATGCCGATGCACCAGAAGAAGGAGAGCCGGCCGGCGAAGGCGTCGACGTCGAGGCCCTTGGAGAGGGCGGCGCGCACGTAGTCGAGGCCGTCGGCGATGGTGAAGGCCAGCTCCTGCACCGTCGTCGCCCCGGCCTCCTGCATGTGGTAGCCGCTGATCGAGATCGAGTTGAACTTCGGCATGTGGTGCGCCGTGTGCTCGAAGATATGGGCGACGATCCGC
>CAZYOL010000319.1:0-3873 GCA_964649065.1 uncultured Spirochaetales bacterium
AGGATCAACAGGCCGCCCATGGTCGGCGTGCCGGCCTTGTCCTGGTGGTCGGGGCCGATCTCGCGGATCGGCTGCCCGACGCGCAGGCGGCCGAGGGCGCGGATCAGCGGCGGTCCCACCAGGAAGCAGATGAAGAGCGCCGTGAGCGTGGCCCCACCGGTGCGGAAGGTGATGTAGCGGAAGACGTTGAAGCCGCTGAACTGGTCGGCCAGCTGCTCGTACAGGAGGTGGTAGAGCAATTAGCGGTCCTCCTCGGAGAGCGCGCGGGCGATCTTCTCCATGCGCATCGAGCGCGAGCCCTTGACCAGCACGCAGTCCCCCTTCTCGAGGCGCGCGCGCAGTCGATCGATGGCCTCCTGGTGGTCGCGGACCGCATGGGCCGCGTCGCGCGACAGGCCCGCCGCCACTGCCGCGGCGACCACCCGCGGACCGTGCTCCCCCAGCGCCAGCAGCGCGTCGATGCCCAGCTCGCCGACCCGGCGTCCGGCCTCCTCGTGGGCCTCGGGCGCGCGCGCACCGAGCTCGCCCATGTCGCCCAGCACGGCGTAGCGGCGCCCCGGACCCGGCAGCTCGGCCAGCACCTGCAGGGCCACCGCCAGCGACTGGGGATTGGCGTTATAGCTGTCGTTCAACAGCACGCCGCCCCCGATCAGCTCCCTGCGCTCGAGCCGCCCGTCGATCGGCCGGTGGCGCGCCAGGCCCTCGGCGACCTGGTCGAGGCTGGCCCCCGCGGCGAGCGCGGCGGCGGAGGCGGCCAGGGCGTTCCACAGCGTCGCGGCCCCCAGCCCGTCGACCTCGACCGGGATCCGGCCCTCGGCGGCGATCAGGGTGAAGGCGATGCCCACGCCCTCGCGCCGGCGCAGGTCCTGCGGGCGCACGTCCGCCTCTCGGGCCTCGCCGAAGCGCAGGATGCGCGCCGCGCAGCGCTCCCCCTGGGCGAGCACCCGGGGATCGTCGGCGTTCAGCACGGCCACGGCGCCCGGGTCGAGCGAGGCGACCAGGTCGCCCTTCTCGAGCGCGATCTCCTCCTGGGAGCCCAGGTTCTCGATGTGGGCCATGCCGACGTTGGTGATCACTCCGACGCTGGGCCGGGCGATGGCCGCCAGCGGCGCGATCTCGCCGCGGTGGTTCATGCCGATCTCCACCACCACGCTCTCGTGCTCCGGCTCCCGCCGTAGCAGCGACAGCGGCAGGCCCCAGTGGTTGTTCAGGTTGCCCGCGTTCTTCAGGCAGGGCGCCGCCACGCCCAGGATGGCCGCGCACATCTCCTTGGTGCTGGTCTTGCCGTTGCTGCCGGTGATGGCCACCAGCGGTCCCGCGAAGCTCGCCCGGTGGCCGGCGGCCAGGGCTCCCAGGCCGCGGGTCGTGTCGGCGACCTCGATCACGCAGACCCGCGCCGGCAGCTCGCCGAGCGGCCGACCGCCCGCCACCAGCAGGCCGCTGGCCCCCGCGGCGACCGCCGCCTCCGCGAAGTCGTGGCCGTCGTGCCGCTCGCCGGCGATGGCCACGAAGAGATCGCCCGCGGCGACGGCCCGCGAGTCGATGCAGACGCCGCGAAAGCACTCCTCGGCGCTGCCGCGGGCCAGCCGGCCTCCGGTCCAGTCCAGCGCCTCCCGGGCGACGAAGGGCTCGCTCACGAGGCCTCCCGGCTGCGCAGGGCGCGCAGCGCCTCCTCGCAGTCGCTGAAGGGAAGGCGCTCGTCGCCCACGATCTGGTAGTCCTCGTGGCCCTTGCCGGCGAGCACCACGGTGTCTCCGCTCTCGGCGATGCGAATGGCCAGCTCGATGGCGGCCCGCCGATCGCTCAGCACGGAGTAGCCGCTCTCCGTCGCCGCGAGATCCTCGGGCGCGGCGCGCCGCAGCGCGCCCAGGCCCCGCTCCACGTCGGCCAGGATCTGCAGGGGATCCTCGTGGCGCGGGTTGTCGCTGGTCGCCACGGCCCGATCGCTGTAGCGGGCCACGGCCTCGGCCATCAGCGGTCGCTTGCCGCGGTCCCGATCGCCGCCGCAGCCGAAGACGGTGACCAGACGCCCGCGGCTGAGGGGCCGCAGCGTGCGCAGCAGCTTCTCGACGGCGTCGGGAGTGTGGGCGTAGTCGACGAGCACGGTCGGGGCCCGAGGATCCTCGCCGCCGATCCGCTCCACCCGCCCCGGCACCTGGGGACAGGCGGCGATTCCCTCCGCCAGCTCCTTCCGCTGCAGGCCCAGGGCGACGGCGGCACCCGCCGCGACCAGCAGATTCTCCAGGTTGAAGTCGCCGACGAGCGGGCAGTCGACCTCGAGCGGTCCGTCCGGGAGGGCCAGACGGGCCCGGGTCCCACTCAGGCGCACCTCCGACTGCTCCAGGCGCACCTCGGCCTCCGCGCTGCGCGCGACCCGCAGCACGCGGGCGCCGGCCTTGCGCGCCGCCTCGACGAAGAAGGCGCCGTAGGGGTCGTCCACGTTCACCACGGCGTGGGCGCCCGGCTCCAGGTGCTGGTCGAAGAGCCGGGCCTTGGCCCGTCGGTAGGAGTCCATGTCCCCGTGGAAGTCGAGGTGGTCCTGGCTGAGATTCGTGAAGGCGCCCAGCGCGAAGCGGCAGCCCTCCACGCGACCGAGCTCCAGACCGTGAGAGGAGACCTCCATCACCGCCACGTCCACGTTGCGGGTGCACATCGCCCGCAGCGTGCGCTGCAGCTCGAGGCTCTCGGGCGTCGTGTTGAGGGCGCGCTGCCGCTCGCCGGCGAAGCGGGTCTCGACGGTCCCGATCACGCCGACCCGCCGGCCCGACTTCGCGAGGATCGACTCGAGCAGGTAGCAGACGCTGGTCTTGCCGTTGGTGCCCGTCACCCCGACCAGCTGCAGCTCCGAGGACGGGCTCCCGAAGAAGAAGGCCGCTGCGGGGGCCAGGGCGCGCCGCGTGTCGCGTAGCAGCAGGGCGGGCCGGCCGCCCAGGTCGAGGTCGGGAGGCAGCTGCTCGACCGCCACCGCGGCGGCGCCCAGGGCCAGCGCCTGCTCCAGGTAGGCGTGGCCGTCGAAGCGGGAGCCGGGCAGAGCGAAGAACAGATCGCCGGCGGCGACGGCTCGGGAGTCGTAGGCCAGCCCGCGAATCACCGGGTCTTCGCCGCCCTCGACGCGGAGCGGCCGGTGCGCGGGCGGCAGGGCCTGCAGCAGCTCGGAGAGGCGCATCAGGAGCTTTCCTCGCCGCCGGCCGCCTCGGACTCGAAGCGCACGCGCACCTGCGTCGTCCGCGCGCGGACCACGGTGCCAGGCGGCGGGTCCTGGCTCACCGCGCGTCCGCGACCAGAGAGCTGCAACAGCAGCGCGCTCTGCGCCGTGACGCTTCTCACCTGCTCCGGCGTGAGACCGCGGAAATCCGGCAGCAGCACGCGATCGTGGAGCTGGGCCAGCGGCGGCAGCGGAGGCGCCTCGGCGACGGCAGTCGCGGTCACGGCGGTCGCGGTCGCCGCGGCCGGCGGCGGCGCGGGCTCGCGCGGGGGTGCGGCCGAGACGGCCGGGGCGGGGGCAGCTGGCAGCGACGCAACCGCCGTCCCTGCGGGCAGGCTGGGGCTCGGCGCCGTCACGATCCCGAAGTGGCGCAGGTGGTCGGCGGCGACCTCCGCGAACAGCGGCGCGGCGGCGCTGCCTCCCGTGTGCTGGGGACGGCGCGGCTCGTCGAGCGCGACGACGATCACCAGCAGCGGGTCGTCGGCCGGCACGAAGCCCGTGAACCAGGCCGTGAAGCGGTCCTGCGAGTAGCGCCCCGTGTCCGGGTCGATCTTCTGGGCGGTTCCCGTCTTGCCCGCGACCCGTACGCCGCGCAGGCCCGCCTGGCGGCCGGTTCCCGCCGTGACCACCTCCGCCAGCATCTCCGCGACCCGGGCCGCCGCCTCGCG
>CAZYOL010000320.1:0-3836 GCA_964649065.1 uncultured Spirochaetales bacterium
CCCAGGACGAGCTCGAAGGCGATCGCGTCCCCGGGCTGCGGATAGTCCGAAGAAGCGGTCTTTCGAGGTCCGGTAACCTCCCGTTATGTCCAATCCCCGGGGGATCTCAGGCTAGAGCGACCGTAGGCGGTCGAGCAGCCGCAGCGCGTCCCGCAGTACCTCCTCGACCGAGGCGTAGCGGCCGCTGGCGAGCCGGCTCTCGACCAAGGGGCGGAGCTCCTCAGGAATGATCGCCACGTCGAGGGCCATGGCCTCGAGTATCCCGTGCTGGGGCCGGCGGAGCAAGCGGGCCCCTGGGCAACGCGCTGGCTTCGGTTGGCGCCGAAGCGGCAACCAGGATGCACGCGCGGAGCCGTGACACCCGCCCTGCCCCGCTGCTTCGCTGAGCCAAGGCTGAGCCCTGCTGAGCCAGGTCGATCGGACGGCGGCGGGATCGAGAACGAACGGAAGCTGCGGAAGCTGCCGCGCTGACAGGGAAACGCGACGGCCCGCCCTGGTCGGGGTGGTGGGATTCGAACCCACGACGCGGAACCCCCAAAGTTCCGGCCGGGATCGCGCAAGCTACGGCCAACAATGAGCTTTCCGAGATCGTGGCTCAGCAGGGTCCGGCAGGAGCGGCAGCGCGCTTTCGACACTTGTCGGGAGCCCGACTAACGGAACAGCTCCAGCCCGTATCTGCCATCATTGACCGTATGCGCAGTCGAACCTGGATCACGCTCCTAGTCTTCTGGATTGCCATCGGCGTTCTTGTTCACACCCGCCGCGCCGTCGCCGCCGAATTCACCATTGAGATCGAGCGAAACATGACCTGCGGCGATCAGAGTACGATCGGCCGGCTCTTGGTCGAGGGGAGGGAGATCGGGCGCACCCTCGAGCTCCCCTGGCGCAACAACGAGCCTGCCAGCAGCAGGGTGCCCCCGGGCCGCTACCCCGCGAAGATCCGGTCCGACGGCGACAAGCGCTGGCGGATCGAGCTCCGGGACGTGCCGGACCGCCAGCACGTGCAGGTCCACGTGGGCAACTACCAGCGCCAGATCGAGGGCTGCATCCTCGTGGGCGAGGACGTGACCCGATCCGGGAAGGTCTGCATGGTTCCGCACTCGCGGGCCACGCTCGACCGCTTGGCGGAAGCAATGGCCCAACACGCGGCAGACCTCGGCGGGAACCAATCGGTCCCCATCGAAATCGTAGTCGTCGTCCGCTAGGGGATCGGCGTTATGGCTTCGGCAGCCGAACCCGCGAGAGGGCGACGGCGGTCTCGGCGAAGCCCACGATCTCCTCGCCCGAGGCGGATCCGGACTCGATCTGCTTTGCCACCTTGGCCAGCGGGAACGCGATCGTGCCCGAAGGAAGCTCGATGCACGGCCATTCGGCGGTGGGTACCCAACGTCCGCCCGCCTGCTTCACGAGAACCTCGCCGAGAAAGATCGAAAGGCTCCGCGCCCATCCTTCCCGCGAGGCCGCCGCCGGCAGGAGCTCGCGCACGTGGCCGATGTGGGCCTCGACCCAGCCGAGCGAGTCCAAGTCCCGCGTGAGACCGAACCCCGCCGCCTTCGAGAGTGTGGCGATCACGTCGTCGCCGTTCTCTCGCATCCGCTAGTTCAGTGCTGCGTGATCGCCGGAATCGTGTGCCACCGGGCCCTCCTCGCGCGCGCGCCGCGGGTCGGCCGTCTCCCCTGAGACGCTACAACCCCGCCAACGGTTTGCGGGCGTTGCCCGGCGGTCCTCTCCTGTGAGAGACTCCCCCGAGCCGAGCCTGCGCGGCAGCTGACCTTGGCGTACACCGAACCGCTGAAACTCTTCTGGACCGCGTACGAGGACCTGCGAGAGCGGGTCCTCGATCCCCAGGTGGCCGGGCACCAGCGCACCGCGGCGGCCGAGCGGCTCGCGGACGCCGTCCTGGCGCTCTATCTGGCCGGGACGGACGACCTGCGCCGGCAGCTCTTGGTCGTGAAGCTCACCGAGGCGGGCCTTCCTCACGCGGAGCGCCTCGCCTCCGCGATCGACGGGCGCTGCACGTTCCGGGAACCGGAGTTCTCTGTGCTCGAGGACGAGGGAGGGCCGCCGGACCCGGGAGACGGCGCCGACACGACGGGGCGCTGGGAGAAGCTGTGCCGAAACCTGCTCGCCTCCGATCGACGCGTCCCGCGCTCCGAGGACGACTGGGAGGACGCGGTCTGGGCGTTCGAGGAGGGCAATCGACGCCGGGCCGCCGTGTTCTCGACCGACGGCGAGGCCACCTGGGAACGCTGGGAGGAGCTGCGAGAGAGCTTGGTCCCCACGCTCAATGCGATCGCAGCCGCTGTACGCTGGTCCCAGGCCAGCCAGCTCGTAAGCCTCCAGCCATTCGACGCCCTGGCCTCGGAGCTCCTGCCGGGCCTGCGGAACTGGCGAGCGCGGCGTCGATTCGAGAAAGGGGTCGAGGCCGCCATGGAGGTCTGGGTCCAGCACTGCATCCACGTGGGTGTACAGCCCTCGGCGCTGCTCCGCGGCATGGAGACTCTCGGCCAGAGAGAGCGCGTCGTGACCACCGGGATGCACGAGGCCTTCCGGACCGAGGCCGGGAACCCGGTATTCGAACTCGAGCAGCGGGCACTGGACGAACAGGAGATTCGTGATGGCCTCCTCTGCGAGCTTCAGTCCGCCATGACTGCGACGCCCGCGGGCTCGGCGAACGTCAAGTTCGGTACCGGCGGCGAGTCGATGTTCTTCGACCGCGCCGTGTCTTCGAGTCTACCGTCGCCGTCGGGCCCCGGTCCGGGCAGATGGCGCGCCGCAGCGGAGGAATGCATTCGACGGACGCTCAGGACGGAAGCGGGCTCGACGCCACCGCTCGAGGTCCTTGCTGCGGCCGCCTTCCTCCACGAGGCCTGGTCCGCGAACGAGGGCGAATCCGATCGGGAACACGGAGCCTGGAAGCAGCTCCGACCGCTCTCGGGGACGCCGCGCGAACAGGCGCGGGCCGCTCTCGCGCGGGTGGAGGCGGCGCGGGAAAGCTGGTCGCTCCCGGGCCTGGAGGCCGCCATCCGCGGCTTCTGCTGGAGCTTCCACGTGGCGGCGTCGGAGGCGGCGGGCGAGCCGGGATCCCCAGCGGCCTTCCTGTGGAACGGGGCTCAGCGGATGCGCGCTCTGATGGAGGCCTGGAGCCGCGGCGACGCGCTGCCTGCCGACTCCCCGCTCGGCGCCTGGGCCCGACGGGTCGCCGCGCGTGCCGGCCCCTGGCCGGGCGAACTCGCGACCCTGGTGCGCTGCGCCGGGGACGATGCCCCTGGCCTGGCGGCGACCCTGGGCATCGAAACGGAGAGCGTGACGGAGTGGCTCTCGGAGCTCGAATCGCGGGGCGTGGAGATCTTAGACTCCGAGGGCCCGCCGTTGGCAACCGACTCCGACACCCTCCCGTCGATGCGCCCGCGGCCTCCGGATCCGTTCTCGTTGGAGAACGAGCTGGAGCGCTTCGCCGGCGTCGTGCTGGGCCTCCCTCAAGAGGTCGCGACGTGACCGAGACGTTCGCAGGGACGGGAGCCCCCTGCTGCCTCAACGCCGCCAGCAGATCCGGATTTCTCACGGCTCGGCAGCGACCACGATGGCCGTGAAGGACGCGGGGCGATTGTAACGCTCGCCCGTATCAAGGGGCGTCCTCAGGACTCGGAAACGATTCGGGGCAGCGATGTTTCGGACGTAGTGGAGGTCCGTCATATAGTCGAACACTCTCCCCTCGCCGTCTTTTTCGAGCGAGTAAGGTGAGATGGTCGTAATCAAGGGGAGAAAGGGCACACCGCCAGGCGGCTAGGTCGAATTCTGCCTATGCCGCTCGGTCCGCCTGTGACCGGGGTCGT
>CAZYOL010000321.1:0-3829 GCA_964649065.1 uncultured Spirochaetales bacterium
CACCACGGAGTCGCGCCGGCGTCCCGCCAGCCACTTGCCGCAGATCTCCTCGCTGCGCCCGGCGCTCTCGGGATCAGGCGGCACCGGGTAGATCTCGGCGACGTCGATGAAGTTCACACCGGCGGCGAAGGCGCGGTCGAGGGCCTGCAGGCTCGCGGACTCGTCGGCCATGCTGCCGAAGGTCATGGTGCCGAGGCCGATCTCGGAGACGCTGAGGCCCGTCCGTCCGAGAGAGCGCTGCTTCATCGGGTGCCAGCCCTGCCGGTGGGAGTTGCGGGTGGGAGTCGTCTGCGCCGGCGGAGCCCCGAGGCCCCGGGCGGCGGTCTCAGCTCGCCAGGGGGAGGGTATCGGTGCCGGCCGGGAGCCGCACGTCGAAGCGGGTTCCGCGGCCCGGCGTCGAGCAGACCTCCATCTCCCCGCCGTGGCGCCGCACGATCTCGTAGGAGATGCCGAGACCGAGGCCCGAGCCCTCCCCGACGGGCTTGGTCGTGAAGAAGGGATCGAAGATGCGCTCGAGGTGCTCCGGGGCGATGCCCGTGCCGTCGTCCTCGATGGAGACCACCACCGCCCGCTCCTCGCTGCGGGTGGCGATGCGGATCGTGCCGGCCTCCTCGATGGCCTGGGCGGCGTTCAGCACCAGGTTCAGGAAGACCTGCTGGATCTCCTGGGGCGAGCAGGAGACCGCCGGCGTCGAGCCGTAGTCCGTCTGCACGGCGACCCGGGAGGGGAGCTGGTGCGAAACCAGGCGCAGCACCCCCTCGAGCAGCGGACCGAGCTCGGCGAGCACCCGGTGCTGGCTGCCCGCGTGGGAGAGCCCCCGCACGTCGCGCACGATGGCCGCCGCGCGATCGACGCCCTCGATGGACTCTTCCAGCAGCTCCTGGCTCTCGGAGAGCAGCTCCTCCGCCGCGTCACCGGCGCAGCTCTTCTCCAGCTCGCCCGTCAGGGCCTCGCAGTGGCAGCGCAGCACGCCCAGGTTCGAGCGGACGAAGGCCAGCGGGTTGTTGATCTCGTGCGCGATGCCCGCGGCCAGCTCGCCGACCGCCGCCAGGCGCGCGGAGAGCACGAGACGGCTGCGCAGGGAGACGATCTCGGCGAGGTCGCGCAGCAGCACGACGCGGCCCACCTGCGAGCCCCGCTTGTCGCGCAGGTCGACGGTCGAGACCGCCACCGGGAGGCGACGGCCGCCCGGACCGAGCGCGCTGCAGCGGAGGTCGACCACTTCTCCTTCCTCCTCGCCCGGGCAGCCCTCGATGAAGTCCGAGAGGCGCAGCCCCAGCAGCTGGTCCGGGCGCAGGCCGAGCATCGTCGCCAGCGCGGGGTTGGCGATGCGGACGTAGCCGTCGGAGCGCAGCAGTGCGACGCCGTCGCGCAGGGCCCGGAGGACGCCGGGAGCGAAGCTGCCGGGCGCCAGCAGCGAGTAGCCGTGGCGATGAAAGGTCCAGGCGATGGCGGCGCCCAGGCCCGCGAAGGACAGAGTCCCGAGGCGCGGTGGCTGAAGCCCCGCCAGGGGCAGCAGGCCGTCGGTGATCGACGCGGTGATCAGCGGGAAGGCGATGCCCAGCGCCAGGCAGTGCACTTGCTGGCGCTCTCCGTCCGAGCGCGAGCGACCGAAGGCGCGCCAGCCCACCGCCAGCGCGGCGGCGATACAGCCCACGGTGAAGACGTAGAAGAAGGGGTACAGGGGACCGAAGCGGTAGGCGTAGCCCCAGGAGGTGGCGACGACGCCCGGATGGATCCAGTCGCTCGTCCATGCGGCGACCAGGAAGAGCGCCGAGACGACGTAGAGCCCGCGCAGAGTCCAAGCCAGGCGGGGCCCGCGACGCGTGGAGGTGATCTGCAGGAAGAGCTCGAGCGACATCGGCCCCAGCCAGACCCAGCCGAGGGCCGAAGCGCGCACCAGGGTGAGGGCCGAGCCCGGATCGTCCTGGGCATTCCACAGGATCTCACAGGCGGCCCACCAGCAGATGCAGGCCAGCAGGCCGGCCGCGGTGCGGTGGCTGGGCTGCGAGGGATCCCGAACCCAGATCGCGGACCCGAGCAGCGCGCACAGCAGGAAGGCCAGCAGCGGGACGACGAGGTACAGCGACATCGACGGGTCGCGGGTCGCCCCGCCGTGGATCAGAAGGCTCCGAAGGTGAAGTACTTGACCGCGGCCTTGGCGGCGATCTTCGAGAGCGTCCGGAAGGCGCGCGCCGCCTCGGCGTTGGCGGAGTACTCGGGACAGGTCATGGCCCGCTTGTCCTCGAGGAGCCTCACCTGCTGCTTGGTCCGTTCGGTCCACATGGGGTTGCCCAGCTGCTTGGCGCGCTCGTGCATGCGCTGGTAGTGGGCGATGGACTGGGTCATGCGGCGGCACTCGAGGGAGGACTCGGCCGAGGCGAGCGCCGGCATCAGCAGCAGGCAGAGGCCGAACGCGATGACGGCGAGACGCATGGCTTCCTCCCCCCGGACACGCCGGGACCCAGGCTCTCATCGGCCGAACGGGCGGGCAGTTGAAGGGCAGGCTCCGCTCCGCTGAGCCTGGAGCGGTGAAGGCGGGCGCGAGCGGCTCAGAGCCGCGCGGCCAGGGCTCCCGCGCTGCGATGGGCCAGGGCCATCACCGTCCACATGGGATTCACGGCGGGACAGCGCGGGAAGATCCCGGTGTCGGCGATCCATAGGTTGTCGAGGTCGTGGCAGCAGCCGTCCTCGTCGACCACACCGCGCCGCGGATCGCCGTGCATGCGGGTCGTGCAGAAGACGTGGTTCGCCCCCAGCACCAGGTCGCTGCCCCGAAGCGGGTGGCGCAGCAGGATCTCCGCCTCCTCGCGCGCGTGCAGCTCGGTGGGAATGCCGTGGACTCCGGGCAGCACGCTCTTGGCCCCGGCCGCGAAGAAGATCTCGCACAGCCTGTAGAGCGCTCGGGTGATCACGGGCACGTCGCGCGGGTCGAGCTTCCAGTGCAGGACCGGATCCATGCCGAAGCGCCGGGGCCGCACGCGGCCCAGCGAGTGGTCGCAGCGGGCGATGGCGTCCCAGACCGCCGAGGCGGGAATCTCCGCCAGCCTTCGCTTCAGCTCGAGGCCCTTGCCGGGCAGCCGAACGGCGAGCACGGCCGCCGGCGCCCACAGTGTCTCGAGCTTGAAGCCCTCGCCCAGGAAGTCGAGGCACTGGTAGCCCTGGGTGGCGCCGAAGGCCGGGTCGACGCGCTCGGGGAAGACCCCCAGCACGCCGACGCCGGGATGGAACTGGAGGTTCTCGCCCACCTGGCCCGAGGCGTTGGCCAGGCCCCCGCTGCGGTGCAGGATCACCGGCGTGGCCACGCAGCCGGCCGCCAGCACGATGGCCCGGGCGTTCACCCGGAAGCGGTGGCTGCGGCGCCCGCTGAAGGGAGCGACCACGTGCCCTTCCAGCGCGCGGGCGCGCCGGCCCTCGGCGCGCACGCGCTCCACCCGCAGCGAGGTCAGCACCGTCGCCCCGCCTCGCAGCGCGGCGGGCACGTAGCTCAGGTCCATCGATTGCTTGGCCCGCGACCGGCAGCCGGTGAAGCACTCCCCGCTGCCCCGGCAGCCCCGGACGTTGCGCTCGATCGGCTCGCTCGAGTAGCCCAGCGCCTCGCAGCCCTTGCGAAAGAGCAGGTTGCGGCGCCCCTGGACGGCCTCGGGGGTGGGCGCGATGCCGAGGAAGTCGCCCACCGCATCGTAGTGCGGGTCGAGGTCGGCCCGGCCGCTGCGCGAGAGCTCGAAGTCGCTGCACCAACGCTCCAGGACGAACTCCGGTGCGCGCACGCAGATGGCCGAGTTGACCAGCGAGCCACCGCCCAGGCAGATGGCCTGCATGGTGGGCA
>CAZYOL010000322.1:0-3803 GCA_964649065.1 uncultured Spirochaetales bacterium
CGAAGGTCAGGAAGAACTGGCTGCCGTCCGGCCCCGGTCCGGCGTTGGCCATCGAGAGCACCCCGCGTCGATCGTGCTGCACCGCGCCGCCGAACTCTCCGGGATAGCGGTAGCCGGGGCCGCCGCGGCCCGTGCCGGTCGGGTCGCCGCCCTGGGCCATGAATCCCGGGATCACCCGGTGGAAGGGCGTGTCGTCGTAGAAGCCCAGGCGCGTCAGGTAGATCGTGCTCGTGACGTGCATCGGCGCCGCGTCGGGAAGCAGGCGGATCTCGATCGGACCGTGACTCGTCTCCAGCTCCCAGAAGTAGCGCAGCGAGGAGTCGAAGGACTGCTCCGGCGGCTTCGGCACGCGCGTCTTCCAGCCCGACTGCGACTTGTCGATGGCCTGCTCCTGGATGAAGGTGTCGATGGCTTCGATCACGTGGTCCTCCTGCCGGCCGCAGCCCGGGCCCGACGCGAGCCAGAGCACGAGCAGGGCCATCAGCACGCGCACCCCGTGACCTCTCACAGCAGCTCCCCCCGCCGGCGCGATGCCTCGGCCGAATGCGCCGGGACACTAACGCGTTCGGCGCCCGGGTAAAACACCCCACAGGCGCCGCCACAGCTGCCGCAGGCGGCCGGACTCCCCGGCCCGGTGCTGCACCAGCAGCCGTAGCTCGCCGCCGTCGAAGAAGAGACCGCCGCAATGCCGGCACCGATCCACCTCGACGCCGCCGGTGATCGAGGGCAGGAGCGGCTGCTGGCAGCGCGGGCACAGGCCCGCGACGTCGACCGTGCGGGCGCGTTCGGCGGCGCGTTCGCTCCGCTCCTGCAGCTCCAGCTCGCGGTCCGACCTGCGGCGAGCACGGCTCAAGAGCCCCTTTAGCTCGCCGGCGTCGAGCCAGATGCCGCCGCAGCCCGGGCAGCGGTCGACCAGCACCCCGTGGGAGCGCTGCTTGCTCATCGCGTGCGAGCAGCGCAGGCAGTTCACCCGTCCCTCGCGCGCAGGCTCTCCGGCAGGCGCTGGCCGAAGTCGTCGAAGGCCTCGATGGCCATCTCGCCCAGATCTCGCTCGAGCCGGCTGCGCAGGGCCTCGAGCTCCTCGCGCCCCCGCGCGGTCGCCGGGACGTGGTAGGGCCCGCGCAGGGCGTAGCGGATCTCGCCGAAGGGCAGCGGCAGGGCGCTGCCGTCCCAGGTCGGGAGGCGGATGCAGCGCCGGAACCAGGTGCGCACCAGCACCACCGGCAGCCCGGATTCGCGGGCCAGTACGAGGGCCCCGCGCTTCAAGCGGTGGGCCGGCCCGTGGGAGCCGTCCACGGTGAGGCCCCAGAGGATCGGCCGGGTCTGGCGAGAGCGCTGGATCATCTGGCGGATCACGGGAGCGTCCCGGCGCGACCGCCCCCGGCTCGAGCCGCCGCGCAGCACCACGTAGCCCGCCCGCCGGAGCAGCCCGGTGACGATCTCGCCGGCGCGGCTCCGGCTGGCCAGGGTATGGGGGCGCAGGCCCAGCGCGGGGTAGGCCCAGGGGCACGCCAGCACCTCGTCGTGCCAGATGAGGGCGACCGCGCCGCCGCGCCCCCGGCAGATGTCGGGCAGCCGGCCGATGCCCAGGTCGCGGAGGCGGCTGGTCCGCCACACGAAGCGCAGGTAGCCCAGGTACAGCGGCGGCAGCAGGCGCACCAGCGCTGCGACCAGCGGTGGCGAGAGGCGCCGCCGGAGCGCTCTGAGCCGACTCTGCCGCAGGTCCTACTCCACGCTCACGACGCGGATCATGTGGGTGCTGCCGCTCTGGCGCTGCAGGCCGGTGGTGGTGACCAGCACGTCCCCCGTCTGCAGGATGCCCAGCTCGCTGCCCCGGCGGATGGCGAAGGCGATCAGCTCCTCGTCGCGGTGCTCGCCTTCGAAGAGGAAAGCGGAGACGCCCCAGTTCATCGAGAGCTTCCGCACCACCTCGCGTCGCGAGGTCACGGCGATGATCGGGCAGCGGGGTCGATGCTTGGAGACCTGCCGCGACGTGAAGCCGCTCTCCGTGAGGGTGACGATCGCGGCGGCGTCCAGATGCGTCGCCATGGTGATGGCGGCCTGGCTGACGGCCTCGGTCACGATGTTCGAGGGCTCGGGCAGCGTGTGCTGGAGGTAGCCGTAGTCGGCGAGGGCTCCCTCGGCCCGCAGCACCAGCGAGCACATGGTGCGCACCGCCTCGACGGGGTAGGCGCCGGCCGCCGTCTCCCCCGAGAGCATCACGGCGGAGGTCCCGTCGAGGATGGCGTTGGCGACGTCGCTCACCTCCGCCCGCGTGGGCGTCGGGTTGCGCTGCATGGAATCCAGCATCTGGGTGGCCGTGATCACCGGCTTGCCGTTCATGACCGTGGTGCGGATCACCTTCTTCTGGGTGATCGGGACCTCCTCCAGGGGCATCTCCACGCCCAGATCGCCGCGGGCCACCATGGTGCCGTCGGCCTCGGCGACGATCTCCTCCAGGTTCTCCACGCCCTCCCGGTTCTCGATCTTGGCGATCACCGGAATCTCGGCCCCGCGCTCGGCCAGCAGCTGCCGGATCTCGCGGACGTCGGTGGCGTTCCGGACGAAGGAGGCCGCGATGTAGTCCACGTCCTCCTCGACGGCGAAGGCCAGGTCCTGGCGATTCTCCGGCGAGAGCAGGCTGCGCTGGAGCGCCGTGTCGGGCAGGTTCACGCCCCGCCGGTCGGCGAGCTGTCCGCCCCGCCGCACCTCGCAGTGGATCTCGCGCAGGCCCACCTCGAGGACGCGCAGCTCGATCACCCCGTCGTCCAGCAGCACCAGAGAGCCCGGCTCCACGTCCTCGGGCAGCTCCGGGTCCGAGACCGAGACGCCGTGGGCATCGCCCATGCGGCTGTCGGTGTAGAGGCTGAAGTGCTGGCCCGTCGTCAACAGCACCCCGCCGCCCTCGACGCGCCCCGTCCGGATCTCCACGCCCTTGGTGTCCAGCATCACGGCGGTGTGGGTGCCCAGCTCGAAGGCCGCCTGGCGCACCCAGGCCAGGCGCTTGCGGTGCTCCTCGTGGGTGCCGTGAGAGAAGTTGAGGCGCGCGACGTTCATGCCGGCGCGGATCATGGCGGCGACGGTCTCGGGCGAGTCGCAGGAGGGCCCGATGGTGGCGATCACCTTGGTCTTGCGCAGGGCTCGGGGCACGGCGAGGGCTCCGGGGAGGACGCCGGGAGGATAGGGGGCTGCCGTGGCAACGTCAGGGCGTTTGGACGACGAAGGTGAGGTTCTTCTCGAAGCGGATGTCCGCGCTCTCGAACTCCAGCTCGTAGGCGTAGACCCCGGGCTCGGCCTCGGCGGGCAGCTCGACCACCGTGTCCACCACCCAGCGGCCGGGCTTGATCTCGAAGCTCGAGTCGGCGTGGCGGACGATCGGGGCGCCGCGGTAGCGGATCCGCGTGTGCAGGAGGCCGGTCACGACCCCGGTCGGCTCGGGCGGGCACATGACGTACACGAGTCGGTGACCGAAGTCGGAGCCCGGCCGGACGCTCGGCGGGAAGAGCTCGTTCTCCTCGACGGCGAAGAAGGGGCGGCGTTGGATGTCGCAGTCGTACTGCTCCCAGACGATCTCCGGGAAGTCCACGAGCGACTCGCCGGGCTCGCGCAGCTGCTTGAGGACGGCCCAGCGCGCGGAGGCGCAGCCGACGAGCGCGAGAGCCAGGATCGCCAGCCCCGCCGCTATCTTCGAATGACCCATCGCTCGCTTGGCTCTGCGGATCGCGGGGAGGCCGATGCAGCGGCGGGCGGGCCGGGCGCCGCCACGGCGGGGGCGCGCGGCCGCCGGGGAGCCTCCGGCGCTG
>CAZYOL010000323.1:0-3795 GCA_964649065.1 uncultured Spirochaetales bacterium
TCAACGCCCGAAGGACTCGCTGGCTCGGTGCCGACTTGATGGGCTCCGAGAGCACGTTCGTGTCGAGCAGGAAGCGGACACTCAGAGCGGCACCTCGCGACCAGGAGACTCTTCGCGAAGCCCCTCGAACTCGTCGCCCCCGATTCCAAGCGACTCGACATCGAGTCGCTCACGTACCCGGCGGGTAGCCTCTACGAACGAAGGCCGGTCGCCCCGCAGCGCCATGTATTCGGACGCCGAGAGCAGTACGGCAACGGACTCACCTCGACGTGTGATCTCGATCGCCCGTCCCTGCTCGGCACGCTTGATGAGTCGGGCGAAGTTCTTCCGCGCCTCCGCCACCGAGACCTTGGTCGCTCCCACCTCAGACTCCTATTATGTACATCTATATGTACAACATAGCAGCTCGGCATCGACCCGCCACTGTGACCATACTGTGCCCGTATTCCCGTTCATTCCCGCGTATTCCCGCTCGGAATCCCCCAACTATCTGGATTTCCTACGGGTCCGGTCAGGCTTCGAACCCGAGGGTCGGGGGTTCACGAAGTCGCCTTCGGCGACGAAACGCTCGCCGGCGGACTCGCACAAGCGCCGCAAGGCCAGGGCGAATTGCGGCCCCCTCGCGGCTCCGGCACAGTGCTTCTGTGGAGCACGACGTCCCCTCCCCTGATCAGCTGGAAGCGCTCCGCCGCCTGACTGCCGAGGAGCGCTATCGGGCCGCCCGCGAGATGTACTGGACCTTGCGTCGACACAAGGCGGCCTTCCTGCGCAGCCTCCACGACGACTGGAGCGAGGAGCAGATCGAGGCCGAGGTCCTTCGGATCTTCCGGGATGCCCGAACCTGACCTGATCGAGCTCTTCGTCGGCCGCCTGGCTGAGATCGGCGCGTCGTACCTGGTGACCGGCAGCGTGGCCGCGACCCTCTACGGCGAGCCTCGCGCTACACACGACATCGATCTCGTCGTGGAGCTGTCAGCGAGGCATCGCGAGGCGTTGCCGGTGGCGTTTCGGGCCGAGGAGTTCTGCGTCCCTCCGCCGGAGGTGGTCCTCGAAGAGAGTCGACGGGAGGGCGGTGGCCACTTCAACATCATCCACCACGCCTCCGGCTTGAAGGCCGCCGTCTACCTGGTGGGCGGTGACGAGCTCCACCTATGGGCATTCCGAAACGCTCGTCTCTATTCCATCGGAGGGCTCGAGATCCGCGTGGCACCAGCCGAGTACGTCATCGTGCGAAAGCTCGAGTTCTACCGCGAGGGCGGCTCGTCCAAGCACCTGCGCGACGTTCGCGCGATGCTCGCCGTCTCGCCGGAGCTGATCCATCTGCCAACACTCGAAGGCTGGATTCGCAGGAGAGGGCTCGAAGCACAGTGGTCGGAGGTGCGGGAGTCGCCTCGAGGCTCGTAGCCGTTCGCGAATGAACCGGAGGATAGGGCGAACAAGCGGGGTTCTGGCGGCACGGCCGGGTAGTGGCGTTGTGTCAATCCCCCTGAGTCCCGGCGGTGGGCTCATGCATCGCGAGCCGCTTCCTCGTCCAGCCACTCGAGGAATCGCGAGACCTTCCGCAACGACGCGCGGCTGGGCAGTGAGAGCGCCGTGTAGCGGCGACCCTCGATTCGAACCTCCGGGCGATAGGCTTCCAGCCATCCGCGTCCCACGTGCTCGCTCACCAGAAGAGAGCTCGCGAGCACCAGCCCCTGGGAAGCCAATCCGGCCTGAACGACGTGGTGCTCTTGATCGAAACGTCTCGATCTCGGCTTTGCAGGTCGGGGAAGCCCCGCCGCAGCAAGCCACAGCTCCCACGAGACATCCTCGAAGCCTGGCTGCTGCCACGCGGTCTCGACCAGCTCGGCGTCCTCCCATCGCTCGAGACGCTGGATGTAGTCGGGCGTGGCGTAGGCGCCGAAGCTCTCCTCGGCGAGCACGTGGGCACGAAGGCTCGGATAGGGTCCGGTGCCGTAGCGAACCGAGACGTCCACGACGCGATCTCGTTCGAGATCCGTCGGGGCCGTACTCGTGACCAGTTGGAGACGGAGCTGGGGATGGCGCTCTTCGAAACGGGCCAGCCTGGGAACCAGCCAGAGGGCAGCAAACGCTGGCGTCGTGCTCACGGTCAGGACCGTCTCCGTTGCCGAGACATCCTCGAGCGCCAGCAGGATTCGCTGGAAGGCGTAGTGCACGGCCTCGGAGAGCCGCTGGCCGCTCTCGGTCAGCGCTACGGCACGCGTCCGACGGACGAAGAGGGGGACTTCCAGGTGCTCCTCGAGCGTGCGGATCTGGTGGGAGACGGCCGTGGGCGTCACGGACAGCTCCTTGGCGGCGGCCTTGAAACTCCCCAGCCGGGCGGCCGCCTCGAAGGTTCGCAGCGCGGAGGGGGAGGGAATGCGGGCGAACACGCTCGTCGTATAGATGATTTGAACTCATCTGTCGATGAGGCTTTCTCGTTTGCCGAATCGGCCTTTGAGGCCAGATTCTGTAAGCGAGAGCCGTTCTTGCGCTCGGATAGGGAGAACCTGAGATGTCGTCTGAATTCACCATTCTTCGGATCGATGCCAGTGCTCGCCGGGAGCGCTCGCTCTCGCGTGCGCTCGCCGACCGGTTTGCCAACGAGTGGCGGGCTCGCTGGCCCCACGATGCATGGCTGCACCGCGATGTCGGCTCGGCGCCCCCGCCCGCGGTATCCGAGGCCTGGATCGGCGCCGCCTTCACCGCCGAAGGCGAGCGCAGTTCGGAGCAGGCGCGGCTCCTCGCGCTCTCCGACACGCTGATCGCCGAGCTGCGCGAGGCCGACCTTCTGGTGATCGCCGCGCCCATTTACAACTACGGCATGCCGGCCGCACTGAAGGCCTGGGTCGACCAGGTCGTGCGCGTGAACGAGACCTTCAGCTTCGACCTCAGCCGCGGCGACTGGCCGCTCGATCCGATCCTGGAGGGCAAGTCGCTGGTGCTGCTCACGTCCAGCGGCGAGTTCGGCTTCGCACCCGGAGGGGTGCGCGCCGGCATGGATCACTTCACGCCGCACCTGCGCACGCTGCGCGGGTATATCGGTGTGGATGAGATGTACCGCGTCGCGATCGAGTACCAGGAGTTCGGCGACGAGCGACATCGCCGATCGGTAGAAGCCGCGCAGGCGGAGGTCGTACGCCTGGTCGAAGAGCTCTCCGAGCGCCGCCTCTCGAGCGCGGCATGATCGGAGAGAAGGCGGGTCCAACCTGGCCGAAGCCGCCGCCAGGGGAATTGGACACCGCGATCCCTCCGCAGCCGGCTCATAGGCGGCTCGCCCTTGAGCGCGCTGTGAGGTCGAGGATAGGACGGACAAGCCGGGTTCTGGCTTGATGTCCGAGTCGCCCCGGCGGCTCGCGAGGACGAACTCGACCGCCGCTGAGGCATCGAGAACGATCATCGCTCTTCGCGCTCCTGCCGGACCATCTCCGAGGCGGGTGGATCGAGCTGCACGGGCTGGCGCTCGGCGATCCGGTCGGCCAGCTTCGCCCGGGTAGGCCGTTCCAGGATCTGCTCGAGCTCCAGGCGCAGGTAGTCGGAGAGCGACATGCCCGCGAGTGCCGCCCGGGCCTTCAGTCGCCGGTGGAGGCGATCCGGCACGTTTCGAATCTGGATCATGCGCATGTGTTTCACATGTTGGCCTGTAGACCACATCGCTACTCGATCCCGAACCGCTTCATCTTCTTGAAGACTCCATCACGGCGGATCCGGCCAGGCCAGATCACTTCGCTGTGAGGGTGTCTACAACCAGAGACCCACGTAGCCGAGTGATCGCGGGAGGAGACGTTCGGACGT
>CAZYOL010000324.1:0-3788 GCA_964649065.1 uncultured Spirochaetales bacterium
TGCAGGGCGACCCGTTCCGGGTCGCCCCGGCTCGACTCCGGAAAACGATCGGCCAGTACCCGAGCCACACGCGCGTGATGCTCTCGGCGTCTGGCACGAAGGAGCGACTGGTACGCCGCGTCCCGGATCAGCTCGTGTTTGAAGAGATAGGTGGCGTTGGGGGGTCTTCCACGCCGGTAGACGAGCTCCTGCCCTGTCGCGACGGCCAGGTCGCGCTCCAGCTCCGCCTCCGTCATCGGCGCGACTTCGCGGAGGAGCTCATGAGAGAACTCGCGCCCGAGCACGGCGGCGAGCTGCGCCAGCCTCTTCGCCGGCCCCAAGGCGTCGAGCCTCGCCATGAGCGAGTCCTGGAGCGTCTCGGGGATCCGGAGATCGCTCTCGCCAACCTGCCCGTAGAATTCGCTCTCGGACTCGAGCAACGTGCGAGTGAGCTCCTCGGCGAACAGGGGCATCCCGTCCGAACGACGAAGGACGGCCTCCACCCAGCGGGCCGGAAGATCCCGATCCCGTGCCGCCTTGCGGACGAGGTCCGCGAGCTGGGCGCGCGTGAAGCGGCTCAGAAGCATCGGCGTCACGAAGCTCCGAGCTCCCCAAGGCGGCTCGAAATCCGACCGGTGGGTGCCGAGCAGCAATACACGCTCCGCTGGCACCTGCTCGAGGATCTGGCCGAGCAGCTGGATCGTCGAAGAATCCATCCAGTGGAGGTCCTCCATGAGGAGAACCAGCGGCTGGCGCCGACTGATCCGCACCACCCACTCAGCGAGCAGCTCCAGTGTCTTGCGACGCGCTTCCTCAGCCGGAGCGTTGCCCGTGGCGTACGGTCCGACGACGGGTACGCCGTGCAGGTCCGCAAGCAGCGGTGCGTTGGCGATGGGGCCAAGCCCGACTCCTGCGAGCCCCGCTTCGAGAGCCGCCCGCTTTCCCTCCGGCGGATCCGCCGCCTCGAAGCCCAGCCCCTGCCTTTGGAGCTCCACGACTGGATGCAGCGCGCTGTCACGACTGTAGGGCGAGCCTCGGCACTCCAGCCAGGTGTGGGCGTACTCGGTCATCCGTTCGCGAAACGCCTGCACCAGGCGCGACTTGCCGATGCCTGCCTCGCCACGGATCAGCACGGCCTGACCGCGGCCCTCGGCTGCCTGCGCGAAGCGATCCTCGAGGAGCCCGAGTTCCTGCTCTCGCCCGATGAAGGGCGTCAGCTGGGACGCAGCCGTCACGTCGAGACGGCTGCGGACCCCTGAGGCTTGAACTGCCTCGAAGGCGTGAACGGGCTCGTTCAAGCCCTTGACCGGTCGGTGTCCGAGGTCGCGGGTCACGAAGATCCCGGAGGCCAGGCGAAGCGTGGCAGCCGACAGCGCGACCGTGCCCGGAGCCGCGATTCGCTGCATACGCGCGGCCACGTTCGCCGTCTCGCCGATGGCGAGCGCCTCTCGGCGGTCGCCCACTCCCATCTCGCCTACCACGACCGGCCCCGTGTGAATGCCGATCCGTACCGAGAGGCCTTCGCGACGATCCTTGAGCGCATCCACGATCCCCAGGGCGGCCCGAACGGAACGTTCGGCCTCGTCTTCGTGGGCACGCGGCCAGCCGAAGTAGGCCAGGATCCCATCGCCGAGGTACTGGGCGATGTAGCCCTCGAAGCGCTCGACCACGTCCGCGGCTACCTCCTGGTAGCCGCGCACGACCTCGCGCCACTCCTCGGGATCCATCGAAGCGGCCAGCCTCGTCGAGTCCACCAGATCGCAGAAGAGCACAGTGAGCTGGCGGCGTTCCGCCTCCGGGATCGGTTCGGGCGGGACCGGCGCAGCCGCCGTCGGGGCTTCACCCTCGGTTGCGGCGCTGCGCCACACGATCACCTTGCCTTCGTGAGCGGCGACCCGCTGCACCTCCACCAGCTCTTCGACGAGGTCTTCGAGGGCGGCGTCTTCGAGTTCGAGCTCGTACTTGAGCGCCTTGAACGAGATCGAACCTTGTTCGCGAAGGAGGTCACCGGCTCGCCCGACGGTCTCGATGAAGCTCGCGGATCGAGCCGACGGCCCGTCTGAGGCGAGCAGCTGTCGCGGGGCCCCGTCCGGCAGCGCCTCGTCCGAGGCATCCACGCGCTGGATCTCGCAGCCGATCGCGTAGCCTTTCCCACGCACCGTGCGGATCGTCCCCGCCTCGCCGGCCCGCTCCCGGAGCGCCCGGCGCACCTCGCCCACCGCGCGTGTGAGCGAGGCCTCGGTGACCGCTACCTCGGGCCAGAGCGCGTCCAGGAGCTCGTCTTTGGACACCGCGTCGGGCGCCCGTTCGAGCAGGTGGATCAGTAGCTGAAGCGGGCGTGGCTCGATCTTCACCCGCTGACCCCGGCGCGTGAGGACGAAGCGGGCCGCGTCCACCTCGAAGTCTCCGAACCGGTACTTCACGCGCCCGAGTATATGCGCAACTGCCTGCCACAGAACAAGAATCCGCGTGAGAAACCGTGAGGTGAAGCGTGAGCGGGCCGTGAGGATCCGCCGAGGCCGAGCTCGTAGGTTGGGTTTCGCGCGAGCAGACAAGGCGTAGCAGGCGCGCACAACGTTCGAACAATAGACCGAGGAGACGACGATGCCGACGAGAGACGACTACTGGGAGGCGAGGGCACTCGCCTCGTTGACCGCCGACCAGATCACGGCCGACCTTAAGGACCACTGGAGGGTAGGACGGGGTGGCAGGACCACGGCCTACAGCGTGGGCCTGATGAACGCCGCTTTCCGCATCTACTACGCCGGCGTGGCGTTCGCGAAGGCCCTCCGCAACCCGGCCTCGGGTCAGGCCCTCCCGCAGGGGAGGGGGCTCTCGGACGTCCTGCTCGACGATCTCCGAGGCCCACGCCGAGGCCTGGCGTACGTGGGCAGCGGCGGGGGAGTCTCGGATCTGGACGAGGCCTTCGACCACCTGGCGGCGAACGGCGGTCGGTGGACCGACGACAACCACGAAGACTACAACGGCACGATCGGCCAACTCGGCGGCGTCCGCTTCGGGGTGACAGCCGAGTTCGCCGCCAACTTCCTCAAGGAGGTAGACGATCGCCAGAAAGCGCTATCCGAGTCGGGAGAGTTCCAGGCGGCCACGAGAGCGCTGGCCAACGACCTGACACGTTGCCAGCGGCTCCGGAACGCCAACCGGATCGGGACGCGCGACTGGCAGCAGCTCGGCGAGCGACTCGACGCCGTGAAGACGGCGGTCACCAACACGCAACGGTACCTGTGGTTGGGCCCCGCGCTGGCGGCAGCCGCGGGGACCGACGCCGCCAGCTTGACCGATCGGGCCGGCAGCTGGTTCAACGAGAATGTGCTGGGGCACGCCGGCCGCCTGCTGGAAGCGGTCTCGGTGGTTCGCAGCAGCGTGGAGTCCTACGACCGGGCCATCCGCGGAGGCTTCGGCCGGAACGAGGCGGCGGCGCTGACGGCGCTGACGGCGGTGGTCGGCAAGCTGCCGGTGCTCGGGGATCTGTACGCAGCTGCGCTGGACACGCTGCCCAGCATCGCGAGCACGTTCCGCAGCATCGCCGAGCGGCAGGCGTTCAACGTGCGGATCGCGCGGTACGGGGCCACCCCCGGCATGCGCGTGGCCCGCTGAGCGGATTGCGCTCTGACTCGAGGCGCGGCCTACCACCGACCAGGGAGAAGAACGACATGCCCGACGACCACCAAACGCTTCTCGAGCTTGTACGCGTGTCCGGCGCGGCAGATCTCACGGACTTCCACCTCGAGGACGTCCAGACCGTGCACGACGTGTCGGTCCAAGGACGGACGCCGAGTGATTCGAGG
>CAZYOL010000325.1:0-3779 GCA_964649065.1 uncultured Spirochaetales bacterium
CAAGGGACGTCATCGCCTGTTGACAACCGGGGGCCTGATAGGTGTTGGGCGGCGGGCGGTCTTCGGGAGGATTATCGCGCCCCGGTGAATTGCCCCAATACCGCTTAATACCATCAGATCGACGACGACCGGGCAATGGTCCGACAGGCGTTCTCTGACGAGGAGATTGAGCTCTGCCAAGCCGAACTTCCGGGCGAAGCTACAGTAGCCCGGCGAAGAGACGGCGTGCGCGTCTGCCATCTGCTCTGACGAGAGAACGTGATCGATGGGTTTGCAAGATCCACCAGACAAGTACGAGCAGGTGTCGCCCGACGTGAGCAGTCTCAAGCGCGGAGCCAGGGCTTCTGCAGCGACACGTAAGCGGCGCACCTCTCCCTCATCCGATAGACCTTGCTTATTCCCAATGGTGTTGAAGTCCCCCATCACGACCAACCGCCCACCAACGGCCTGGAACGCCTCATCGTCGAGCAGTTTAGAGAGCCGCTCGCGGAGGATCTCGCGAAGCCGAAAGTCCCGGTCCTTGCTGCCAGCCTTCGCATGAACGTTTACAAGCCAAACGGTCGAGCTCTCGCCGGGCACCGCCAACGTAGCCCTCACCGCCCTTCCAGGGCGCAGGCGGCTGCACGCCTCTTCAGGCCCACCAGCGCTAGCGTTGAGATACCAGATGTCTCTCGCGTCTGATACCGAGACCCGTTCCACTCTGTACAAGAAGCCAAGCATGTGCGAGGACCTGCAGTCTTGCAGGTCAAATCGCCATCTGCCGGCGCCGAAGTCTACTAGGAAGTCTGATAGCTTTCTGAACGCACGCTCGAAGTTCTCTCGCCCGTCGAGCTCTTGGACCGCAACGACATCTGCGTCAAGCCACGTCAGCGTGCACGCGAACCATCTCAGGTCCTCATCCGAACGTAGTTCGGGTCTGCCGAACCACATTAAGTTCCAAGTTGCCAACCTGATTGTCGATCGTGGGTCGTGCGGCATCCGGGCGCCGGCACGGACAACCCGGTCACAGCGGTCATGGGACGCAAACACCTCGACCTCTGGGCTCTCTGTCGGAGGAGGCTGAAGTGTACGATAAGCGAGTTCCGTCGGGAGAAAGACCCCACTGCCAGGACGGCGTGTCCTCAGATACGCGGTGAGGACACCGGACGGATCGTCAATGAGCCCGGCGTCCAGGAAGAAGCTCAGGTTTGTCGCGGCAGTGTCTGGATCTCCAGTCTTGATGGCTTCGCGAACAAGGCCAGCCCGCGCCTTCGTTTCCTCCACGGCAATATTCTGCAGGAACTGCTGATGCTGCTGGTTGCGTCCGATGATTCCGTTGTAGATAGCTACCGCGATGTTTCCGCCGAGCCCGAGAACTGCTGCGACAACCCCTAGGAAGAGTGGGTTGCGCCAGCGACCGCGTTCCGTCTCTTCGCGACGAAGATCAAGCTCGGCGCGCTTGTGATCGAGCTCAGCTCGGCCCAGCTCAGCCGCTGCTTCCGCCGCGAGCCGTTCGATCGCCAGCCGTTCGCGCTCAAGCACTAGTCGCTCACCTTCAAGTGCGAGGCGCTGGCGCTCCAGGGACTCCTGATCTTCAGCCAGACGTGAATTCGAGGTATTGTCAGCCAAGTCTTCCCCTCGGTAGCAGCCCGGTATCCGCCGCCCAACGGACTGGCGGTTCAGCTGCGAGGCACAGCGCCTCCGTGGCCCAGCCGAAGCGCCTGAGTTTCAACGCCAAACTCTACCAGAGGTCGATTGGAACGCGCTGTGGCTCGTCAGCTGCAACCGCTTCCATGAGAAGGCCAGCCCCGTCAAGCCTCGATGTTGGTTCTCCTCCACGATCGCCTCGTGGCCCAGCCGCGTGACCGCTCGGCTCACCCACGGCGAATGCGTCCCCACCTCGAGCACCACACGGCACGGCGGGAAGCTCGCCAGCCGCGCCGACAGCGCCGGCTCCGTCGTCCGCACGCGGAACGCCTCGACGACCTCGCCCGAGCCGTCGAGCACCCGGCCCTCCGTGAAGCGGTCGCCCAGGTCCAGTCCGATCGTCCGGCCATCCTCGTTCGTGATACGCTCGTCCATGCCCGCCTCCTGTTTGGGACCCACCTCGGTGGCGAGCCCGCTATCCGTTTGCAGAACTCACGGTACTGCGTTCAGGAGGCTGGCCTTCTCATCTCATCTTGTTGGGCAGCACTTGCCTAACGCGCCCAAACTTCGCCAGGGGACTTCAGAAGCACTCTTCCGCACGACGCGTCGCACCAGATCAGATCGTCGTATGCGGTGACACCGACCGCGCGATCTGCGGCCTCGGCGAGTGCGGCCGGAACGAACGAGAGAAGCCTCATCTCGTTCGATGTACCAACGATCCCGAGCCAGAAATCCCAGGGAGGGAAATTGGCTTCCGTCACGAAGCCATCAGACTCCGCTTCGCCTACACCGTCGCACACGTTCAGCTCCCAGTCGAATAGGAGCAGAGAACGAGGCCTGGAGATCTCGGAACGGACAACGTTCGGCTGCGGTGCAGCGCCACGAGTCTCCGCTTGGCGTAGCGTCCGGAACGCCTCGAAGGCTTCGACGACTGCGGCGCCTGCCGGCGTCGACATCTCCTCGGGGAAGACGTCGGCGGCTGCGGACTCAAGAACCGGAGAACGTCCCGGCCCGTCGTAGGCAAGAACTTCCGCGAGAGCCTCCGCGATCGATTCGACGTCCAGCGACAGACTCACGTGTGCTGCCCAACAGGTAATGGACTGCGAGTGTAGCGGTCTAGTCGTTGGGAGTGAACGCTGCGTCAGGCGGGCTGAATCGACGGGGAATCCCCGCGAAATCGGCAGCGGAGGCGGGAGAAGCGGGCTGCGGGGGCAGCAGAGCGGGATCGACTGGCTTCGTTCACCAGGCGGCGCTGCGAGAAATGGCAGCGAAGGCCGGAGCGACTGCCTTCCCGGCCTCGCCCCGGTTGCAGGCGCCGTCTCCGAGCATTCGCGGCCGTCTTTCCCGTCTGCCGGGACGCTCTCCCGTCGAGACAGCGGCAAGGATCGAGAGTGGGGTTCTGACCTCGAACTTACTCTATCTCGAAGCTATTCAATGAGCCGAGTCGCGCCCAATGCCGCGGATGCGGCACCCGCTCCCCCCGCCGGATCATCGCGCAGTACGGCTGGGATAGCCCGGTGGCTCGCATGATCTCCCGGACCGGCACCTGGGCCAGCCTCGCCTGAATCTCCCTTGCGAACCACTCCGGGTCAGCGGGATTCTGCTGGTCGCGCTCCCACGCCGCATTGGCTCGCAGCGCAGCCGAGTTCCGCCGTCCCCGCCGCTTCGCCGCGTGCCCGCCGTGGGCGGGATCTGTCCCTGCACTGCGCCGGGCCCGAAGTGCCGCCTGGGCCTCGCTCCGGGCTGCCTCGACCCCGGCTCCTCGACACTCGGGGCAGTAGGTCCGCTGCCTCGCCACCAGCTCGACGCCACAGACCACGCACGCCCGCGGGATCCCGGCCAGCTTGGGCTCCGCTCTGGAACCCCGCTTCCGGATCCCCTTCCGCGCCGCACTCCGGTTGGCCTGGGTCAGCGGCGTCGGCAGCCGGCGAGCTGAGCGAGCGCCGGCCCTCCCCGCCAGGAGCTGCCGAGCCACCCGCTCCGCGTAGGGAGCGACCGCCGCCCCCCACCGCGGCCCGGTCTCGGCCAAAGGGCGAGCTATCCCAAGTCCATGAAACCCTTCAATTTTCTGCTCTCCGCCTCGGTCGACCCGATCGACTGTCCAGGGACGGCATCTCTTCCGCGCTAAGAGGACGGCTACTTTTCCGCACCTC
>CAZYOL010000326.1:0-3765 GCA_964649065.1 uncultured Spirochaetales bacterium
GTGCCGCCGCAAGGGTGGCGAGTCGCCCGGCAGCCCGGGGTGCCCCGGCCACCGAGCGACGCGCCAGCTCCAGGGCCCGCGCGGGCGCGCGCAGGGCCGGGTCCGCGGCCGTCGCCAGGATCCACGCCAGGTCGTTCGCCGCCACGCCGTCCTCGGGATCCAGGGCCACCGCGCGCTCCAGCGACGCGGCAGCCCGGTGCGGCCGTCCGGCCCGGGCCTCGAGGGCTCCGAGGTGGGCGTGGGCCCTGGCGGCCTCCGGGTCGAGCGCCACGGCCGCCTCGAGCTGCTGGCGGGCCTGCTCGACGCGACCGAGGCCTGCGAGAGCCAGGCCCAGGCTGTCCCGCATCGAGGCATCGGCCGGCCAGAGGCGCACCGCCTCCTCCAGGCTCGGCAGCGCCTCCTGCAGGCGACCGGCGCCCATCAGCGCGAGCCCGACCGCGTGGTGTGCTCGGCCGTAGCCCGGATCGATCCGGATGGCCTCCCGCAGCTCGCGGAGGCCGGCGTCGAGGTCCCCGCGCCGCACCCGCTCGAAGCCCAGGTGGACGCGCGGCGGCGCGCGCTCGGGGGCGAGCCGAACCGCCGCGGCAAAGTGTCTCTCGGCCTCTTCGAAGCGACCGGCCTGGGCCAGGGCGACGCCGAGCTCGTCCTGGGCCCGCCAGCTCCCGGGGTGCTTGCGCACGGCGTCCTCCCAGAGGAGCAGCGGGTCCGACCAGGCCGCGTTGCGCGCGAGCGTAGCCCCCGACAGCGGCACGATTGCCGCCGCGCAGAGCGCGAGCGCGGCCCGGCGATCGAGCCAGCGGAAGGCCAGGGAGGCGCCCGCCCAGCAGAGGCCGGCCAGCGGCAGATAGGTGCGGTGCTCGTAGAGGAGCGCCAGGGGCAGGAAGGAGGACTCCAGGGCCAGGAAGAGCAGGAACCAGAGCATCCCGAAGCTCTCGAGCCGCGCGAAGCTCGCCACTCGCAGCGCTACGCCGAGCCAGGCCAGCAGGCCGCCCGCGGCGAGCAGCGTGGTCGGTGGTCTCCACAGCGAGGTGGAGAGGGACAGATCGTGCACCAGCGACAGCCGCTCGGGCGCCGGCCACAGGATCAGGCCCAGGTAGATCCAGACCACGCGCAGCTCGGTCAGCGCCCGCTCGAGGGGCCCGAAGGGCTGGCTCGCGTAGTCGCGCAGCCCGTCGCTGGCCCAGTAGATCCCGAGCCCGAGGAGCAGCGCCCCGAGGCCCGCCAGCGCGAGGGCGCGCAGCGCGAAGCGGCGCTCGAGATCGCGCTCGAAGTACAGCTCGTAGAGCAGCCACGCAAAGGGCGCGACCGCCGCCGTCTCCTTGGAGCCGAGGCCGAGCAGCAGGGAGGCGGCTGCGCCCGCCCAGGCGGTCCAGCGAGCGGGGCCCTGCCGCCGACGCCCTACGGCGTAGAGCAGCAGCGAGAGCAGCGCGAAGCCCGCGGCCAGGGCATTCATGCGCTGGACGAGGTAGGTCACCGATTGGGTCTGCAGCGGGTGTGCCACGAAGAGCAGCCCGGCCACCCCCCCGATCCAGACCGGGGCCGCCGCCCGGGGGCTCGGCGCCAGGCGCGCGGCCCGCCGGGCCAGCAGGCGACCCAGCACCAGCACGAGCAGCGCGTTGCCGATGTGGAGTCCGATGTTGACGGCGCGATATCCGCGCAGCTCGTAGCCGGCGGCGTAGTGGTTCAGGGCGAAGCTCAGGTTGGCCAGCGGACGCTGCGTCGGGCTCTCGAAGGCGGCCCGCCACAGCCCGGACGCGTCCAGGCTCCGGAGTCGGATCGCGGCGTTCTCGCGAATGTTGCGCAGGTCGTCGAAGACCAGGGGATGGCCGAGCGTGTCGGCGTAGAGGACCAGGCCCAGCACGGCAATCGAGGCGGCGCCGAGCCAGATGGCCACGCGCGACTCGGAGGCGTTCGAGGAGGTCCGAGGAGACACGCGGATGGCTGCAGACTATATCGTGGCGAGGCCAGGCGCAGGGCTCTAGCTTCCGCGTGCGACCCGCCGTGACCTCGACCGTCCGCCCCGCGCGCTCGCTCCGCCCCGTCCGAGCCGTCCACACCGTCCACGCGGCCTCGGCGGCCGGGCTGCTGCTGCTCTGCGCCCTGCTCTACGCGCGCGCGCTTCCCGCCGACTTCGTCCTCGACGACTGGGACAACGTCGTCCACAACCCCTACGTGCACTGGAACTCGCTCTCCGGCGATCGCTGGATCGGAGCGGCCCTGGGCCCCGCCGTGAAGCGCCCCGTCGCCCACTGGAGCTTCGGCCTGAACCACTACTTCTCGGGCCTCGACGTGCGCGGCTTCCGGGCCCTGAACGTGGCGATCCACGGCGCGAACGCCCTGCTGGTGTACGCGCTGGCGCTCTCCCTCTTCCGGGGAGTGGCGGGCCGGCGTGGGACCCGCGCTGTGGGGCCCGCGCTGCTCGCGGCCGCCCTCTTCGCTGCGCATCCGCTGCAGATCCAGGCGGTGACCTACGTCGTGCAGCGCATGTCGAGCCTCGCCACCGCCTTCTACCTGCTCGCCCTGCTGGCATTCGCCCGCGCCCGACTTGCCCCCCCCGGTTGGCGGCGGCGGCTCGCCTGGCTCGGCGTCGGAGCCTGCGGGCTGCTGGCCCTGGGCTCCAAGGAGATCGCCGCCGCCCTGCCCGCCGCGCTGCTGCTCTACGACGGCTGGATCCTCGAGCGTCCCGACCGCGGCTGGTGGCGACGCCGCGCCCCCTGGTGGGCGGCCCTCTTCACCCTGGCGCTGGCCGGCTGTCTCGTGGCGGCCGGCAGCCCGCGCTACGCCCAGCTCGACTTCGGGCCCGGGGAGCGCCTGCTGACCCAGGCGCGCGTCGCGTGGCACTCGCTGTCGCTGTTCGTGCTGCCCCTGCCCTCCCGCCTGAACCTGCTGCACGTGGTCGAGCCGTCGCGCTCGCTGGTCCAGCCCTGGACCACGCTTCCCAGTGTCGCCGGGCTGCTGGGGCTGTTGGGGCTGGCCCTCTGGCTGGCGCCCCGCGCCCGCATCCCCTCCTTTGCCCTGCTCTGGCTGCTCCTGCACCTGGCGATCGAGGGCTCGACGCTGCCCCTGCGCATGATGTTCGAG
Source organism: uncultured Spirochaetales bacterium (assembly GCA_964649065.1). GTDB lineage: Bacteria > Myxococcota_A > UBA9160 > UBA9160 > SMWR01 > CAZYOL01. The sequence goes on from CAZYOL010000326.1 coordinate 3,082, forward strand.
CACCGGCTCTACCTGCCCCTGGTCGGACTCTGCCTGCTGCCCGCCTGGGCTCTGGACCGCGCCCGGCAGGCGCGCCCGCGACTCGCCGCCGCCCTGGGCCTCCTGCTGCTGGTGCTGCTCTCGGCGGCCACGCTGGCGCGCAACGAGACCTGGCGCGACTCGACGGCCCTCTGGCTCGACGTGGCTGCCAAGAGCCCGAGCGACCCCACGGCCCGCATGCAGCGCGGCAGCGTGCTCGCGCGCCACGGCCAGCTCGCCGCCGCACTGCAGGAGGTCGAGGTCGCGGCGAGCCTGGATCCGCACTCGGCGCGGCCCCACAATCTGCGCGCCTCGGTCCTGCAGGCCCTGGACCGACCCGAGGAGGCCGTCATGGCCTACCGGCAGGCCATCGCGCTGGAGCCGGCAGCGACCAGCGCGCGCACACGGCTGGCCGAGCAGCTCTGGCAGCAAGGCCGCGAGGGCGAGGCCCTGGCAAAGCAGGAGGAGCAGCTGGCGCCAAGCCCGGGGCTGGCCGCCCCGGAGCTGAGGCTGGCGCGCATGCTGGTGACGACCACCGACGCCTCCCTGCGCGACCCCGAGCGCGCTCTGGCGCTGGCCCGCAGCGGTACGTCGCGCAGGCGCGACGCCTGGGCGCTCGACACGCTGGCGCTCTGCCAGGCCGCCGTCGGGCGCACGGCCGAGGCC
>CAZYOL010000327.1:0-3763 GCA_964649065.1 uncultured Spirochaetales bacterium
AAGCCGCCGCCCTCCCCGCCCTCGACGACCAGCCCGTCCACGCCGGCGTCCACGGCCTTCAGGGCGGCCCGCAGCGTCGGCACCACGTGAAAGACGGTGAGGCCCGCAGCCTTCAGCTGGCGCGTGTAGCGGTTGGGATCCCCGGCGGAGGTCGTCACGAAGCGCACGCCCTGCTCGATCACGAAGTCGACGATCTTCGGATCGGTCACGAAGGCCTGGGCGACGTTCACGCCGAAGGGACGCTCGGTCAGCTCGCGCATGCGGGCGATCTCCCGGCGCACGGCATCGAGCTCGCCGGACGAGGTCTCGATGACCCCGAGCGCTCCCGCCCGTGACACCGCCGACGCCAGCCGGGAGCGCGCGATCCAGCCCATGGGCGCCTGCACGATGGGAATCTCGACGCCGAGCATGCGGGTCACGCGGTTGTCGAAGGGCATGGGAGCCTCCCGGTCGGCCCAGCCTAGCCGGTCTGCGCCGCGCGCAGTGCGCGGGCGTGGCGTCCCCAACGGGAGTCGAACCCGTGTTGCCGCCTTGAAAGGGCGGAGTCCTAGGCCTCTAGACGATGGGGACGCGCGGCCGAGAGCGCGTTCGAGGGTCGGTAACGCGCCCGGGATCCGCAACTCGCCGCCCGCCGGGGAGGCGGCCGGAACCCGAGGCGCGACGGGGAGCTGCCCGGCTGGTTGCCCTGCGCGTGCGCACGCAGCTCCGCCGGAGCGCTCGAAACTGTTGGGTTTTTGCCTCAACCAGCCGATACCGGGCCACGATTGGAGGGGTCGTGAGCCGCGTTCAACGCCCGGATGCCCGTCTCGCCCTGAGCCTCGAGGAGGTGCTCGACCTCCTCGTCAAGCAGGAGCTGCTGCAGCCGGCCCAGGCCAAGGAGATCGACGGCCGGGCCACCACGCTGCGCAGTCGCGTCCTCAAGGACCGCGTCGGCTCGGTGCGCTCCCAGGCCGCCGCCCGCTACGACTCGACGCCGGCCGAGATGATCGCGGCCGCCAATCTGCCGCACCCGAAGAGCCCCCACCGCAAGCTCGACGAGGACGTGATCGCCGAGGCTCTGGCCCAGGCCGCAGGCGTCCCCTACCAGAAGATCGACCCGCTGCGCGTCGACGCGGACCTGGTCGGCAAGCCCCTCTCGCGCCCCTTCGCCCGGCGCCACGTGGTGCGGGCCCTCGGCCGCGAGGCCGACGGCCTCACCTTCGCGATCACCGATCCCTTCGACACCAGCATCCGCGAGTCGCTGGAGAGCCTGGTCCAGCAGCCGGTCCGCTACGTCGTCTCCTCGAAGCGCGACATCCTGGCCATCATCGACCGGGTCTACGGCTTCCGCTCGAAGGTCAGCCAGGCCCAGGAGGAGCTGGGCGGAGGCCGCGGCGGGGCCCTGGTGCAGCTCGTCGAGCTGCGCTCCAACGCCGAGCTGGCGGACACCAACGACGAGCACGTCATCGCGGCGGTGGACTACCTGCTGAACTACGCCTTCGAGCAGCGCGCCTCGGACATCCATCTGGAGCCCCGCCACGAGACGGGCGTGATCCGCCTGCGGATCGACGGCATCCTGCACGACATCGACACACTGCCGATCAACGTACACATGGCGGTGACCTCGCGCATCAAGGTCATGGCCGGCATGGACATCGCCGAGCGGCGCCGCCCCCAGGACGGGCGCATCAAGACCCACCGCGCCGAGCGCGAGGTGGAGCTGCGCGTCTCCAGCATGATGACGGCCTTCGGCGAGAAGGTGGTGATCCGCGTCTTCGATCCCAGCGTGCTGCTGGCCGAGCTGGGCGACCTGGGCTTCGACGCCCAGGAGCGCGAGCGCTTCGAGAAGTGGATCACCTGCCCGAACGGCCTGATCCTGGTGACCGGCCCCACGGGCTCGGGCAAGACCACCACCCTCTACTCGACCCTGCGCTACCTCTCGGGCCCCGAGATCAACATCACCACCGTCGAGGATCCCATCGAGATGGTGGACCCGCGTTTCTGCCAGGTGCAGGTGAACGGGCTGATCAACGTCACCTTCGCCAACGCGCTGCGCACCATCCTGCGCCAGGACCCGGACATCATCATGGTCGGCGAGATCCGCGACACCGAGACCGCGAACATGGCGGTGCAGGCGGCCCTCACCGGCCACCTGGTCTTCTCGACGGTGCACACGCGCAACGCCGCGGGCGCCGTCACCCGCCTCATCGAGCTGGGCGTCGAGCGCTTCCTGCTCTCGAGCGTGCTGCGTGGCGTACTCGCCCAGCGCCTGATCCGGCGCATCTGCGGGCACTGCGCGGTGGAGGGCTTCCTCAACGCCGATCAGGTGAATGCCCTCGGGCTCAAGGTTCCCGTCGAGCGCCGCGAACGCCTGAAGGTGCGCTGGGGCGAGGGCTGCGTCTCCTGTCGCCACACCGGGCTCTACGGGCGCACCGGGGTCTTCGAGATGCTCGACGTCGGGCGCCGCATCCGCACCCTCATCAACGAGGGCCGCGACGCCAACGAGATCAACACCGCGGGCCGTATCGAGGGCATGCAGAGCCTGCGCGACGCCGCCGTGCGGACCCTCGCCGACGGCATCACCACCTTCGAGGAGGTGGTCCGCGTGACGGCCGACACGGAGTGAGGGCCGCGTGAGCCGCGCCACCCAGGAGGAGCTGCGCATCCTGGTCCGCTCGGGCTGGCGCCTGATCGCCCTCGAGACCTTCGAGGAAGACCGGGCGCTGTCGCTGCTCGAGAAGGTGGCCGAGGGCTGCGAGCGCAAGCTGCTGCGCTGGACGGTGGCCTCCGGGCTCGCCGAGGCGGGCCCGCGCGATGCCTCGGTGCCCTGCAGCCCGGGTGAGGGGACGGGCTGCCTGGACGCCGGCCTGCGGGCGATCGCCGCCTGTGAGGAGCCGGCCATCATCGCCCTGCTCGACGCCCACCGCTGGATCGGCGACCCGCTGGCGGTGCGGCGGCTGCGCGACCTGATGGGCTGTCTGGCCGCGCGCAAGCAGACCCTGGTGGCGCTCGGGCCCACCCTCGAGGTGCCCCTCGAGCTGCTGCGCGAGACGGGCCGCGTCGAGCTGCCGCTGCCTCAGGCTCCGGAGCTGCGCAGCCTCTTCTCTCGGGTCCTGGAGCAGGCCTCCGGCCCGGTCCCCGAGGACGGGACCCTCGACGAGGCGGTGCGCGGGGCACTCGGCCTGACCTCCGCCGAGGCGGTGCGGGTCTTCCGCAAGGCCTGCCGCCTGGCCGGCGGCCTGAACGAGGAGGCAGTGGCGGAGATCGTGCGCGACAAGCGCCGGGCCCTGCGCCGCACGCCGGCCCTCAGCTTCCACGAGGACGACAGCAGCCTCGACGACGTGGGCGGGCTGGGCGAGCTCAAGCGCTGGCTCGCGGAGCGGCGCCGCGCCTTCGGGGACGAGGCCCGGCGCTACGGCCTGCCGGTGCCGCGCGGGCTCTTGCTGCTCGGGGTCCAGGGCTGCGGCAAGTCGCTGTGCGCCAAGGCGGTGGCGCGGGAGTGGCAGTTCCCGCTGCTGCGTCTGGATCTCGCGGCCGCCTTCGGAAGCGTCAGCCAGAGCCCCGAGTCCTCGATCCGGGAAGCCGTCCAGGTCGCCGAGTCGCTGGCCCCGGCGGTGCTCTGGATCGACGAGATCGAGAAGGGCTTCAGCGCCACGGCGGGCGACACCAGCGCGAGTCGGGTCTTCGGCTCCTTCCTCACCTGGCTCTCCGAGAAGCGCAGCGCCGTCTTCGTGGTCGCGACGGCCAACGACGTCTCGGGCCTGCCGCCCGAGCTGCTGCGCCG
>CAZYOL010000328.1:0-3713 GCA_964649065.1 uncultured Spirochaetales bacterium
TACCAGTTCTGGACCGTGGAGTACTTGATCTCCGCGTCGTCGAGGGCCACCAGCTCGACCACCGCCGCGTGCAGCTGGTTCTCGTCGCGCTGTGGGGCAGTGCAACCCTCGAGGTAGGAGACGTAGGCGCCCTCGTCGGCCACGATCAGCGTGCGCTCGAACTGGCCGGTGCCTGCGGCGTTGATGCGGAAGTAGGTCGACAGCTCCATCGGGCAGCGAACCCCCTTCGGGATGTAGGCGAAGGAGCCGTCGGTGAAGACCGCCGAGTTCAGGCAGGCGAAGAAGTTGTCCGAGTAGGGGACCACGGAGCCCAGATACCGCTGCACCAGCTCCGGGACCTTCTGCACCGCCTCGGAGAAGGAGCAGAAGACGATGCCGTGCTTCTCCAGCTCCTCCCGGAAGGTGGTGGCCACCGAGACGCTGTCGAAGACGGCGTCGACGGCGACGCCGGAAAGCCGCTTCTGCTCGGAGAGCGGGATGCCGAGCTTCTCGTAGGTTCGCAGCAGCTCCGGATCCACCTCGTCGAGGCTCTCCAGCTGCTTCTTGGGCTTCGGCGCGGCGTAGTAGACGATGTCCTGGTAGTCGATCTCGGGATAGTGGACCTTGGCCCAGGTGGGCTCGGTCTGCTCGGAGAGCAGCTCCTCGAAGCGCGCCAGGGCCTTGAGCCTCCAGGCGAGCAGCCACTCGGGCTCGCCCTTCTTGGAGGAGATGAGGCGGACCACCTCCTCGGTGAGGCCGGGGGGAACGCGGTCTTCGTCGATCTCGGTGACGAAGCCGTACTGGTACTCGCTGCGGGTGAGCTTCTCGAGCGTGGCGTCGGCAGACTGGGACATGGACTCCTCTCTGCGGGCCGTTACTGGGACTGGGCATTCGCGCCCTCGGCCGTGCCGTGGGCGAGGGGAAGGGTCGTGGCCGCCGCGCGCGGCGCGGCCAGATCGGACAGGCTGACCCGGGCCAGGGCGGCCCGGACGACGCCGTTGATGTGCTGCCAGGGCTCGCGGACGTGGCAGCTCGCCTCCTGCACGCAGGCGCCGGGGTGCACCGTGCACTCGGTGAGGCCGATGGGGCCCTCCAGAGCGGTGATGATCTCGGCCGCCGAGATCTGGCTCGGCGGCCGCGCCAGCCCGTAGCCCCCCTTGATGCCGCGGTGCGACACCAGCAGACCGTCCCGGGCGAGGGCCTTCAGGATCTTGCTGACGACCGGGGCGGGGAGCTGGGTCTGCTCCGCGACCTCTCGGGCGTTGTGGGTGGACCCCTCCCCGAAGGCCGCGAGGTGGGCCATCAAGACGATCCCGTAGTCGGTGAGGCGGCTGATGCGGATCATGCGGGCTCCGGAGCTCTCTCGTCGGCTCCGAGAATAGTGGACCAGAACGGTCCTGTAAAATCCGGACCGCAGTTGTCCGATTTTAGTGAAAAACCAGGGATTTCGGCGCTCTCAGGAGCCCGCTGCGGCCGGCCGATTCCTGCGCGGGCCGCGGTGCAGCGCGCGTGGTAGCCGCAGCCGATCCGCGGCGTCCAAGGAGCCAGCCGCCACGGAGGAGCTCATGCACAACCGTCCCCGCCCCCCGCGTCCCCTGCTATTCGTCCTCACCCTGGCCGCCCTGGGCGCCGCTGCCGCCTGGGCCCAGGCCGAGCCTCCCCAGCCGGGCGGGGCGCCCCCGGCGGCCGTCGAGCGCCTCGACGCCGGGGCAGCGCCCTCGGAGGCCGAGCGCGAGGTCGCCTGAGCGACCCGCCCCACGCGGTGCCGCCCCCCGGCCGCAGGACCCGGCCGGTCCGCCAGGCGACCGTCCCTGCGAGCCGCTAGCCTCCGCGCGCCCGCGAGGACGGGCACGGCTGGGAGGGTCGATGGAGCGCGAAGGGGGCGCGCGCAGCTTTCTCGTCACCGGATCCACGGGCTTCCTCGGCAAGCTGATCGTGGAGCTCCTGCTCCGCCGGCGCGCCGAGCTGGGCGTCTCGCGCATCTACGCGCTGGTGCGCCCCACTCCCGACGAGGCGGCGGCGGAGCGCTTTCGCCGCGTCGTGGTGGGCTCGCCCTGCTTCGCACACCTGCCGCCCGAGCTCTTCGACTGTGTCGAGGTGGTGGAGGGCGATCTCTGCCGGCCGGGCTGTGACCTCTCCGACGCGGACACGCGCACCGTCTGCGAGGGCGTGACCCACGTCCTGCACTCCGCCGCCTCGGTGGACTTCGACCTCCCGATCGCGCAGGCGGCGACCGCCAACGTCACCGCGAGCCTGGGCATCCTGGGGCTGGCCCAGCGCATGCAGCGGCTGCAGCGCCTGGTGGCGGTCTCCACCGCCTACGTGACGCCGCATCCCGGAGACGGGGTGCCCATCAAGGAGGAGCTGGCCGGGCTGCCGGCGCCGGCCGCCGACGTCTACGAGGCCATCCTGAGCGGCGAGGCCGACGAGGAGGAGCTGCTCGCGGGCTCCGGCCACCCCAACACCTACACCTTCACCAAGTGCCTGAGCGAGCATCTGGTGCTCGAGCGCCGGGATGGGGTGCCGGTCACGCTGGTGCGCCCGAGCATCATCTCGGCGAGCCAGCAGCGTCCCTTCTCGGGCTGGATCGACAGCCCCGCCGCCTTTGCGGCCTTCGTGGCGATGATCGGCTCCGGCTACCTGCGCGCGGTGATCGCCGACCCGAAGGTGCGCCTCAACGTCGTGCCGGCCGACTGGGTGGCCGAGCAGGTGCTCGATGCGGCGCTGGAGGAGGCCCCCGGAGCCTCGGCGCGAGTGCGCCACACTGTGGCTTCGCAGGCGGCCTCGCTGCTGATCGAGCTCTGCCAGCGCAGCATCATCGACTTCTTCCGGGCGAACCCCGCCGGCCGTCCCGTGGCCGTGCACTACTGCGGCCCGCCCGGCCTGCGCTTCCGCATCGCCGACGGCCTGCACAACCAGGCGGCGCTGCGGGCGGCCATGCTGGTCTCGCGCAGAGCCCGCCGCCGCGGCCGGCGCCTGCTCGACCGGATGAGCACGCTCCACCGCCTCTTCCCCTACTTCACGCGCCACACCTTCCACTTCGAGGCCCAGGTGCCCTTCGACCCGGAGGCCTTCGACCACGGCGGCTACGTGGAGACGATTTGCGAGGGCGTGGCGCGCCACCTGCTGCGGCGAACCGCCTCCGACGCTCCACTGCGCCCGAATCCCGCCCCCGCCCGCTAGCAGAAGCAGCGCGGCGAGCGCGCCCCGCGCCGGAGCGGGTAGGGGCCCCGTGCTCTGCTAGGGCTCGAGCGAGCTCCAGCGCGCGAGGGGCCGGAGCACGCCGAGGCCGTCGCGCGGCCAGTCGAGGGGCGGGCTCTGCAGGTCTCCGAGGGGACAGACCCGGGAGGCGCCCAGCTGCGCGGCGGCCTCGGCCACGGCAGCGGTCCGGTCTCCGAAGCCCGCCACGCCCAGCGCCGCGAGGTGCGAGGCATAGGGTCGCAGGGCCGCGATCAGCGCCGCCGCATCCGCGACCGGGACGACCCGGACGAAGCGGTGCAGCGGGGCCGGGCGCGGCTGCTCCGAGTCCTCGAGCACCACCGTGAAGCGCCCGTCCTCTCCGTGGATGCGCACGTCGCGACCCGCAGCGGCGCGCAGCTCGGCGCCGGCCCGCTCGAGCGCGGCGAGGGCCGCCGCCTGCGGCTCCACGACGCCCCGGGGCCAGCGCCGCTCCGCCTCCGCGCGGGCCGCTGCCAGGGCCTCGGCCAGCTCGGGCCCCCCGCCGACGGCGAAGA
>CAZYOL010000329.1:0-3701 GCA_964649065.1 uncultured Spirochaetales bacterium
AGCGCGGCCGCGAGCCCCGCGAGGGCTGAGACTCCCCTCAAGCCCCGCCCCTCGCCCGCCGAACGAGCCGAGGGGAGGTCCGGAATGGCCAGGGGGCTCTGCGTCTCGTTCGTCTTGCTCGCTTCGCTCGCGCTGGCGGGCTGTGCCGGACGCGCCTGGGAGCAGGCGCGCGCCGAGGACACGGCTGCCGCCTACGCCCAGTTCGTCCGCGACCACGAGGGCTCGAAGTACGCCCAGGAGGCGCGCGAGCGCTCGGAGCTGGTGCGCATCCGCGCTCGGCCCACTCCGGAGACCTACCAGGCCTTCCTGGAGAGCTACCCGGACAGCTCGCTGATCCCCGAGCTGCGGGCGATCGTCGAGGAGGACTTCTTCCAGCGGGCGCGCGCCGCGGGCTCCGTCGCGGCCTACCGGGACTTCCTCGATCAGTTCGGAGCGGGGCGCTTCGGCGCTCGAGCCCGGGGCAATCTCGCCTACCTGGAGGCGCGCGGCTTCGGGGGCTCCCCCGAGGCCCTCGCCGACTTCGCCCGGGCCCACCCCGAGAGCGACTTCGCCGCGGAGGCCCGACGCAGCTCCGAGGCCGCCGCCCGTCGCGCGGAGAGCGCTTTTCGCCGTCTCGGCGTCCGGATCGAGGTGGGCGCCGGAACGCCGGAGGGGGATCGACTCGAGCGCGTCTTCCTCGAGCGCGTCCGCGAGGCCTGCGCCGGGGCGGGTCTCTCCTGCGTCTCGCTGCGTCGCGGCGAGCCCTCCGGTCTCGCCGCGGAGCTGCGCATCCAGCACCGGGAGGAGAGCGTCCGGACGCGGCTGGAGGCCAGCCAGGTCACCTCTCCGGGCGTTCGGGCCACCACGCAGCTCGACCTGATCCGGCGCGGTGACGAGCGACCGATCTGGTCCGAGGAGTTCTCCTTCCACACCCTTTCCGCGTCGCGCGAAGGCACCTCGGTGCTCTTCGGCCCGGGAACCGACTCCTACTGGTCCCGGTTCTTCGTACCGGCCGTGGGCTGGGCCTCCCAGGAGGCCGTCCGCTCACCGCGTCAGCTCGAGAAGCCGGTCGTCGCCGTCGACGCCACCTCGACCCACGCCTTCGTGCTCTTCGGTGATGGGGACTTCCGCATCTTCGAGATCGGAGATCCCGAGTCGCCCCTGCTGGTGGGCGAGTACCGGCGTCCCCGCGACCTCGCCCACTTCGAAGGCCTTCGGGTGGTCGGAGACCGCGTGCTGCTCTTCGGCGAGGATGGGGTCGAGGTCGTGCAGCTGGAGGCGCAGGGACCGCGTCGGGTCTACGCCTGGGGACGCGGCGCCATCGGCTCGGTGGTCGCCCTGGCGGCGCCGCGGGCGGGCATCGTCGCCGGCGGCAAGCGGGGCCTGCTGCTGCTGAGCGGCGAGCAGCCGGAGCCCCTGATCGATCGACCGGTCCGCGGCCTGGCCCTGCTGGGGGGCGAGCGCCTGGTCTTCACGGATGGGACCTCCCTGTTCGTGTCGACGATTCCCCTTCTGCGCCAGCGGAAGGTGGAGGGGGAGCTGCGCCTCGGCTCCGGCTTCGGCCCGGGGCGCCTGCGCGTGCAGGGCCGCACGGCGCTCGTACTGGGCAAGCGCGGGCTCGTGCGCGTCGACCTCGGGCGACCCTCCCAGCCGCGCCTGCTCTCGCGAATCGACACCAACGAGGTTGGCGAGATCCGCGATGCGGCGCTGCTGCGCGGCCGCCTCTTCCTGCTCGGTCAGCGCGGCCTGATGCTGACGGATCCCCAGGGAGAGCGCGTGAGCGACTCCGCAGCGCTGGCCGCGCGATCCCGCATCGATCCCAGCGGCCGCCATCTGGTCGCCGTCGGGGACGACCGGCTCCAGGTGGTCGACGCGACGCCCTTCGTCTTCCGGGCTGCCGCCTCGCGCAGCCCCGCCGGGGCGGAGGCGACCTCCGGCCGCTAGGGCCGCAGCCAGCTCGGCGGGACGCCGTCGCGCACGACCAGCACCTCCGGCCCGTCCGTGTAGAGCGGGTAGCGATGGCCCAGCCAGGGCTGCTGCGCCTCGGGATCGAACCAGACGCGCAGGCGCGGAAGCATCGGCTTGAGCAGCAGCGATCCGAAGGCGCCGAAGTCCGGGCCGAAGCGGATCTCGACCAGGTGTCGACCCTTGGGCCCTCCGTTCCGACGGCTCGCGACGCTCGCCTCGAAGTCGATCAGCCGCGCCTTCTCGCCACACAGGAAGAACTGGAACTCGACCGTCTGGGCCTCGCCGCGCACCAGGGGCTCGAAGAGCAGGTGGAGCGGGACGTTGACGACCCGGTCCGGATCGGGGAGCGCGAGCTCGATTCGGTCCGGCTCGCCGACGTCGCCGGGCGACGTGCAGCTCGCGACGCCCAGGCGGTGGTCGACGCGCATGATGCCGAGCGGGGTGCCGTCCGAGCGAAAGGAGCGCGACTCCTGCCACAGCGGTCGCACCGCCTCGGCGTCGATCGGCTGGAGCTCCGTCCTGAGCTGGGATCGGGCGCCGCCCTCGACGCCGGTCTCGGTCCGGATCAGGACGTTGCCGCCCTCGATCTGCTCGATCACCAGCGTCGCGCCGCCGACGCGCTGCCCTTCCGTGTCGTAGGTGGCGGCGGGGATGGATCTCACGCGCGGATGGGCCAGGCGCACGCCGGATTCGGCGCTCGCAGGCGCTGCCATCCACAGCGCGCAGGCGGCCAGCCAGAGGGCCCGAGTGCGGTCGGGATTCATGACGAGCCCCGCAACGTAGCGAAGCCCGAGTCGGGGGTCGCCCGACGGTCCCGACGTTCGACCGGCCCCGCGGGGTCTGGTAGCCTGCCAGGGCTTCGGATCTCGAGATGCTGAGCCCGACGCGCCGAGCGAAGTCGGCGCGAGGAGCGGAGACCCCCATGAACTTCGGTTTCGACGAAGAGCAGGAGCTGCTGCGCAAGACGGCCCGTGACTTCCTGGAGGAGCACGCTCCCATGCAGGCCGTGCGCGAGGTGATGGAGGGGCCGCAGGCCTACGCGACGGCACTCTGGAAGCAGCTCGCCGAGCTCGGCTGGCTGGGTCTCTGTATTCCGGAGACGCACGGCGGAGCGGCCCTGGGCCTGGTGGAGCTGGCGATCGTCGTCGAGGAGCTGGGCCGCAGCCTGGCGCCCGTCCCCTTCGTGCCCACGGCCCTCGCCTCCCAGGCGCTGCTCCAGCTGGGCAACGAGGCGCAGCGAGAGGCCTGGCTTCCCAAGGTGGCTGCGGGGGACGCCGTGCTGAGCCTCGCCCTGGCCGAGGCCTCGGGGAGCGACGATCCCGGCGACGTCGCGCTGCGTGCCGAGCGGCGCGGCCAGGGCTTCGTCCTGGACGGAGAGAAGTGCTTCGTTCCCGACGCAGAGGCGGCCGACGCGATCGTGATCGCCGCACGGACCTCGGCTGCGGAGGAGGGTGTCGGCCTCTTCCTGGTGCCGCGGGACGCGCAGGGCCTCGAGGTGGAGTCGCTGCGCACCATCGACCGCCTGCGTCCGCTGCATCGCCTCCGGCTCCGCGGCGTCGAGCTACCCGCCGAGGCCCTGCTGGGCGGCGACGCGAAGGCGGCGGGCCCCCTGCGGCGCGTCCTCGACCGCGCACTGGTGATTCTCGCCGCGGAGATGCTGGGCGGGGCCGCCAAGTGCATGGAGGACTCGGTGCAGTACGCCAAGGAGCGCGTCCAGTTCGGCAAGCCGATCGGCGTCAACCAGTCGATCAAGC
>CAZYOL010000330.1:0-3697 GCA_964649065.1 uncultured Spirochaetales bacterium
GGCGACCGAGGTGGTGCGGCTCACCCGCATGGGCCGCTTCAGCATGCAGGGCAACGAGGCCGGCCTGCTCTCGAAGCTGAAGGGACTCCGCTGGAGCCGCAAGAAGAACGCGACCCCGGGCGCGAGCCAGGCGGCGATGCTGCGCCGGATCCCTCAGATCCTCCGCTTCATCCCCGGGGCGGCCCAGGATCTGCGCGCCTACTTCCTGACCATGCAGTACTGGCTCGCCGGCTCCGAGCCCAACATGGTGCGGATGGTCCACTTTCTGGTGGACCGCTACGCTCGCGGCAGCCGTCGCGCAGGCGGGGGCCGGCGCCGGCCCGAGCTGCCGATCGCGTACCCGGAGGTGGGGCTCTACCACCCGCGCCTCCCGGCCCGCGTGGTCGAGGACCCGCATCGGCTCCCGAAGCCGAGGGAGGCGCGGGGGCGCGTGGGCCTGCTGCTGATGCGCTCCTACGTGCTCGCCGGGAACACCGACCACTACGACGCGGTGATCGAGGCCCTCGAGGCCCGGGGGCTCGAGGTCGTGCCGGCCTTCGCCAGCGGCCTCGATGCACGGCCTGCGGTGGAGCGCTTCTTCGAGCGGGAGGGCCGTGCCTGCGTCGACGCGGTGCTCTCCCTCACGGGCTTCTCCCTGGTGGGCGGCCCCGCCTACAACGATGCTCGCGCCGCCGAGGAGACTCTCGCGCGTCTCGACGTCCCCTATCTCTCTGCTCTGGCCGTCGAGTTCCAGTCCCTGGAGCAGTGGCGGCGATCGGAGAGCGGTCTGGCACCGATCGAGTCGACCATGATGGTCGCGATTCCCGAGCTGGATGGCGCGACCGGCCCGATCGTCTTCGGCGGCCGCAGCTGCGAGGGCTCGACGCACGGCGAGAGCCGCATGCAGCCCGACCTCGAGCGCGCGGAGATGCTGGCGGCGCGGGTCGATCGCCTGATCCGATTGCGCCGGACGCCGCCCTCCGAGCGCAAGGTGGCCATCGTCCTCTTCAACTTCCCGCCCAATGCCGGCAACACGGGGACGGCCATGCACCTGGCCGTCTTCGAGTCGCTGCACCACACGCTGCGTGGCCTGCAGCAGGAAGGCTACGACGTCGCGCTTCCCGAGTCGGTGGAGGCCCTGCGCGAGCGCATCGTCGAGGGCAATGCCTCGCTGCACGGCGCGCACGCCAACGTCCACGCCCGCATCCCGGTGGACGACCACGTGCGCCGAGAGCGCTGGCTGGCCGAGATCGAGGACCAGTGGGGGCCGGCACCGGGACGCGAGCAGAGCGACGGAGCTTCGCTCTTCGTCCTGGGCGAGCAGCTCGGAAAGGTCTTCGTGGGCATCCAGCCCGCCTTTGGCTACGAGGGCGATCCGATGCGCCTGCTCTTCGAGCGCGGGCTGGCTCCGACCCACGCCTTCTCGGCCTTCTACCGCTACCTCCGCCAGGACTTCGGCGCAGACGTCGTGCTCCACTTCGGGACCCACGGGGCTCTCGAGTTCATGCCGGGCAAGCAGGTCGGCCTCTCGGGCGCCTGCTGGCCCGACCGCCTGCTGGGCGAGCTCCCGAACGTCTATCTCTACGCGGCCAACAACCCCTCGGAGGGCTCGGTCGCGAAGCGGCGCAGCGCGGCCACCCTCGTCAGCTACCGCACGCCGCCGATCGCGCACGCCGGTCTCTACCGGGGGCTGCTGGATCTGAAGGCCTCCCTGGAGCGCTGGCGCAAGCTGCCGCCCGAGGCCCAGGGGGAGCGCGACTCGCTCGCGGAGCTGATCGACTCCCAGGCGGCGGAGCTCGACCTGGGCGTCGCGGAGGCCGGCGAGGCGCCGGCGCGGATCGCCGACCTCGCCGATCGGGTCCTGGAGCTGGAGCAGACCCTGATCCCCTGCGGCCTGCACGTGGTGGGGCAGCCCGACCCGCCGGAGGCGAGGCTGGAGCTGCTCCGGGCCTCGGCCGCCCTGGGCGAAGGCCCGGCCCCGGATCCCGCCGTCCTCGAGGCGCTTGCCCTCGGCCCCGCCCAGGAGCCGCCCGGCAAGAAGCCGCGTCGCAAGGCCCACGAGCCCGTACAGCCGGGCAGCCTCGAGGCCCTGCGACGACTCGACCAGCTCCTGCGCGAGGATCACGAGCTGCCCGCGCTCCTGCGGGCCCTCGACGGGCGCTTCATCCGACCCTCGCCGGGCGGGGATCTGCTGCGCTGCCCGGAGAGCCTGCCCACCGGCCGCAACCTCCATGGCTTCGATCCCTTCCGCCTGCCGAGCGCCTTCGCGGTGCGGGACGGGGCACAGCAGGCGGAGCGCCTCCTGCAGCGACACCAGCAGGCGGGGCACCCGCTCCCCGAGTCCCTGGCCCTGGTCCTGTGGGGCAGCGACAACCTGAAGACCGAGGGCGCCGCCATCGGCCAGGCCCTGGCCCTGCTCGGGGCCGCACCCCGCTACGACAGCTACGGGCGCCTGGCGGGCGCCTCCCTGATCCCGCTGGACGAGCTCGCCCGCCCCCGGATCGACGTGGTGATCACCCTCTCCGGGATCTTCCGCGACCTGCTGCCCCTCCAGACCCGGATGCTCGCCGAGGCCGCCTTCCTGGCCGCCAGCGCCGACGAGAGCCCGGAGCGGAACTTCGTGCGCAAGCACGCCCTCGAGCACCAGCGCGAGCACGGCTGCGACCTCGAGACCGCCTCGCTCCGGGTCTTCGGCAACGCCACCGGGGCCTACGGCGCCCACGTGAGCCAGCTGATCCAGAACGAGCTCTGGACCGACGAATCGGAGCTGGCGGAGGTCTACGGCCGGCGCAAGAGCTTCGCCTATGGGCGCAGCGGCGAGGCCCGCCCCCAGGCCGCCCTGTGGAAGAGCGTCCTGGCCGGCGTCGAGCTCGCCTACCAGAACCTGGATTCGATCGACACCGGCGTCACCACGGTCGACGTCTACTTCGACAACCTGGGTGGCATCTCGCGTGCGGTGCAGGGAGTCCGGGGCGACTCGATCCCGGTCTACATCGGCGACCAGACCCAGGACCGCCCGCGCGTGCGCACCCTCGAGGAGCAGGTCGCCCTCGAGACCCGCACCCGCGCCCTCAACCCGAGGTGGTACGAGGGCATGCTCCGGCACGGCTACGAGGGCGTTCGCCAGATCGAGACCCACGTCACCAACACCCTCGGCTGGTCGGCGACCACCGGGCGCGTGGAGCCCTGGGTCTACGATCACCTGGCCTCGACCTACGTGCTCGACGACGAGATGCGAGAGCGCCTCAGCGCGCTGAACCCCACGGCCTCGGCGAAGGTGGCGAGCCGCCTCCTCGAGGCACACGAACGCAGCTACTGGTCGCCCGACGAGTCGACCCTCGAGGCCCTGCGCCAGGCGGGCGCCGAGCTCGAGGACCGACTCGAGGGCATCGACCCGGGAGTCGCCGCATGACGAGCCGAAGCCTTCCGATCCGCTCCGATGGAGAAGGGAGCCTGCAGGTCCACATGGATCCGCGGCTGCAGATCGATTCCGCCAAGGTCTTCGCCGTCTACGGGAAGGGCGGGATCGGCAAGAGCACGACCTCTTCCAACCTCTCGGTCGCCTTCTCGAAGCTCGGCAAGCGCGTGCTCCAGATCGGCTGCGACCCGAAGCACGACTCGACCTTCACGCTGACCAAGTGCCTGGTGCCCACCGTCATCGACGTCCTCGGGGAGGTCGACTTCCACTCGGAGGAGCTGCGCGTCGAGGACTTCGTCT
>CAZYOL010000331.1:0-2069 GCA_964649065.1 uncultured Spirochaetales bacterium
AGTACCCGGTCGAGAAGCTGATGCGGGACGCGAAGCTGATGCAGATCTACGAGGGGACCAACCAGATCCAGCGCCTGGTGATCGCCCGGGAGCTGCTGAAGGACTAGGCCCAGCGCTCCAAGTCCCGGGATTCGCGAGCTTTTCGGCGCGGCAGTCGCGCCGGCGATCTGGTAGAATGACCGGCTCGCAAGGCCGCGCTCGGGGCTTCCGGCGCGCTCCGAGGAGAGGTCCTTGATCACCCGAGAGCAGGCTCTCGCCTACCACGCCGAGGGCCGACCCGGAAAGCTGAAGGTCGAGCCCACCAAGCCGACCGAGACCCAGGAGCAGCTGGCCCTGGCCTACTCCCCCGGGGTGGCAGAGCCCTGCCGGGAGATCGCCCGCGAGCCCGCCGAGGTCTTCCGCTACACGGCCAAGGGCAATCTGGTCGCCGTGATCTCCAACGGCAGCGCCGTGCTCGGCCTCGGCAACATCGGGGCCCTCGCCGGCAAGCCGGTGATGGAGGGCAAGGCGGTCCTCTTCAAGCGCTTCGCCGACATCGACGTCTTCGACATCGAGATCGACAGCCAGGATCCGGCCGAGATCATCCGCACCGTGCAGCTGATCGCCGAGACCTTCGGCGGCATCAACCTCGAGGACATCCGCGCTCCGGAGTGTTTCGAGATCGAGCAGACCCTGATCGAGACCCTCCACGTCCCGGTCTTCCACGACGACCAGCACGGCACGGCGAGCACCGCCGGCGCCGGGCGGCTGAACGCCCTCGAGATCACCGGCAAGGCCATCGACGAGGTCCGGGTGGTCTTCTCCGGGGCCGGGGCCTCTGCCTTGGGCTGTGCCCGATTCTTCCGCGACCTCGGCGTGCCGCTCGAGAACATCATCCTCTGCGACAGCCGGGGCGTGATCTACCAGGGGCGCAGCGAGCGCATGAACCCGCACAAGGAGGCCTTTGCGAGCCGCAGCTCGGCCCGCACCCTGGAGGAGGCCCTGCGCGGCGCGGACGTCTTCTGCGGCCTCTCCGGCGCGGGCCTGATGACCGCGGACATGGTCCGGAACCTGGCGAAGAACCCGATCATCTTCGCCATGGCCAATCCGGATCCGGAGATCACGCCCGATGAGGTGGAGCAGGTGCGCAGCGACGCCATCGTCGCCACCGGCCGCTCGGACTACCCGAACCAGGTCAACAACGTGCTGGGCTTTCCCTTCATCTTTCGCGGGGCCCTGGACGTGCGCGCCCGCAAGATCAACGAGCCGATGAAGGTGGCCTGTGCCCGGGCCCTGGCCGAGCTGGCCCGCCGCGGCAAGGTGGTGCCGCAGATCGTGCGCGACGCCTACGGCAACGAGAACTTCGAGTTCGGCCCTCGTTACCTCATCCCCAAGCCCTTCGACCCCCGCCTTCTCACCTACGTGGTTCCTGCCGTGGCGCAGGCGGCCATGGAGAGCGGCGTGGCGCGCAGCAAGATCGACATCGTCGAATACGGCCAGCAGCTGAGCAAGACGGCCGCCATCCTCACCAACATGTGATCCAGGAACCATGAGCATCGAAGAGAAGATCAAGAAGCTTGAAGAGATGAATGCGCGGGCGGAGCTCGGCGGTGGCGAAGCCCGCATCGAGCGCCAGCACGCCGCTGGCAAGCTCACCGCACGCGAGCGCATCGAGCTGCTCTTCGACCCGGGCAGCTTCGTCGAGATCGACCGCTTCGTGCAGCACCGCTGCGCCGACTTCGGGATGGACGAGAACAAGATCCTGGGTGACGGCGTGGTGACGGGCTACGGGAAGGTCGACGGCCGCCAGGTCTTCGTCTTCTCCCAGGACTTCACGGTCTTCGGGGGCAGCCTGGGCGGCGCCTTCGCCGAGAAGCTCTGCAAGGTCATGGACCTGGCCGCCAAGGCCGGCTCGCCCATGGTCGGCCTCAACGACGGAGCCGGCGCGCGCATCCAGGAGGGCGTCGTGGGCCTGGGCGGCTACGGCGACGTCTTCCTGCGCAACGTCATGCAGTCCGGAGTGATCCCGCAGATCTCGGCGATCATGGGGCCCTGCGCCGGCGGCGCCGTCTACTCGCCCGCGATGACCG
>CAZYOL010000331.1:2079-3689 GCA_964649065.1 uncultured Spirochaetales bacterium
CTTCATCGTGATGGTGAAGAACACCAGCAACATGATGATCACGGGCCCCGACGTGATCAAGACGGTGACCCACGAGGAGGTGACGGGCGAGGAGCTGGGCGGGGCGCTCACCCACGCCTCGAAGTCCGGCGTGTCGGACTTCGCCACGGGGAGCGAGGAGGAGTGCCTGCAGGTGATCCGGCGGCTGCTCTCCTTCATGCCCCAGAACAACATGGAAGACCCGCCCTTCCAGCCCACCGAGGATCCGGTCGACCGGATGGAGCCCGCCCTGCGGACCCTGGTGCCCGACGAGCCCACCCGGCCCTACGACATCACCGAGCTGATCAAGCTGGTGGTGGACGAGGGGGACTTCTTCGAGGTCGGCTCGCTCCACGCCAAGAATCTGGTGGTGGGCTTCGCGCGCCTCGGCGGCCGGGCGGTGGGCATCGTCGCGAACCAGCCGGCCCACCTGGCGGGCGTCCTCGACATCGCCGCCTCCAAGAAGGGAGGGCGCTTCGTCCGCTTCTGCGACGCCTTCAACATCCCGATCGTCACCCTGGTCGACGTGCCGGGCTTCCTGCCCGGGGTGGCCCAGGAGCACGGTGGCATCATCAAACACGGCGCGAAGCTGCTCTACGCCTTCTGCGAGGCCACGGTGCCGCGCGTCACGGTGATCACGCGCAAGGCCTACGGCGGCGCCTACGTGGTCATGAGCAGCAAGCACACGCGGGCCGACATCAGCCTGGCCTATCCGACGGCCGAGCTGGCGGTGATGGGACCGGATGGCGCCGTCAACATCGTCTTCCGCAAGGAGCTGAAGGGTGCCTCGGATCCGGAGGCCCGGCGCAAGGAGCTCGAGGCCGAGTACAGGGAGAACTTCGCCAATCCCTACAAGGCCGCCGAGCTCGGCTACGTGGACGAGGTGATCCGGCCGGAGGAGACCCGGCCCCGGATCATTCGCTCGCTCGAGATGCTCGCGAGCAAGCGCGACCTGAATCCGCCGAAGAAGCACGGCAACATCCCGCTCTGACAGAGGCCCCATGTTCGACAAGATCCTGATTGCCAATCGCGGCGAGATCGCGGTCCGGGTGATTCGCGCCTGCCGCGAGCTGGGCATCCAGACGGTGGCCATCTACTCGGATGTCGACCGCGAGGCCCTGCACGTCCGCTATGCGGACGAGGCCTATGCCTGCGGGCCGCCTCCGGCCCGCGAGTCATACCTGGTCAAGGAACGGGTGGTGGAGATCGCCAAGCGGGCGGGCGCCCAGGCCATCCACCCGGGCTACGGCTTCCTGGCCGAGAACGGCGACTTCGCCGACCTCTGCGAGCAGGAAGGCGTGCGCTTCATCGGCCCCTCGGGCGACGTCATGCGCCGCATGGGCGACAAGGTGACGGCGCGCCAGACCATGGAGAAGGCCGGCGTTCCCATCGTGCCCGGCACCACCGAGCGGCTGAGCGACGAGCAGGCCACCGAATGGGCGCGCAAGATCGGCCTGCCGGTGATGGTGAAGGCCAGCGCCGGCGGCGGCGGCAAGGGCATGCGCCTGGTGCGGGAGGAGCGCGAGCTGGCCCAGGCCCTGGCCCGCGCGCGGGGCGAGGCCAAGGCCTCCTTCGGCGACGACTCGCTCTAC
>CAZYOL010000332.1:0-3683 GCA_964649065.1 uncultured Spirochaetales bacterium
CCCGGGTCGTGATCGAAGATGTCGCCCGTCAGGGCGACGAGGTCGGGCCGCAGGGCATTCACCTTCTCGATCCAGCGCGAGAGCCGAGGGCCCTCCATGTGGTTGCCGATGTGCAGGTCGCTGATCTGCACGATGCGAAGCCCGTCGAGCGCCGGGGCCAGCCCGGGCACCGGAACGGCCAGACGCGTGCGCTGGCAGCGGGCCTGGCCGAAGGTGAAGCCGTTCGCCAGCAGCAGCGCCGCGGCGCCGACCGCCGCGATGCTGCCGCCGCGGTAGAGCCCGAAGGCCGTGTCGGGTCCGGCCAGGCTGCCGAGCAGCCCCGCTCCCAGCAGCAGCACCGCGCTCGAGCCCAGGATGGTCGCGGCCACCAGCAGGGTGGCGATTCCGAGGTCGGCGTAGCTGCGGGCCAGCCAACCGGGCCAGTCGCGGCGACGGCGCGCGCCGCGCAGCAGGGGCACCACCCGCGCGTTGGCCGCCACCAGCAGCGCGGCCGCGGCCGCGACCCCGAGCAGCGGAGGCGAGGCCCAGCCCAGGCCGATGCAGAGCAGCCACCAGCCGACTCCGGCCTGCGCGAGGCCCAGCAGCAGCGCCAGGTTCGGGAAGAGTCGGTCGAAGAGCAGGCGTCGCAGCCGCGTCGCGTCCATGGTCAGGGCCTGCGCAGGCAGCCTAGCCCAGGGCCCGACGGGGCTATGCTGGCGACATGTCGGACGCGAAATCCAGCTACCAAGAGGGCTTCCAGCACTTCGCCAACGATCGCCTCGACGAGGCCATCGCCTGCTACCAGCGCGCGGTCGAGAGCGACCCCACGCTCGCCATCGCCTGGAACGGACTCTCCATGGCACACCGTCAGCGCGGTGACCTGGACGCCGCCATCGAGGCCGGCCGGCGCCTCGTCGAGCTCGAGCCGAACGATCCCCTGAGCCACACCAACCTCTCGATCCTCTACCAGCGCAAGGGCATGATCCAGGAGGCCGAGGACGAGGCGGCCCTGGCCACCCGCCTGCAGATGGGCGGCGGTTCGGGGTGAGCGCGCCCAAGTCCTTCCACCTGGACCCGGCGGTCCACGAGTACCTGCTCGCCCACGGCGCGCGGCCGGACCCGATCCTGACCGAGCTGATCGAGGTCACCCGCGAGCGGGTTCCCGATCTCTCCATCATGCAGATCGCCCCGGAGCAGGGCGCCTTCATGGAGCTGCTGACCCGGGCCCTCGGCGCGCGCCGCGCGATCGAGGTGGGCACCTTCACCGGCTACTCGGCGCTGTGTGTGGCGCGCGGCCTGCCCGACGACGGCCGCCTGCTGTGCTGCGACGTGAGCGAGGAGTGGACCTCGATCGGGGTGCCCTTCTGGGAGCGCGCCGGCGTCGCCCACAAGATCGAGCTGCGCGTCGCGCCCGCCCTGGAGACGCTCCGCTCCCTGCCGCCGAGCCCCGACACCGACCTCGCCTTCATCGATGCGGACAAGGGAGGCTACGCCGCCTACTACGAGGAGCTGCTGCCGCGCCTGCGCCCGGGCGGCCTGCTGCTGGTCGACAACGTGCTGTGGATGGGCCGCGTGGCCGACCCGCAGATCCGCGACGAGCAGACCGACGCGATCCGCGCCTTCAACGACAAGGTCGCCGGAGACGAACGGGTGGAGAGCGTGATGCTGCCGATCTCGGACGGCCTGACGATCGTCCGCAAGCGCTGAGCGGGGTCGAGAGCAGAGCCGAGGGCCGCGCGGGCCGGGGCGCGCCCCGCTACGACCGGAGCGCGGCGAGCTGCGCGGCGAAGTCCGGCGGGTCCGGGCTCTCGGCCCGCAGCTCCTCGTGCTCCACGCGGGCGGCGTGGAGCATCTGGCGCGGCGCCCCCAGCGCGCCGGCCACCCCGTAGGTCGGGTCGCCGGCGACCGGAAAGCCCAGGTGGGCCAACGTCACCCGGATCTGGTGGAGGTGACCGGTGCGCGGCGCGACCTCCAGCAGCGTGGCGCCGCGCAGGCGCTCCAGCGGCCGGTAGGAGAGCTCGGCCCGCCGCGCGCCCCGCGAGACCTCCCCCGGCCCGAGCACCCGCACCCGGGCCGGGCGGTGGCGGGCCATCACCAGGGGCAGCGCGACGCGACCCGGCCTCTCGACCGCGCCGGTGACGATCGCCCGGTAGCACTTCAGGACCCGGTGCTCGCGGAAGGCGGCGCGCAGCCGCCCCCAGGTCGGCTCCGCGAGGGCCAGCAGCAGCACGCCGGAGGTGTCGACGTCCAGGCGGTGCACGACGCCGCTGCGCAGCCCGGCCTCTCCCACGCCGTGGATGGCGGGGAAGCGGGCCGCCACGGCATTGAGGACCGAGCCCCGCTCGGCCTCCGCCAGCGGGTGGACCGGCACCCCCGCCGGCTTGTCCACCGCGATCCAGCCCTCCCCGCTGGCGAGCAGCGTGCAGGGCCGCTCGGGCTCGGGCAGCGCCCGCTGCTCCTCGGGGCGCCGGAAGCCCTCGACCTCGATCCAGCTGCCCGGGCTGACGGCCAGACCCTTGGCGCGGACGGCGACGCAGCGCCCGTCCACGCGCACCGCCCCCCGCTCGAGCAGCCTGCGGGCCTGGGCTCGCGAGAGCGCGAGGCGATCGGCCAGGAACACGTCGAGCCGCAGCCCGGCGTCCTGCATCTCGACGCTCAGCACCCGATCGGGCCCCTGCACCCGGACGAGTGTAGCCCTGAGGCGCGTTGCCCCGGCATCGGCACCGGGCCACACTCCCACGGGGGGAAGGCCCCGAGGAGGCCCATGAGCCGCGCCCAGCAACCCTCCGGCCCGCGGGTCGAGGTGATGGACACGACCTTGCGCGACGGCGAGCAGACGCCGGGCGTCGCCTACGCACCGGCCGAGAAGCTCCAGCTCTCGCGCCTGCTGCTGGAGGACGTCGGCGTCGACCGCATCGAGATCGCCTCGGCCCGGGTCTCGGCGGGCGAGCGGGAGGCCGCACGGCTGATCCTCGACTGGGCCCGCAAGGATCACCGGCTCGAGCGGGTGGAGGTGCTCGGCTACAGCGACGGCGAGGCCTCGGTCGACTGGATCTCCGAGATCGGGGGCCGCGTCCTCAACCTGCTCAGCAAGGGCTCCGAGCTGCACTGCCGCAAGCAGCTGCGCATGTCGCCGCGGCGTCACCGCGGCTGGGTGGAGCAGACCGTGCGCTACGCCCGGCGGCGGCGCATGAAGGTGAACGTCTACCTGGAGGACTGGTCGAACGGGGTCCGCGACTCCTTCGACTACGTCTTCGCCATGATGCAGCTGCTGCGCGACCTGCAGGTCGACCGGGTGTACCTCCCGGACACCCTGGGCATCTTCTCGCCCGACGACGTGCACCGCTACGTGGGCCTGATGTGCTCGAGCTGGCCCGGCGTGCACTTCGAGTTCCACGGGCACAACGACTACGCGCTCGCGACCGCCAACTGCCTGGCCGCGGTGCAGGCGGGAGCCCGGGGGGTACACACCAGCGTGAACGGCATGGGAGAGCGCGCCGGCAACACCCGTCTGGCCGAGGTGGTGGCGGCCCTCCACGACCACTCGCCGTACCGCACGCGGGTGCGGGAGTCGCGGCTCTCGAGCATCTCCAGGATCGTCGAGACCTTCACCGGCAAGGATCTCTCGGGCAACGCTCCGATCGTCGGTCGCGACGTCTTCACCCAGACCGCGGGCATCCACGCCGACGGCGACGCCAAGGGCG
>CAZYOL010000333.1:0-3660 GCA_964649065.1 uncultured Spirochaetales bacterium
GCTGGAGCGAGTAGAGGATGTTCATGGCGCAGTGCTTGGCGCCGTCCTCGTTGCCCGTGATCAGCGCGCCGCCCACGCGGCCGTAGTAGGCGTACTGTCCCTTGTCGTTCAGGAGGTGGGAGGCCGCGTAGAGGCGCTCGACGACCTGCGTGCAGACGGAAGTCTTCTCGCCCAGCCAGATCGAGGTCCCGATCACCAGGATGTCCGCCGCCATCACCTTCTCGAGGATCTCGGGCCACTGATCGCTCTTCCAGCCGTGCTCCTTCATGTCCGGCTGGACCCCGAAGGCGATGTCGAGGTCGACGGGTCGCAGCAGCTCGGCCGCGACCCCGTTCTTCTCCATGATCTGCTTCGAGATCTGGATCAGGCCCTCGGTGTGGGAGAGCTCCGGGGAGCGCTTGAGCGTGCAGTTCAGGAAGAGCGCTCTCAGATCGGAGAAATCCCAGCCGTGGTCGCGGCAGAGCTTCTCCTGCCTGTCGGACAGGGCCATGTCACCTCCGGGGCGCGGGGCGCCCTTCTCTCGTGGCTCGAGCCGAGTGCGGGTAGCCCATTCGAGAGGCCGCGGCGACCTGCCTCAGTCGAGATTCACGATGACGTTCTTCGTCTGGGTATAGAGCTCGAGGGCGTGGCGTCCCATCTCGCGTCCGTAGCCGCTCTTCTTGTAGCCGCCGAAGGGCGCCGCGGCGTCGAAGACGTTGTGGCAGTTGATCCAGACCGTGCCCGCCCGCAGACCGGCCGCCACCCGGTGGGCCTTGCGCAGATCCCGGGTCCAGACGCTGGCCGCCAGACCGTAGTCGGTGTCGTTGCCGCGGCGGATCGCCTCCTCGATCCCGTCCATCTCGTCGATGCAGAGCACGGGGCCGAAGATCTCCTCGCGCACGATCTTCATCTCACCCGCGACGCCGCCGAAGACCGTGGGTTTGACGAAGTGGCCGCTCGGAAGCTCCCGGGGGCGCTCCTCTCCGCCGGCGTGGACCTCGGCCCCCTGCTGGCGGCCGGAGCGGATGTAGCCGGTCACCCGTTCGTACTGCTGACGGGAGACCAGCGGCCCCATCTGCGTGGACTCGTCCAGGCCCGGCCCGAGCCGGATCTCCCCGGCCAGGGCGCTGACCCGCTCGGTCAGCTCCTCGCGCACCTCGGGCGCCGCGAAGACCCGCGAGCCGGCCGCACAGCACTGGCCGTGATTGAAGAAGATGCCGTGGGCGACCCCGGCCGCCGCCGCCTCGAGATCCGCATCGGCGAAGACGATGGCGGGCGACTTGCCCCCGAGCTCCAGGGACACGCGCTTCAAGTTGCCCGCGGAGGCCCGGACGATCTCGTGCCCGACCTCGGTGCTGCCGGTGAAGGCCACCTTGTCCACCCCGGCGTGGGCCGCCAGCGCCGCCCCGGCGGCGGGGAGGCCGGTGACGATGTTCACGACGCCGTCGGGAAAGCCCACCTCGCAGATCAGCTGCCCGAGCCACAGGGCGCTGAGCGGCGTCTGCTCGGCCGGCTTGAGGACCACCGTGTTGCCGCAGGCCAGCGCCGCGCCGAGCTTCCAGGCGGCCATCAGCAGCGGGAAGTTCCAGGGGATGATCTGACCGACGACGCCCACGGGCTCGCGCAGGGTGTAGTCGAGGTGCCGGGGGGTGGAGATCGGAATCGTCTCGCCCTCGATCTTCGTGGCCCAGCCCGCGTAGTAACGGAAGTGCTCGACGCTGAGCGGGAGGTCGGCGGAGCGGGCGACGGTCACGGGCTTGCCATTGTCCAGGGACTCGAGCTGAGCCAGCTCCTCGGCCTGCTCCTCGATGCGATCCGCCAGGCGCCAGAGCAGGTGGCCGCGCTCGGCGGGGCTCTGCCTGGGCCACGGCCCCTCTTCGAAGGCCCGTCGCGCGGCCGCGACGGCGCGGTCGACGTCCTCGGCGGTGCCGGCGGCGACCTGGGCGATCGCGCTCTCGCGGGCCGGATCCTCGACGGCGAAGGTCTCGCCCGAGGCGGCGGGCTGGAAGCGCCCGCCGATCAGCAGGCCGTGCGCCCGGCTCGCGAAGCGGCGCACGGAATCGAGGGACGGCGGAGTCGAGGCGGTGGCCATGGCGGGACCTCCGATGAGCTCCCGACGAGTATGCCACCCGGAGGCGGGGGAAGCGGGGGCCCGGGGCCCGCGCTGGGCGGCCGGAGGAGACGGGCCCCGGGCGGAGCGCGCGCGCTCCACCCGGGGCGGGCGCCTCCTAGTGGCGGCGCTGGGGGGGCGGAACGCCCACCAGCCCGCCCAGGGCGTCGAGCAGGCCCCCGATCACGCGGACCTGCCCGGTACGCACCACGTCGAGGATCACGTCGGCCATCTGCTCCTCGGAGAGCTCGAGCTCCTCGAGGCAGCGCACGAGCTGGCCCAGCGTACAGGGAGGGGCCAGGGGAGTGCGGTAGCTGTCGGCGTGCATGATCGGACCTCTTGGACGCGGCGGAATGCCTGGGGTTACTGGGCCGCTCGCACCGGCGCCGGTGCGGGCTTCGGCTCGACGGGCTGCTCGGAGGCGTAGTAGCCCTCGGCCTCGGACTTGGCGCGCGCGATCGCGTAGATGAACAGGCCGAGGCCCACCTTGGCCACGAGATCCGCAACGGTGTAGCCCAGCTGCAGCAGCGTCTCGCCCGCAGCCCCGGCGCCGAGGCCGCCGAGGTACGCGACCGGGTAGAAGGCCCAGCTCGCCACGACCAGCAGGCGGGCGTTCTCCACCAGGGGGCGCACCGTCTCGGGCTGCCGCTCCACGGCTTCGGCGAACTCGCTGTAGAGGGCCCGCACGATGTACAGGAAGGGCACCATCGCGAGGATCCACCACACCACGGCCGAACCGACGCCGGTCGCGACCTCGCCCGGGTAGCCCAGGGCGATCATCAGCAGGGCAGCCCCACCGAGGCGTACCATCAGCGAACGGCCCATGGCGGCCGGAAGGGCCAGGACCGCCACCAGCTCGACGATCAGCAGGGGCACGGTCAGCAGCCAGTCGGCGTAGCGATAGGCGTCGTTGAAAGCGACACCGCTCGGCGCGTAGACGCCGTCCTGGAAGCTGAAGGCGCCGGTGAAGCTCCCGTAGATGCGGAAGTAGTGGTAGCAGGCAATGGCCACGACCAGGCCCGAGATCAGCAGGGCCGGCCGGTACTTGGGTGCCACCTGGGAGCGGGACAGGAAGAAGAACAGGGCCGCTGCGCCCATCGCAGCGACCGTCAGGGACATCAGGTTCGAGATCAGGCCGTACTGAAAGGCCGAGAGCTCCATCTTTTTTCTCCTCGTTGAGCCCGCGAGAAAGCCGCGGGGCTGGCAGACATTTGTCACGGTAGTTTCCAGATCTAATGTTGACAAATCATGGATGTGCGGGAGGCCAAATTTCTGGATCTGGACAGGCTCGAGAGGCTGTTCGACGCCGTGTACAGCGAGGCGCACCGCCTGAAGGCCAAGCGGGCCGTCGTGGCGCTCTCCCTGGTGGGACTGGCGATCCATCTGGCGGCCGTGGGAGTCGCCCGACAGCTGCCCGAGGGCCACGACATCGGCCGAGCGCTCGGCACCAGCTTCCTGGCCGCGCTCTACACGCCGTTCAGCTTCGTGCTCTTCTACGAGGTGCTGCTGCTGATCCTGTCGATCCCCGAGTCGACCACGCGCTCGATCGGCAAGCAGTACGAGATCCTGTC
>CAZYOL010000334.1:0-3649 GCA_964649065.1 uncultured Spirochaetales bacterium
GGGTTTCGAGGAGGGGCTCAACTGGATCGCCGTCGACGTCACGGTCGACGATTACGACCTCGTCGTTTCCGCGCTCGGGCAGTTCGGCGGCGTGGCCGGCTTGCAGATCGTGCCGAGCGTCACCGCCGCGCTGAACGTCGATTTCGGTACGGCAGCGGGGCAACCCTCGGACGGCTTCGGGGGCGCGTCCGGCCAATCGGGTGTCTGGAACTCGATCGACACCGGCTCGTACGGGTTGGTGGACACGTCGGGGGCGCCGTCGGGGATCACGGCGGATGTGTACGCCGAGGGCGGGACGGGGGTCGCGAACCCGTCCGGCTCCGACGAGGAGCGGCTTCTCGCCGACTTCCTCGTGGGAGCCCCGGGCCCCTTCTGGTCGGTGGAGCTCGCCGGCCTCGCGCCCGGCGACTACCTCGTCTACATCTACGGCGCGTACCCGACCGGGCCCGGCGGGATGGTGGTGAACGACGTGTCCCTGCCCGAGTTGCCGGGCGACCCGGACTCGAATCTGGTGTTCGGAACTTCGTGGACGCTCACGCCGGTGGCCGTGACCGACACGCTCTTCCTCGCGGGCTCCGGTTTGTTCGATTACGGCATCTCGGGCCTCCAGGTGGTGCCCCTGCCGGAGCCGGGCTCGGCTCTCTCGGTCGCGGTGGGCGGTGTCGCCCTGGTCTGGCTGTCGCGGCGACGCGCGGGGAGCGGGCGTTCGCGCGGACGTGTCGCCTAGGGAGAATCCCTGCAGAAGTCACCTTTCGATGGTAGAACACCGTCTGGGGGGTGATGGGGATGAAGAAGCAGCAGTCGTTCGCTTCGCCGGCCTGGAACCGGAAGGGGAAGGTGATGCCGCTTCGCGCGGGTGGAGCTGGGCGACGACAAGATCCCAGGAACGGGGCCTCAACCCCTCAGGCTCCGGTTCAACATAGCGCCGAGTTATCGGGCCTCGAGCAAAAATGGGGGCTTGTCCTTCCTATCCGCGACGCCGCTCGCCGAGTCGCGCCCGGGCCTCGCGGTGCGCGACGTCCAGGCCCCTTCATGGTCTGGGAGACCGAGCGGCAGGTGTCCTTCTTCCTGAACGGGGGCCTGGCCGTGGTGCACTCCAGTGGCCGCGATCGCGACGCGATCTGGAACGCCCTCGAACGCAAGGAGGTCTACGGCACGAGCGGTCCCCGGCCGCAGCACGTGGATGGCGAGAGCGTCGACCCGCTCATCGAGGACCCCTGGCCGGTCTTCCCCTGCGCGGCCGATCCGGCCGGCTGTCACGTGGCGTTCAGCGACCACGAGTTCCGCCGCTCCGGTCGCGACACCCTCTACTATGCGCGGGCCATCGAGGCCCGGCTCCGGCGGTCGGGGCGGATCCGCTCGGCTGCAGCTATGACGGGGAAGGACGCTGCATCAGCGTCGACCCCTGCTTCGGGCGACCTGACGACGACGAGTGCCTGGCCGAGACCGAGCACCGGGCCTGGTCGTCGCCGATCCTCGTGGATCAGCCGCAGCTCTAGGGCGACCCATCGAACCGTGAGAACCTCCTCTAGGCGAGAAAGTCGATGCGTTGGCCGGAGCCGACCCGAAGAGCCGCCCGATAGATCTGCCACGCAGCGACCGCATCCTGGAACGCGAGGCCCACACCCCCGAAGACCGTGATCTGGTTCGGATCGGTTCTTCCGGGGTGGACCGCGGCCAGGACATCGCCTAGCTCGGCGGTGGCGGCTTCGGCGCCTAGCCCGACCCCCGCGAGCGCCCCCATCTCGACGGCGAGCTGGCGGTCGTCGCAGATGAAGAGCGCCGACCGGATGAGGTCGGCGGACACCTCGGCCTTTCCCGGCTCATCGGCGCCGAGCGTCGTGACGTGGGTCCCGGCCGCCAGCATCCCGGGATGGATGAAGGGCTCGCTGGACCAGGTCGCCGCCAGGATGATCTCAGCGGCCTCGGCGGCGTGCTCGACCGATCGAGCGACCTCGATCGCCAGTCCGAGCTCATCGCCGAGTCGGCTCGCGTAGGTGTCGGCGCGAGAAGGGTTCGTATCGAAGACCAGGACCCGAGCGAGTGGCCGCATTCCAGCCAGCGCACGAAGCTGGTGGGCGCCCTGAACGCCCGCACCGATCACGGCGACGCGGCTCGCCGAGGCCGTGGCCAGCGTGTGCGCGGCGAGGGCACCGGCGATCCCGGTGCGCACGGCTGTCAAGTAGGTGGAGTCCATGACGCACAGCAGCGCGCCAGTGGCCTCGTCGTGCAGGCAGAGGACGCCGCGAATGGCTGGCTCCTCGGACGGGAACTTCGCGTGGACCTTGACCGTGTAGGCGGGGATGCCGGGGGCGGTGCCTGGGAAGAGGACTGTGCTCGAGCCCGCCGGTCCGATGCCCGCTCTGATCCGCTGGGCCCGCTCGACTGACGCGGTCGAGTACGCGATGAACGCGTCCCGGAGGTCCTCGACGATCGACCCTGGATCCAGGAGCCGAACGCACTCGGATCGGTTCAGGGCCAGGGTCTGCATCGCTATTCTCGGCTGCTTCCGCATCTTCCCGAGTCCGGCGTCGGGCGTGCCCAGCGTACCGCACTGGCTTCCGGTGCTCCGCTACGTCGCCGGCCACTGTGCGCGACCGCGTTCGGGTCTCGTCCGCCCCGGTGTTCCCAGGCAGCGGAATTCACGCGTCCCCTATCGGCGCGAGGCCGTCGTCGTCTCCTTGGTGATCGCGCGCTCGAAGGAGAGTCGCTTGGCTGCGCCCAGGGTCAGCAGCTGCATGAAGGTGCGCGCCTCGCTGTCGCTGCCCGTCGGCACCGCCCCCGTTCCGTTGCCCCCGGCGCCGAAGACGTTGGCGGGCACCTGGCGCTTCGCGAAGGCGTCCGCCCAGAGGCCGTGGCCCTTGATCTCGGCATCGAGCTTCTGCGCCAGCGCGTTGTCGGCCTTCAGGATGACCTTCTTCTGATAGGCCTCCGCGTCGGCGAGGGTGCGCCTGGTCTTCGCCTCGATGCGCGCCTTCTCGAGGTTGATCTCCGCGGTCTGGCGGGCGATTTGCGCCTCCTCCTTGTGCTTCTCGGCCGTGGTGATCGCCAGCTGCTTGTCGGTCTGGGCCTCGGTGGTCTTCTGGATCTGGACCACCTTGGCGGCCGCCTGGCGCTGGGCTGAAATCATCCCAGGACCGGGCCTCAACCCCTCAGGCTCCGGTCCGGCATAGCCTCGAGTCATTCGGGCTTCGAGCCGATGCCTCTATCTCCGTCTGCACTCCACAACGTGCATTCCGGACACCGATCTCAGGTCGCTTCACTTGAACCAGTTTTCGATCTCGAGACCTTCGAATCTTCTGAAGTCCCTCAGGTTCGCAGTCACGACCACGAGCTCATTGACTCGGGCGATCGCGGCGATCTGCCCATCGGCTGCAGACGGCGGACGCCCGCGTTTGCCGAGCCGGCCGCGCTCGTTGGCGTGCCAGCTCGCGGCTGCCTCGTCGTAGGGGAGGATGGGCAGCGCGCCCCGCACTGCTTCTTCGAGGTAGGTCGCGATCGCGCTTCGCTTCTTGGAGGGCGGGAGCCGAGAAACACCGAACTGGAGCTCGTGCCATACGATCGAGCAAGTCGCCAGTTCGCCGTCGTGTTCCGTCAACGCCCGAAGGACTCGCTGGCTCGGTGCCGACTTGATGGGCTCCGAGAGCAC
>CAZYOL010000335.1:0-3542 GCA_964649065.1 uncultured Spirochaetales bacterium
GCACCGCTCCTTCGAGACGCTTCGCGGCGGCGTCAGCGCCGCGCTCCGCCGCAAAGCGCTGCGCCGCCTCCTCCAGGCCGGAGGCCAGGGGCCCTCCGGCCTGGGACTCCAGCAGCCGCCTCGCCAGCTCGCTCATGCCTCTCGCCGCAGCACCAGGGCCTCGAAGTGGGCCCGCGCCTCCGCCCGCACGGAGGTCCAGTCGTCGAGCAGCCGCAGCCGGGCGCGCTCGCCTTCCTCGTCCGCATAGCCCAGGCGACGGGCCAGGGCGATCTGCGCGCCGTGATCGCGTGGAAAGGCGTGGGTCTGCTGCTCCTCCACGAGCTGGCCCGCGTGCTCGGCTCGACGCAGCCATGTGTAGGCATCCGAGAGCGAGGCCACCACCGCCTCCGGCAGCAGATCGAGCCGGGCCAGGGTCTCCAAGACCTGCAGCACGCTGCCCCGGCGCAGCTCCGGCTGGCGTCCTCCGTGGAAGAGCTGGAAGGCCTGGACCAGGAACTCCACGTCGCGGATGCCCCCCGGGCCCTCCTTGAGGTCTGCCTCCAGGTCCCTTCCGGCGCGGCGGCGCTCGGCCTCGATGCGGTCCTTCATGGCCCGCACGCCGTCCATCATGTCGATGTCGATGGAGCGGCGGAAGACGAAGGGCGCGATCTGGCGCTCGAAGCTCTCGCGGCTGGCGGAGGGACCGCAGACCCCGCGCAGGCGGATCAGCATCTGGCGCTCCCACGGCGCTCCGTAGGACTCGTAGTAGGCGAGGGCGGCCTCGGTCGAGTTGACGAGCGTTCCACTGCGTCCCTCGGGCCGTAGCTCGAGATCCACGCGGTAGCCGAAGCCGGTCGCGGTCGGCTCCTCGAGGCGGGTCTTGAGACAGCGCACCAGGCGCTCGACGGCCCGCTTGTGCTCCAGGGGATCGGCTCCGGCGGGCGGATCCGAGAGGAAGAGCAGATCCACGTCCGAGGAGAAGTTGAGCTCCCGGCCGCCGAGCTTCCCCAGCGCGAAGAGCGCCGGCCGCGGGGCCGAGGTCTCGCGGCCGGCGGCGGTCAGGGCCGCCTCCAGCGACCGGTCGGCCACGTCCGAGAGCTCGCGCAGCGACTGCGCCAGCGCCCCGCCGGCCAGGTCGCGCGCCGCGATCCGCAGCAGCGCCCGGTACTTGGCCTCGCGGATCGCGTCCCATTCGGGGGGCAGCGGGGCGGCCGGCGGCGTCTCGCCCGCGTCCCGGCCCAGGTCCTCGACGAGCTGCGGCCGGCGCAGCAGCCGCCGCGCCAGGAAGTCGCTGGAGCCGAGCACGCTCGGAAGGTCGGGGCTGTGCCGCAGGTCGATGCCGGCTCCGGCGGCACGCCGGGCGGCTGCCAGCTCTCCCAGGCAGCCGGCCCCGAAGCCCGGCCGGGCCGCACGCAGCAGCGGCGGGACCCAGTGGGCGAGCTGGCGCGCCAGGTCCGGGTCTCTCGCGGCGCTCGCGAAGGCCTCGGCAGCCCGCGCCGGCTCGGGATCGCCCGCCCGGGCCAGGGCCGCCGGATCGGGCGTGCCGGCGCGCAGCCCCGCCAGGAAGTGGTTCGCCAGCGCCTGCATCCGCCGAGACGAGTAACGCGGGGACGCCTAGGACGCTTGTGGAGCGGTCGCGAAGCTGCCGTCGCGGAGCAGGGGAGCGTAGGCGGCGCGCAGCAGATCCGAGACCGTCAGGACGCCGACGAGCAGCTCGGCCGGAGGCGCGCCCTCTGCGGGCTCGACCACCGGCAGGCAGCCGATGTCCAGGGACCAGAGGCGCGAGGCCGCACTGGCCAGGCTGGAGCTCGGCGTCACGACATAGGGCGTCGCGCTCATGGCCTCCGCCACGAGGCGGGGCGTGGCCTCGCCGCGGAGCAGGGCCTCGAGGAGCTCGCGGTACGACAGCACGCCCAGCAGGTATCGCGCGTCGGTCACCAGCAGGTGGCGGAGTCGGGCCAGGCGCATGGTCTCACGCGCCTCGTCGAGGCTCGCGAGGGGGCCCACCGTGATGAAGTCGCGACGCATCACGGCGCCGACGCTGATCGGCGAGGAGATCTCGGAGGGCGGCCTCATGCTTGCGGGCCAGTGCACGATCCGTGCCGCGGGCCCGGGGCCCCGCCCGGGGTGTCGGCGGAGCGACTGCGGCATCCTGCCCCGCCCCGAGCCAGGGCCCCGGGGCGCTGCGCCCCGCAGCTTGACACCGGAGGCCGTTGGTTCCAGCCTGGGGCCGAGTGCCCAGTCGCGACGACATCGAGGCCCGACTCAGCTTCCTCAACCTCGAGCCGGCAGACCTCGAGCTGCTGGGGGATCTGGAGCCGGTGCTGGAGAAGCACGCCGACGGCCTGGTCTCGGCCTTCTACCGCCACCTGCTCTCCTTCGAGGCCACCCGGGCCCTGCTGCGGGAGCCCGCGGTCAAGCAGCGGCTGCTGCTCGAGCAGCGCCGCTACCTGCTCAGCCTCACCCAGGCGACGATCGATGTCGACTACGTCGCGGGGCGGCGCCGGATCGGCGAGGTGCACGAGCGCATCAAGCTCGGACCGCGCTGGTACCTGGGTGCCTACTCGCTCTACTTCTCGCTGCTGACGCCCATCATCTGCGAGCTGAACCACACGGATCTGGAGCGCGGCGCGCGCACGCTGATGGCGCTCCAGAAGCGCCTCAGCTTCGACGCCCAGCTCGCGATGGAGTCCTACATCGAGCGTCACGAGCAGGAGCTGGCCTTCTTGAATCGGGAGCTGGCCCGCGAAGGCCGGCAGCTCGGGCGCGATCTCGAGGACCGCAGCGCGGAGCTGCGGCGCACCCGCGAGCGGGCCCGGGCGGCGGAGGAGCTGGCCTCGATCGCGACGCTCACGGCGGGGCTCGCCCACGAGGTCGGCACGCCCATGGGGGTGATCCAGGGCCACGCCAAGATGCTCGAGTCCTCGGTCCGCGACGAGGCCGGGCGCTGGCGGCTGCGCACGATCCAGGAGCAGATCGCGCGCATCTCCAAGATCATCCAGAGCCTCCTCAACATGACCCGCCCGCGACGCGGCGAGCCGCAGTCCGTCGACCTGTCGGGCGTGCTCGAGACCACGCTCTCCTTCGTGGAGGAGAAGCTCGCGCGACAGAAGATCGAGGTGGAGCGGAGCTTCGCGCCCTCGGCCCGCGTGACCGGGGATCCCGAGCGACTCCAGCAGCTCTTCCTGAACCTCTTCCTGAACGCCGCAGATGCCATGGCGCACGGGGGCCGCCTGCGCGTCGAGATCGAGCCCGAGACCGAGGGGCTCGTGGTGCGCGTCTCCGACACCGGCGCGGGCATCTCCGCGGAGGAGCTGCCGCGCATCTTCGAGCCCTTCTACACCAGCAAGGAGGCGGGGCAGGGCAACGGCCTGGGGCTGGTGGTCGCCCAGCAGATCGTGGCGGATCACGGCGGAACCATCGACGTGGAGAGCGGCCCGGGCGAGGGGACCGAGTTCCGGATCGTCTTCCCGGCGTCCCGCTGATCAGTCGCTGGAGGTCGGCCGCTTGCGCCGCCGCCCGCGACCCCGCCGGCGGCGCCGCCGGCCCGTTCCGCCGGAGGC
>CAZYOL010000336.1:0-3510 GCA_964649065.1 uncultured Spirochaetales bacterium
TTCTTCAGCTGCTCGAGCTGCGGGATCACCACCGTCAGCAGCTGGAAGATGATCGACGCGCTGATGTAGGGCATGATGCCCAGCGAGAAGATCGAGAGCTGCTCGAGCGCCCCTCCCGAGAAGAGGCTGAAGAGGCCGAAGACGGTCCCCTGGGCCTGCTCGAAGAAGTTGCGAACGACCTCCGAGTTGATTCCCGGCGTCACGATGAACGCGCCGATCCGGTAGACCGCCAGCATCCCGAAGGTGAAGAGGATGCGCTGACGGAGCTCCGTGATGCGGCCGATGTTCTGGACGCCCCCGATCATGCCGGCAGCTCCACCTTTCCGCCGGCCGCTTCGATCTTGCGGCGCGCCCCTTCGCTGGCCCGGGCCACGACCACGGTGGCCCCGGGCGGGGCATCGCCCTCGCCGAGCAGCTTGACCGCTCCGCCGTTGCGCCGCACCAGGCCCCGGGCCGCCAGGGCCTCGAAGTCGATCGTCGCCCCCTCGCCGAAGCCCGAGAGGGCCCCGACGTTGACCTCCTGATAGGTCACCCGACTGCGGTTGTGGAAGCCCCGTTTGGGCAGGCGGCGGGCCAGGGGCATCTGGCCGCCCTCGAAGCGGGCCGGCCGCGAGCGGCCGGCCGAGCGCTTGCCCTGCCCCTTGGTGCCGCGTCCCGCCGTCTTGCCCGCCTTGCCGCCGGGCCCCCTGCCCACGCGCTTGCGCGGTCGGCGGGCCCCCGGCCGAGGCTCGAGACGATCCAGCATCAGGACTCCTCCACCCGCACGAGATGCGTCACCCGGGCGATCATGCCGCGCACGGAGGGCGTGTCCTCCACCTCCACCGTCTGGCGGATGCGCCTGAGGCCGAGGCCGCGCAGGACCTCGCGCTGCCGGCGGTCGCGGCCGATCACGCTCTTCACGAGGCTCACCTTGATGCGCGCCTCACTCATGCGTGGGCCAGCTCCTGGGAGCGGAGCTCCGGGTCGCGCAGCTCGCGCAGCGCTCCCATGGTGGCCCGCACCACGTTCTGGGGATTGTTCGTGCCGAGGGTCTTGGTGAGCACGTCGCGCACGCCGGCCACCTCGAGCACGGCGCGCACGGGCCCTCCCGCGATGACTCCGGTTCCCGGCGACGCGGGCCGCATCAGCACCTTCGCGGCGCCGAAGCGACCGATCAGCTCGTGGGGGAGGGTGCCCTCTACCAGCGGGATCTGCACCAGCGACTTCCGGGCCTTCTCGATGCCCTTGCGAATCGCCTCGGGGACCTCACCGGCCTTTCCGTAG
Organism: uncultured Spirochaetales bacterium; assembly: GCA_964649065.1. GTDB lineage: Bacteria > Myxococcota_A > UBA9160 > UBA9160 > SMWR01 > CAZYOL01. The sequence continues at coordinate 1,264 of CAZYOL010000336.1, forward strand.
CCGGCCCCCACCACGCCGTCGCCGTCTCCCACCACGACCAGCGCGCTGAAGCTGAAGCGACGACCGCCCTTCACGACCTTCGCGACCCGGTTGATGTGGATCACCCGGTCGGTCAGCTCGTAGTCGTTGGGATTCAAGTGATGGATCGCCAAGAGCGTGCTCCTAGAACTGCAGGCCCGCCTCGCGGGCCGCCTCGGCCAGCGCCTTCACGCGGCCGTGATAGAGAAAGCCATTGCGGTTGAAGACGACGCGCTCGATGTTCTTCTCGCGCGCGGCCGCCGCGATGGCAGCGCCGACCCGTTTCGCTGCTTCCACGTTGCCCGTGGAAGAGAGCTCGCCGCGGAGCTGGGCCCCGCGACTGGAGACGGTCGTCAGGGTGCGCCCCGTCAGCGGGTCGACCAGCTGGGCATAGATGTGCTTGGCGCTGCGGAAGACCGTGAGGCGCGGGTGCAGTGAGCGCTCGATGCCCCGCCGGACACGCGACCTGCGCGCACGCCACTTGCGATCCTTCTCCGTGCGAATCTTGCGCCTCATCCGCATCAGCCCCCGCCGGTCGCACCGGCCTTGCCCACCTTCCGGCGGATCTGTTCGTCGATGTAGCGAACGCCCTTGCCCTTGTAGGGCTCGGGCGGGCGCAGCGAGCGCAGGTCGGCCGCGAACTGGCCGACCTGCTGCTTGTCGATGCCTTCGATCTTGAGCACCACGTTGCGGTCGACCGAGACCTGGAGTCCCTCGGGAACCGGGATCTCGACGGGATGAGAGAATCCCAGCAGCAGCGTGAGCTTCTTGCCGGCAACGTCCGCGCGGTAGCCGACCCCCTGGATCTCCAGCTCCTTCACCCAGGGCTCGCTCACGCCACGCACCATGTTCGCCACCAGGGCCCGGGCCAGGCCGTGCAGGGCCCGGCTGCGCTTCTCGTCGTCGCTCCGCTCCACGAGGACCTTCCCGCCCTCGACGACCAGACGGATGCCCTCGGGCAGGGCCTGCTGCAGACTGCCCTTCGGGCCCTTCACGTGCACCTGACCCTCCTTCAGCTGGACATCGACGCCGGAGGCCAGGGAGATGGGCTTGCGTCCGATCCGGGACATGACTACCAGACCTCGCAGAGGATCTCGCCGCCGACGGATTCGGCCCGCGCCTCGGCATCGGCCAGGATGCCCTTGGAAGTGGAGAGCACGGCAATGCCGAGCCCGTTGCGCACGCTCGGCACCTCCTTGACCCCGACGTAGACGCGGCGACCGGGCCGCGAGATCCGGCGAATGCCGTCGATCAGCGGTGCTCCGTCGTCGGCATAGCGAACCGACATCACCAGCTCCGGGCGTCCCTCCCGGGCCTCCACGCGCACCTCGCCCAGGAAGCCCTTCTCTTCCAGGACCCGGGCGAGGCCGAGCTTCAGGCGGGAGGAGGCGCAGCGCGTCTCCAGGTGACGGGCGCGCCCCGCATTGCGGATGCGCGTCAGCATGTCGGCGATGGGGTCGGTCATCATGGGATCTTCTCCACCGCTACTGCCGGAAGGGCAGCCCGAGGTGCCCCAGCAGCGCCCGGCCTTCGGCGTCGTTGCGGGCCGTCGTGCAGACGGTCACGTTCATTCCGGTGATTCGCTCCACCGAGTCGTAGTCGATCTCGGGAAAGATGATCTGCTCTCGGATGCCCAGGGAGTAGTTGCCGCGGCCGTCGAAGGCCTTGGGCGAGACGCCCTTGAAGTCTCGCACCCGCGGCAGGGAGACCGAGAGCAGTCGATCCAGGAACTCCCACATCCGGGCCCGCCGCAGGGTCACCGAGGCCCCCACCGGCTGCCCCGCGCGCAGCTTGAAGTTCGCGATCGACTTGCGCGCCTTGCGGATGACCGCCTTCTGGCCCGTGATCAGGGCCAGCTCCTCTGCAGCCTTGTCCAGCAGCTTCGGGTTTGCGGCACCCTCCCCCAGGCCCACGTTGACCACGATCTTGCTGAGCCTGGGGATCTCGTGCACGTTCTTGTAGCCGAATTCCTTGGAGAGCCGCTCCCGGACCTCCGACTCGTAGCGCTCCTGCAGGCGGGGCTTCATCAGAGCACCTCCGGGGCCAGCGAGATGATCTTCATGAACCGGCGCGCGCGCAGCTCGCGGGCGACCGGCCCGAAGATGCGCGTGCCCACCGGCTCCTGCGCCTGGTCGATCAGCACCGCCGCGTTGTCGTCGAAGCGGATGAAGGATCCGTCCGGGCGCCCGATGCCCTTCTTGGTGCGCACCACCACCGCCTTGCGGACCT
>CAZYOL010000337.1:0-3493 GCA_964649065.1 uncultured Spirochaetales bacterium
CGCCCGCCGGGGCTCGGGCCCGGGCCGCGCGTCCGCGCCCACCGCCAGCGCCAGCAGCCGGCCCTCGTCGAAGCGCAGGGCGAAGGGCAGCTCTCCGAGGAGCTGCTGCAGCAGCTCTGCCAGCGGCGCCTCCGTCACCTGCAGCGTGACGCGGCGGCCGGCGACGGCCTCGGCGTCCAGGCGCAGCTCGAAGCCGGCCTGGCTCTCCAGCGCCCGGAGCACCGCGGCCAGCGGCGCCTCCCGGGCCAGCAGCGTGTAGCCCGCGCCCGCCGGCTCGACGAAGAAGTCCCCGGCTGCCGGCAGCGCGGGAGCCCTCACGGCCTCCGCGGTGGGTGCCTCGGCGCTCGGCCCGGCCGGCGGCCCCTGGGCCCGCTCGCAGCCGCAGCCGCTCGGCAGCAGCCCCGCTGCGAGCGAGAGCGCCGCGCACCACGCGGTCGCCGAGGGGGCGAGCGTGGCGCTCAGGGAGCGGCGTTCAGGTCGATGATGGGTAGCCGGTTGAGGATGATGTTGAGCACCCGACCGGCGTTGGTGCCGGAGCGCGGACTCAGGCGCACCGCCCTGTTCTCGGCGCAGAGCGCGACCAGCAGGTCGCGCTGGCTCGGCGTCAGGTCGCAGGCCTCGGTGATCGACTCGAGGAAGCGGATCTGCGCCCGGGTCTGGGCGCCGTTGGCCAGGCGATTGAAGTCGAAGACGGTCCGCAGATTGGAGGTCCGGACTTCGGCGGGGTCGCACTCCGTCTCAGCCAGGGCGACCATCTCGTCGTCGCTCACGATCTCGATCTTGAAGATTGGAGACTCCCCGCGCGAGGGGTTGCTCATCTGCCGGTAGTCGAAGCGCGGCTCCCGGTTGCTGAACTCGTTCTCGATCACGCGGTTGAGGTTGGTGTTCTGCACCCGGAGCCGGACCGCATCGGCGATCAGAGGCCTGAGGTTGCCGCTCGAATCGAAGCACGAGGGCGCCGCCGGCTGGCAGACCGCGCAGGCCTCGTGCAGCCCGGGACCCGCCGGGGTCAGCTTCGAGAACAGGGCGCTGCCGCCGTTGGTGTTGCCGACGGCATCCTCGTCCGGCAGGGGCTCGCTGGCGAGCGCAGGGCCCGAGAGCAGAACGACGATCAGGCCGGTCGCGAGCCCGGCTGCGATTCCGGCCGATGAGAGACGGCGCATCCTCTTCCTCCCGCTCCCCATGGGAGAGCCCGTGGGGATGGTGCTGGCACGTGGCGAATGGCGAGCTGGTCGCACCCGGGAGGCTGCGCTCACACGTAGAGCGCGGCGGACGGAACGCTGCAAACCCCCCGAGCGCGATCCGTCACCCCCCGCAACGCTCGCGCATGCCGCGGGCCCCGTCAAGGATGGGGCTCAGACCTCGCCCCGGGAGGCCCGGTCGTGCAGCGCCTCGGCCGCCCGCAGCGCCAGCGCCTCGATGGTGAGCGAGGGCGAGTCGGCGCTCTGGGTGACCAGCGCCGAGGCGTCGGCCACGACCAGATTGGAGTGCCCGTGCACGGCGCCCCAGGGGTCGAGCACCGAGCTCTCGGGGCGGTGACCCATGCGACAGCTGCCGAGCGAGTGGGTGGAGACGGAGCCGTCGTAGGCCGTCCACTGGCCCGGGATCTCGGCGGCCTCGCCCGCCTCCGCCAGCTCGAGTAGCCGCGCGCGGGCGAAGGCCATGGCCTCGAGGTCCTGGCGGTCGAGGCGCATCTCGACGTGCGCCAGCGGCGCGCCGGCGGCGTCCCGCTGGCCCGACAGGGTCACTCGATTGTCCGCCCGCGGCAGCTGCTCCGCCTGGGCGTAGAGCTCGACGGCACCGCCGAAGACCTCGGCCATACGCTGCCGGTGCCGCACCCCGAAGCCGGGTGCGATCTCCCAGGCGTAGCCGCGCAGCCGCGAGAAGAAGCCCGTGTGCGGACCGATCAGGATGCCGTTGGGCAGCGGGGCGTCCTCGGAGGCGCCGTTGAAGTCCCAGATGCGGGCGTCGTTGGGGTGGCCCGCGTAGCTCTCGAGCCCGGGGTCGAAGAGCGCGAAGAGCGCGACGAAGAGCGTGTCGGTGAGGTAGCGGCCGACCTGGTCGTGGGCGTTGCCGACGCCGTGGGGATGGGCGCCGCCGGCCGAGTTGAGCAGGATGCGCGGCGTCTCCACCGCTCCGGCGGCCAGCACCACCGCCCGGGCGCGGATGCGCTGCTCGACGCCCCGGGCGTCTGTGCCGATCACCCCGGTGATGCGACCGTCGGGCCCGTGCTCCAGGCGCTGGACCCGGAAGCCCGTAACCAGCTCGAGCCGACCCGAGGCCTCGGCGGCCGGGATCACCGCCACGTCGACGCTGCCCTTGGCCCGCGCCATGCAGCCGAGCCCGCAGCCGTTGCAGTAGTGGCAGGGCGCGCGCCCGGGCCGCGGCCTCGACAGGGCGGCCAGGCTGTTGGGAAGGAGCTGCCAGCCGAGCCGCCGGGCGGCGCCCTGCAGGTGCAGCGACGAGGCGGAGAGCGGGTGCGCCGGCTGAGGAAAGGGACCGCGCGGGGCCTTGAAGGGATTGCCCGGCTGCCCGGCCACTCCGATCAGCTCCTCGATCCGCGCGTAGTAGGGCTCCAGCTCGGCGTAGTCGAGGGGCCAGTCCGCCGCCACGCCGTGGCGGCTGCGCATGCGGAAGGCGTGGGGCGCGAAGCGCTGGGCCTCGCCCGAGAAGTGGAGCGTCGAGCCGCCGACGCCCAGGGCCCGCCACCACTGGAAGGCCTGGCGCCGGCCGGAGGCCGGGCCCGCCAGCATCGAGATGCTGTCGCTGGCGAGCTGCGCGAAGTCCGGATCGAGCTCCTGACCCGGCCCGCTGCGATAGCTGGGCTCCGCCTCCCGCGTGAAGCGGCGAAAGGGGGCCGAGAGGATGTCGACGTCCTGCTCGTGGGTCGTGTACCGGGCCGGGTCGTAGCGCGGCCCCGACTCCAGCAGCAGCACCCGGACGCCGCGCTGCACCAGCGCCCAGGCGGCCACGGCGCCCCCGGCGCCGGCCCCCACGACGCAGACCTCGGCCTCCTTCAAGCCGATCGAGCCTCGCCCTCGGCCTCACGGGGGTGGCTGCGCCGCACCGGGCCCGCGTAGCCCACCGCCTTCCAGCCCGCCGGGCTGGAGTAGTAGGCGCGCAGCACGTCCATCCGCAGCTTCTCGAAGTAGTGGCTCTCGGCGCTGGGCCGATCGGCCCGACGCCACTCCGTGTAGAGGGATTCGAAGAGCTCGTGGAGCTGGCCCGGGTCGGGAAGGCCGGCGGAGAAGTCGACGCGGCGGCGCAGCACCGCCTCGAACTGCAGCCAGGTCTGGTAGCGGTAGGCGGCGGGCTCCGGAAACATCCGGGCGAGCTTCTCGAGCCGGGGCAGGAGATCGATCTCGCTGGCGGCGGGATGCCCCTGCCAGCGCGGCACGATCACGTCGGCGACCGCCCAGAAGACGGGAAGCTGTGGGGCCGGGACCGGCGTCCAGCCCGTTACGACCGGCGCCGCGGCCGGCGCCCCGGGAGC
>CAZYOL010000338.1:0-3482 GCA_964649065.1 uncultured Spirochaetales bacterium
GGAGGTTGTCCAGGAGGAAAGTGTTCGCTGAATGTCCCTCCTCCACCCCCAGTGAATCAGCAGCAGACCCCCTTTCGGGACTTACCTCAGCGAGGTCTAGACTATTTGGCCTCACTCACTCACGACGATATCATTGCTCACTTTAAATTGGGCATCCGATCTCAGGAAACACTCTCACTCTGGGCCCGATTTGAGTGGAGAGATGCAGTCCTAGCCACAGAGCGTCTATGCGCCTCTTCCAATAGGGCCAAATCAGATCTCGGCTGCCTGGTGGTACAATACCTACCCTCTCTGGTTCTTTTCCCAATGACCTGTGGAGGAGAGCACGGTTACAGACGGTGGAAAAATCGGTTTCGCCGCTTCTGGGCAGGAGATTGGGAATCGCTTATCAGAGAGAGTGAGCAATTCCTTCACAGTGGACACAGCGCCGACCTCACCAGCACCTCCTCCGAAGAGTCAAAGCGTAGAGCAGCCTCGAAATTGGTGGAGAAAGGAGAGCTCTCCAGAGCAGCAAAACGGCTGGTGTCGGACAAAATCGCATCCCCCACCAATGCAACACTCACTAAGCTTAGAGCACTCCACCCCCAAGCCCCAGAGCCGATGGTCAAGCCCACTTTCAGCCGGGATGAGCAACCAGCCCCACTCGATGTTCAGCCGGAATATCTCCTTGCTGCAATCAAATCTTCACCACGAGGCTCAGCTGCCGGTCCCACTGCTTTACGATACGAGCATCTCCGGTCCTTCCTCGCCACCTCATCCACCCGCCCCACCCTTTCCACCACCAACAATACAGCCCGTGAGTCAGACGCTCTTCCTTTCCTTACATTCGTGAGGAGAATGACCAGAGGAGACCTCCCATCAACCTGCACAGAGGTCCTTCGTTCGGCACGACTTTTTGCCCTCGAAAAAGAAGGGGGTGGTGTCCGACCGATAGCGATTGGGGATGTTCTCAGACGGTGGGTCACGAAGGCCCTCTGTATGCAGCACAAGCTCAAATTCGAGGAAGACTTTGCACCACACCAATTTGCAGTCGGCACATCAGCAGGGTCAGAGAAGATGATTAGAGCGGCGCAAACCTTTCTGGAGGCCGATGATGGTCCCCTCTACCGACGCGTCTTCGCCTCTCTGGATTGCAAGAATGCGTTCAACTCCATCGATCGACAAACCATCCTCACTGAGCTCGCAAATGAGTACCCTCAGTTTGTGGATTTTTTCTGGCAGTTCTATGGAGAACCCGCTGAGTTGTGGTATACCCTTGAAGATGGTTCCACGGCGACAATCTTGAGTGAGGAGGGCACACAGCAGGGGGATGCAGCCGGCCCTTTCCTCTTCTGCCTTGCATTCCAACAAGTCCTCTTCCAACTGAAAAGGGAATACCCTGATGCCCTGGTGTGTGGGTATATGGATGATTTGGGGGCGGGCTTGGCGGAGAGTATGGTAGAGGACTTTGTGTCAGCGGCTGAGAGAGTGCTTCTTACCTACCACCTCTCCCTCCGCCGCGACAAAAGTCACGCATGGAGCCCTCACTGGAGAACAGCCACAGATATACCCCATGCAGCCGCCTCAGCCCTGAAATGCAGTATACACGGCATCAAACTCTTGGGAGCCCCCATCGGTACACCAGCCTTCATCACCAACACTCTGAACGATGTCCACAACAAACACGAACGCCTTCTCAATGCTTTGGTGGAATTTTCTAAGGGTCATCTGCAGGCCGCCTCCCTCCTTCTCCGCTACTGCGCCCTCCCCCGATTCAACTACTGGTGTCGAATCCTCCCGCCCTTACCAGGAAGTCCATTGATGTCGGCTGCAACACGCCACGATGAGTCGATCATCACCACTGCCTCAGCCATGTTCCAACAGATTTTCGACGCAATGGCTCGCCGTCAGGTTGCCCTCCCTATCAGACTGGGAGGACTCGGTCTTATCTCAGCCCAGCAAACAGCACCAGCAGCATTCCTCGGTTCCATCAGTGTGTCAGCAGGGGAAGTTTTACATCGTTTTCGTGACGAGTCTTGGATGCCGTTCGGTGGAGAGGCCGCCTTCTTATCCCTTCCTTGGCTATCCACCGCAGCACAGATCCACGCCTCAGTCTCGACTCCAGCCAGCAACCCCTCAGCACCCAACCTCCTCCCAGCTTTCTCAGCACTTGTATGTGGAGATCCAAAGCCAAAGCTGCAGAGCCAACTCTCCCACCGACTCCAATCTCGGCAATTCGAGGAATTGTTCGACTCTCTTCCAGCACGCGGCAGAGCCAAAGCCCGCTTACTCAGCTGCAGAGGACCCAGCGCATCTGGATGGCTCACTGCAGTGCCTACAAGTCCAGAATATACTATGAATGACCACCAGTATCGCCTCTCCGTTTCCCTCAGACTCGGCGCAACCTTCCCTCAAGCTCGGATAGCGCCTCGATGTACCTGTGGAGAAAACGTAGACCAATACTGCGACCATTTCTTCCTTTGTGGACATGGAGACCAGCGAAACATCAAACACAACCTCCTCAGAGATACCCTAGCTCGACTGGCCAGAGAAGTGAAGGTGCCAGCTCACACTGAGACTCTCTTATCAACAGTGGGCATCCCGCCTCTCCAAACAGCACAAAACAACGCTAACAACTCGTCAGATGGCACAGACGAACAGCGGATGGATGTGGTGTTTATAGTGAATGGACAATATCACCTTGTCGACCTGTCCGTCACTCACCCAGTCCGCCCAGATACATCAACCCAAGCTTGGCGCACGGTCATGAACAGATCCTCTCAGCCTCCCGGTGGTAAACAGGCCGCAGAGATGGAGAGAGTTAAGGACAGAAAGTACAAGGCCCGCGTCGAAGCAGCACAAGCAAAGTTCACCCCGTTCGTTTTCGAGACCTTCGGCAGGCTTGGAACGAGGGGTATCGACTTTCTTCGTGAGCTCGCCAAACGCCGTCCCGTCCCCAACCATCTGAGCCGTGCAGAGCAAGTGGAGTACCGCGAAGGCCTCCTCAACCGCTGGTGCAGAACCCTCTCTGTCGCCCTCATGAAGCTGAACGTTTTCCAAGTGACCGATAGAGCAGATCTGGCTGCATCCGGAGGAGATCGTAGGAGGCGATTTGCAGACATCTTGGACGAGGATTTAGTGTGTCGAGGTCCGGAGAGACCTTATGCTCGCCCCTTTAGACCGACCGAGTGAGGGGCTTGAGCTAGGAGGGTGTGGGAGGGTTTTGACTATTGGTGAGTTGGGTGGTTGGTGAGAGAGAAAGAGAGATATATGTAAGACTCATACATGTTTTGGGCTCGCCTCACGGCACGTCCACACCTCTCTATCAGTGAATCCACTTCTCTCTCATTCCTTTTCTACATAACGGTGGAAGTTAGAACGATTATTCAACTATAAAGCTGATTTAGAACGATGAATGAGTCCACCTAACTCTATCTCATCGCCGCTCTCCCCCCCTCCCCCCCGCTATCTGTACACCCCTGCATCTGCACACCTAGTCTATC
>CAZYOL010000339.1:0-3474 GCA_964649065.1 uncultured Spirochaetales bacterium
CCTCCCCGCGCGCCGGCGCCGGCCTTCGAGGCCTTGCGCCGGCCGCCGCCCGCCTTCGGCGTCTTGCGTTTGGACCCGCCGCCCTTGCCCCGCGACGCGAACGCGAAGGACTCCTGATCGGACATCGCCAACCCCCCGGAGATCGAGGGATATCACATCGGGCCCGGGGGTCGGGAGCGGGTCGGCGAGGGCGCGGCCAAGCCGGCGGCGGGCTCGGCTAGAGCAGGGCCTCGATCGGCAGCCCGCGGAAGTTTCCGCACAGGCGCACCCGCCCCGAGCGCAGCAGGGCGATCACGGTGGCGACGACCTCGCCGTCGTCCTCGGTCACCTCGCCGATCGCCTGCACCAGCTCCAGCAGCGTGACGGACTGGGGCTCGCGATCGTCGACCGGCTCGGGAAGGCCGGGGTGGGGCCGCGCGGGCATGCGATTTCGCCTCCTGGAAGACCTTACCAAGCAGGAACCATGCCACTCGCCTGCGTCCGGGCTGCGCATCCCGAAGCTCTGTCTTTTCGAAGGCTTCGGGCCAGGCGGCCGGCTCGAGGGGGGCGCGCAGGAGCCTCCGGAGTGACGCTTTTGGTAGCGCCGCCGTCGATTTTCGGACACGCCGCCCTCCTCCGACTCATACGGATGGGACGGGGCCTGTCGGGCGCGGATTCGAGGGCTCCTCAGGGGGCCGCGGGCGTGCGGTAGTCCAGCGCCTCGGCGAGCGCCTCCGGGCCGGCTCGGGGCTCGCCGGCCAGGTCGGCCACGCTGCGGGCGACCCGCAGCACCCGCCGGGCGGCCCGTGCGGAGAGGCCCAGCCGCTCCACCGCGCGCCCCAGCAGGGCGCGGGCCTCCGGCGTGGCGTCCACGGCTGCGTCGAGCAGGGCGTCGGGGATCTCCGCGTTGGTGCGGAAGCCGCGGCCCCGGCCCCGCCGCTCCTGAAGGCGTCGCGCGCTCTCGACGCGGCGGCGAACCTCTCCGCTGGTGGCGCCCGCTGCCGGGGCATCCAGCTCCCGCCACTCAAGGGCGGGCACCGACAGCGGGATGTCGATGCGGTCGAGCAGAGGGCCGGAGAGGCGGGCGGCGTAGCGCGCCACCGCCCCTTCGTCGCAGCGGCAGTCGCGCCGGGCGCTGCCCCACCAGCCGCAGGGGCAGGGATTGGCCGCCGCGACCAGCTGGAAATGCGCCGGGAAGACGCAGGACCAGCGGGCTCTCGCGATGCGCACCCGCCGCTCCTCCAGCACCTGGCGCAGGGCCTCGAGCGTGCGGCGCCCGAACTCGGGCAGCTCGTCGAGGAAGAGCACTCCCCGGTGGGCCAGGGAGACCTCTCCCGGGCGCGGCGGACTTCCCCCGCCCAGGATGCCGGCGGGGCTGGCGGTGTGGTGGGGCGCCCGGAAGGGCCGCTCCCACACGACCGGCGCGCCCTCCGACAGGACGCCGGCGGCTCCGTGGATGCGGGTCACCTCCAGTGCCTCTTCGGGGTCGAGTCCGGGCAGGAAGCCCGGCAGCCTGCGGGCCAGCATGCTCTTGCCGGCGCCGGGGGCGCCGCGCAGCAGCACGGCGTGGCCGCCGGCCGCGGCGACCTCGAGGGCGCGCTTGGCCCGCTCCTGTCCGCGCACGTCGGCCAGGTCGCCGGGGCCGCCCTCGGGCGCGTGCGGCCGCACCGCGGGCTCCGCCCGCGGCAGGGCCTGGTCGTCGCGCAGGTGGGCCACCACCTCGGCCAGCCCCTCCGCACCCAGTACCTCGATGCCCGGGGCGAGGGCGGCCTCGGGGCCGCAGCCCGTCGGCACCACCACCCGGACGCAGCCCGCGTCGCGCAGGGCCAGCGCCAGCGCCAGGGCGCCCCGCACCGGTCGCAGCCTCGCGTCGAGCGCCAGCTCGCCGATCAGGCCGAGACCCCGGAGGGGCTCCGGCGGCAGCAGGTCGCCGGCCGCCAGCACGCCCACGGCGATCGGGAGGTCCAGGGCAGACCCGCCCTTGCGGAGCGAGGCCGGGGCCAGATTCACGGTCACGCGCCGGTCCGGGAAGGGCAGTCCGAGCGCTGCCGTGGCGGCGCGGACGCGCGCGGCGCTCTCGCGGACGCTGGCCTCGGCGAGCCCGATGATGTCCACCCGCGGCAGCAGCGAGCTGATCCGGACTTCGACCTCGACCGGGACGCCCTCGACTCCGAGCAGGGAGGCGCCGAGCACGCGCGACAGGCTGTGGCTCCGCGGGACCGGCGGGCTCGAACGAAGGCAGGGCCCTGCGGGACAGGACCCTGCCTTCCACTTCGAAGAGCCCCGCCTGAGAGGGGGCATTGGGGAAGTGGCCACGAGCGCCCCGGTGTGTCACGAGAATCGATCGCAGACCTCCAATCCGGCTCCCGGGCGCTGTAGTATCCGCGCGCCAGGAGCCGATCCGAGACCCGATGCTCAGTCCGCTCGCCTCGCGTCAGAACGATCTGCCCCGCTTGCTCACGCGGCTCGCGCTCCTGCTCGCGCTCGCCTGCAGCAGCCCCGCCCCCGTGCCCGTGGAGCCGCTCCCGGCACCGGAGGCCGATCCCCGCGTGCTGTCGGCCGCGCGGGCCTGGGCGCACCTGGAGAGGCTGGTGGAGATCGGCCCCCGGGCCTCTGGAACCCCCGGCGGGGAGGCGGCGCGCCAGTACATCCGCGGCGAGCTCGAGTCCTACGGGCTGGCGGTCGAGGAGCAGCCCATCGAGGTGAGCCTGGCCGACGGCAGCGCCATCGAGGCGGTCAACCTGATCGCAACCCTGCCCGGCAGCTCGGAGGATCTCTTCGTCCTCGTCGCCCCCTACGACACCCGCTACTTCGAACGATTCGATTTCGTCGGCGCCAACGACGGGGGCTCCGGTGCGGCCCTGCTGCTGGAGCTGGCGCGGGTGCTCTCCCAGCGCACGTCCGCCTACACCACTCGCGTCGCCTTCGTCGACGCCGAGGCCCCCCTGGGTCGCGGGGCTCCCGAGGAGTCGAACCTGGCCTGGATCGGCAGCACGCACCTGGCGGAGCGCTGGGCCGAGTCCGGGGAGCTGGCCTCGATCCGCCTGCTCGTCTACATGAACCGCATCGGTGACGCGGATCTGCGCATCAGCCGCGACCTGCGCTCCCACCGTCGTTGGCGCCAGGCCTTCTGGCGCAGCGCCGGCCGGCTCGGCCGCAGCGACGCCTTCCCGCCGGTCCAGGATTTCGAGTCGCCCACCGCCGGACACCTGGCCTTCACCAGTCGGGGCCTGCGCCGCGCCGTCCTGCTGACCGACACGCGCTACGGCAGCGACGAGCCGCCCGGCCTCTACGCCGGCACCGAGGACGACACTCCGGAGCACTGCTCCCAGGAGAGCCTCGAGACGGTGGGGCTGGTGGTCCTGGATGCGGTCGCGTCGATCGCCCGGGAGCTCGAGAAGATCGACCGCTTCGCGGCGGCCCCGCCGGCGCCGCCGCCGGCGCGGCCCGCCGCCGCGCCCGCGCCGCGCCGCGCATCCAGCCCGGCCCTGCCCG
>CAZYOL010000340.1:0-3457 GCA_964649065.1 uncultured Spirochaetales bacterium
CCGCGCCGACCGCCTCGGCCTGGCCCAGCTCTACCAGCTGCGCGGGCGGGTGGGGCGCAGCAGCCAGCGCGCCTACGCCTATCTGATGATCCCCGGCGTCGAGGGCCTGTCGGGAGACGCGGAGCGTCGCCTCGACGCCATCCAGGAGCTGTCGGCGCTGGGCAGCGGCTTCCGGCTGGCGAACATGGATCTCGAGATTCGCGGGGCCGGCAACCTGATCGGGGCCGAGCAGTCCGGCCACCTGGCCGCGGTGGGCTACGAGACCTACATGGAGATGCTACAGGACACCATCGCCGAGCTGCGCGGACAGAAGCTCGAGCAGGAGGTCGACCCGGAGATCCGCCTGCCCATCGTCGCGCGGCTGCCCGAGGACTACGTCGCGGTGGTGAACCAGCGGCTGGTGCTCTACAAGCGACTGGCCAGCTGCCGGGACGACGCGGAGATCGACCGCATCCGCGACGAGCTGCTCGACCGCTTCGGCCCGCTGCCGGAGGAGGCCGAGAACCTGCTCGGCGTGATCCGGCTGAAGATCCTGGCCCAGCAGCTCGGCGTGGCGAGCATCGAGACCGCCCGCGGCGAGCTGGTGCTGACGGCCGCCGAGTCGACCCGCATCGACCCGCAGCGCCTGGTGAATCTGTTGACCCAGGCGGGCGGCGGCCTGAGGGTCGCCCCCAATCACCGCATCCACGCGCCGCTGCCGCCCGGTCGCTCGCGCGCGCCCCGCGAGCTCTTCGAGTCGACCCGACGCCTGCTCCTCAACCTGGGCGCGGCCGCCTAGCGATCGGCGCGGCGATGGAATTCCCGCCGGCTCCGGGCGATGCTGCCGGCGTGAGCGAGTCTCCCGCCCTGGTCCACGCCGTCCTGCTCGACGGCCAGGGGGGAGGCGAGCGCCTGGGCTGGCAGGCGGCCCGCAGCTGGCGTCCCGAGGCCGGGCCGCTGTGGCTCCACCTCGACCTCAACGAGGAGGAGGCGCGCGGCTGGATCGCCTCGGAGAGCGGCCTCGACGAGGACGCCAGCCAGGCCCTGCTGGCTGCCGAGACGCGCCCGCGGGCCACCGTCGACGACGGCGCCCTGATCCTGATCCTGCGCGGCGTGAACCACAACCCGGGCCAGGAGCCCGAGGACATGGTCGCCATCCGCCTCTGGGTGGACGCGCACCGCATCGTGTCGGCCGGCCATCGCAGGCTGCGCAGCGTCGGCGACCTGCTCCGGCGCCTCGACGAAGGTCGCGGGCCCGAGCGTCCCGGGGCCCTGGTCGCCGCGCTCGCCCACCGCCTGGTCGAACGCATGCGCGAGTCCATTCTCGCCATCGAGGAGCAGGCAGAGGAGGTCGAGGAGGCCCTGCTCGCGACCGGGGACGTCGGCGACGATCGCCGCAACGCCCTGGCGGAGCTGCGCCGCGACCTGATCGCCCTGCGCCGTTTCATCGCCCCCCAGTGCCAGGCCATGGACCGACTGCGCAGCGCCGATCTCGACTGGCTCGAGGAGCAGGACCGCTCGCTGCTGCGCGAGGCCGACGACCAGCTGCGCCGCCACCTCGAGCACCTGGAGGCCGTGCGCGATCAGGCGGCCGTCACCCAGCAGCAGGTCGAGAGCCGCCTCACCGACCAGCTGAATCGACGCATGTACCTGCTCTCGATCGTGACGGGCATCTTCCTTCCGCTCTCCTTCCTCACCGGGCTGCTGGGCGTGAACCTGGGCGGCATCCCCGGGGCCGAGTCGGAGCCCGCCTTCCTGCTCTTCGTCGGCCTACTCGTGGGCCTCGGCCTGGCGGTGGGCTGGATCTTCCGGCGCAGCCGCTGGCTATGAGGCGGCTTCGCTGCGCGCCAGCTCCGCGAGGCCGTCGGACTCCAGGCCGAGCGGCACCGCCATCAGGTTGTAGTAGTTGGCCAACGCGTTCAGCCAGGTGAGCTCGACGATCTGCCGCTCGTCGAAGTGCTTGCGCAGCGTCTCGAAGGTGGCGTCGTCCACCCGGCGCTGTCGGGTGATCTCGGCGCAGTAGGCCAGCGCCGCGCGCTCGCGGTCGCTGAAGTGGGGGCTGGTCGCCCAGTCGGCCAGCGCGGCGAAGCGCTCGCCGCCCAGGCGCTTGCGGACCCACTGGGCCTCGTGGAGGTCGGCGCAGAAGCCGCAGCCGTTCAGCAGCGAGGTCTGGGCGCTGACCAGATGCCTGAGCGCGGGATCGAGGGAGAGGCCCTTCTCGCTGGTCTGCTGGATCCGGTAGCCGAGCCGGGCCAGCCTCGGGGCCCGGGCGTAGAGGACGCTGAGGGCGCTCGGCACGCGTCCGAGCTGACGCCGCGCCATCCGGTAGGCCAGCTTCAGCAGCAGGCCCCTGGGCCT
Organism: uncultured Spirochaetales bacterium; assembly: GCA_964649065.1. Classification (GTDB taxonomy): domain Bacteria; phylum Myxococcota_A; class UBA9160; order UBA9160; family SMWR01; genus CAZYOL01. Next base: position 2,338 of record CAZYOL010000340.1, read on the forward strand.
CTCGATGGGATCGAGTCTCATGCGGATCTCCTGTGTGCCGCGTGGCGGCTGACGATGCGGGCGAAGGCCTGGACTCCCTCGCGGATGCACTCCACGTCCTGGTTCACGAAGGCCAGCGCCAGCTCGTGCCGGCCCCGGCGCGCCCCCCCGGAAGCTCCGGGCAGGTAGGCCAGCTCGCCCCGCATGTAGGTGATTCCCGCTCGACACGCGTCGGCGTAGACCGCCTCCGGGTCGACGTGGCTCGGCAGGGCCAGCCACACCGCGTGCCCGCCCCGCGGCTCGGCGAGCCGGGCTCCCTCGGGCAGCGACGCGCGCAGCGCCTCGAGCATGGCCGCGCGGCGCTCGCCGTAGAGGCGCCGCAGGCGGCGCAGGTGCCGCTCGAGGGCCCCGGAGGCCAGCAGCTCGGCGACCGCGGCCTGGGCCAGCGCGTCGCTCCCGAAGTCCTGGCTGAAGCGCAGCCGGGCCAGCCGCGCGAGGACCGGCCGCGCGCCCACCAGGTAGCCCAGGCGCAGGCCCGGGAAGAGGGCCTTCGAGAAGGTGCCGAGGTAGAGCACCTGGCCGGCCGGATCGCGCGTCTTGAGCGCGGGCAGCGGCGGGTCGCCGTAGCGGAGCTCGCTGTCGTAGTCATCCTCGAGCACGGGCAGCTGCTGCTCGTCGGCCAGCGCCAGCAGGGCGCGGCGCCGGGCGCCGGAGAGCACGACGCCGGTGGGGTGCTGGGCCGAAGGCGTGGTGTAGACCAGCTTGATGCGGCGGCTGCGCAGGGCGCGGGCGAGCTGGTCGACGCGCAGGCCCTCGGCGTCGACCTCGATGCCGACGAGCTCGGCGCGGGCGGCGCGAAAGGCCGCCGCCGCCCCGAAGTAGCCGGGCTGCTCGACCGCCACGGCGTCGCCCGGGTCGAGCAGCACCTGGCCGAGCAGGGACAGCCCGTGCTGGGCACCGCTGGTGACGACCACGTCCTCCGCTCCGCAGCGGATGCCCCGCGCGACCAGCGAGCGCGCGATCTGCTCGCGCAGGGGCGGCCAGCCGAAGGGGTGGACCAGCCGGCCCAGCGCCGGCAGGGCCCGCTGGATGGCCCGGGCGTAGGCGCGCTTCAGCGCCGCGCTCGGCAGGGTGGAGGGGT
>CAZYOL010000341.1:0-3410 GCA_964649065.1 uncultured Spirochaetales bacterium
CGGCCAGGTAGGAGGCCGCCAGCCGCACGGCCGCGGCGGCCTCGCGAACGACGGGCGCGGCGGCGGCTGCCTCGACGAAGACGGCCACGCAGCGCAGGCCCATGTCGCGCGCGCTGCGCATGACGCGACGGGCGATCTCGCCGCGGTTGGCGACGAGCAGCGTGTCGAAGCCGGACGGCGCCCCGCTCACAGGCGGAAGACCCCGTAGCCCGGCGCGCCCTCGATCGGCCGGTTGCGCACGATGGAGAGACAGATGCCGAGCACCGTGCGGGTGTCGCGCGGGTCGATGATGCCGTCGTCGCTGATCGCGCCGCTGGCCGCCAGGGCCAGGGAGCCCTTCTCTTGAATGGCCTCGACCGCCGCCACCTGGGCGGCATCGGCCTCCTCGTCGAAGGGCTCGCCCTTCCGGGCCGCCGCGGCCCGGCGCACGATCGACATCACTCCGGCGATCTGCTTGGGCCCCATGACGGCGATCTTCGCCGTCGGCCACAGGAAGGTGAAGCGGTTGTTGAAGGCGCGACCCGACATGGCGTAGGTGCCGGCGCCGTAGGAGGCGCCGAAGATCACGGTGAGGTGCGGCACCGTCGAGTTGGTGACGGCGTTGATCATCTGCGAGCCCTTCTTGATGATCCCCGCCTGCTCGAAATCGCGACCCACCATGAAGCCCGTGATGTTCTGCAGGAAGAGCAGCGGGACGTCGATCTGATTGCAGAGCTGGATGAAGTGGGCGGCCTTCTCGGCGGCCTCGGGGTAGAGGACCCCGTTGTTGCCCAGGATGCCCAGCGGGTAGCCGTGGATGGAGGCCCAGCCGCACACCAGGGTGGGCCCGTAGCGCGGCTTGAAGTCCTCGAAGCGCGAGCCGTCGACGACCCGGCCGATCACCTCGCGCACGTCGACCGGGCGGCGCAGGTCCGGGCTCACCAGGCCCAGCAGCTCCTCGGGATCCAGGACCGGCTCGTCGGGCGCCAGGCTCGGGGGAGGGCCCGGCTTGCGCCAGTTGAGGTGGGAGACCACCTCGCGGCACAGGCGCAGGGCGTCGCGCTCGTCCTCGGCCAGGTACTCGCCCAGCCCCGAGATCTCCGCGTGCATCTGGGCCCCGCCCAGGGTCTCGTCGTCGGACTCCTCACCGGTCGCCATCTTCACCAGCGGAGGGCCGGCCAGGAAGATCTTCGACTTCTCGCGGATCACGATGTTGTAGTCCGACATACCCGGCTGGTAGGCGCCGCCGGCGGTGGAGGAGCCGAAGACCACGCAGACCGTGGGGATGCGCAGCTTCGAGAGCTCGATCATCTCGTAGAAGAAGCGGCCGGTCTCGGCGAAGGGCGAGAGGGCGCTGGTGGCGGCGGGGGAATCCTGGCGCTTGCGGTCGGTACGGACCCGCAGATCCGCTCCGGCGGACTCGACGAAGCTGACGTAGGGAATCCGGTTGTCGCGGGCGATCTCCAGGGCCCGCATCCACTTCTTGCCCACGTGCGGGGTCAGGGCGCCGCCCAGCACGGTTGGGTCGTTGGCGAAGATCACGCACTCGACGCCCGCGATCACGCCGATTCCCATCACGCAGCCGCCGCCGATCTTGTACTGCGAGTCGTAGGCGGCCAGCGAGCTGATCTCGAGGAAGGGGCTGTCCGGATCGAGGGCCAGGGCCACCCGCTCCCGCACCGGCAGCTTCCCCCGCTTGGCGAGGCGCGCGTGGGCCTCGGCCCCGCCGCCGGCCTCCGCCTCGTCGAGCAGCTCGTCGATCCGAGCGAGCCGCTCGAGCATGGCGGAGCGATTCTCCTGGAAGGCCTCGTCCTGCGGATCGAGAGCCGAGCGGATCGGGGAAGCCAGCAGGGGAGAGAGCATGGGCACCTCGCGTCCGGGCCGGAATACCACAGGCGGTAACCAGAATCAATACAGATTACCGACCCGATTCCCGACGCCCGGGGGCCGGCCCGAACGACCGCGGAGGCCGGCTTGACGGGCCGAGGCCGAGCCTGGTAACGTGAGCAGCGTTTCGTTACCGCGGAGGCGGATGGCCGTGCCTGGGGCGAAGGGGCCCGTCGTGAAGGTCGAGAGCGCGGGCGGGGTGATGACCGCGACGCTCGCGGACCTCGAGAACCGCAATGCCCTGGGCGGCGCGCTGATCCGCGAGCTGCGCGAGGCGATCGCCGCGGCCAACGCCGACCCGACCGTGCGTGCCCTGGTCGTCACCAACGAGGGCAGCACCTTCTGCGCCGGGGCCAACCTCAAGGAGCGCTCGGCGGCGAGCTCGGGATCCGGCTCGGAGCCGGGCATGGGCGGCCTCGAGGCGCTGCTGCACGAGATCCAGAGCTCTCCGACGCCGGTGCTGGGCCGGATCGCGGGACACGCGGTGGGCGGCGGCATGGGCCTGGCGGCCGCCCTCGACGTCTCGATCGCCGCCGACGACGCCCTCTTCGGCTTCACCGAGGTCCGCCTGGGCGTCGCGCCTGCGATCATCTCCGTGATCTGCCTGCCGAAGATGCGCCCGGCCGAGGCCATGGAGGCCTTCCTGCGCGGCCAGCGCTTCCCGGCCCAGCGGGCGGTCGAGCTGGGGCTCCTCAACCGCGCCGTTCCCCGCGATCGGCTCGACGCCGCCGTCGACGAGCTGATCGCCGATTTGCGCAAGGGAGGCCCGCAGGCCCTGGGCGTGGCCAAGAGCCTGGTCCACCGGATTCCGCGCCTGGGCCAGGAGGAGGCCTTCGCCTGGACGGGCAAGCTCTCGCTCGAGCTCTTCGCCGGCCCGGAGGCGGCCGAGGGCATGAAGGCCTTCCTCGGCAAGCGGCGTCCCTCCTGGGCGGCCGCAGGTGGCGCGGCCGAGAGCGAGTCCTGAGGCGCGCGGAGGAGGAGCCATGGACCTGAGCTACGGACCGAAGTACGAGGCGCTGCGCCAGGAGCTCCGGGCCTTCGTCGCCGAGCACGGCGAGCGGGCGCCGAAGGGCGCCGGCGGCGTGGCGGCCGGGCGTCCCGACGAGCGGATGCGCGAGTGGCAGCAGCTGCTGATCCGCCACGGCTACGCGGCCCGCACCATTCCCGCGGAGTACGGGGGCTACGGCGCGGAGCCGGACCTGCTGGAGCGGGTCATCATCGACGAGGAGCTGAACGCCGCCGGACTCTCCCGCGGCATCGGCGGCCAGGGTCCGGAGATGCTGGTGCCGACGCTCCTCGAGTGCGGCAGCGAGGAGCAGAAGCTGCGCTGGATCGCGCCGACGCTGCGCGGAGAGATCACCTGGTGCCAGGGCTACTCGGAGCCGGGCTCGGGCAGCGATCTGGCCAGCGTGCAGACCCGCGGCGTCGAGGAGGGCTCGGACTTCCTGATCACCGGCCAGAAGATCTGGACCACCACGGCCCACGAGTCCGACATGATGTTCGGGCTGATCCGCACCGAGCCCGAGGCCTCCAAGCACGCCGGC
>CAZYOL010000342.1:0-3384 GCA_964649065.1 uncultured Spirochaetales bacterium
AGAAGGGGACGCCGGGCTTCGTGGTGGCCCACAAGGAGAAGAAGCTCGGCATCCGCGCCGACGACACCGCGGCCTACGTCTTCAAGGACTGCCGGATCCCCCGGGACAACCTGCTCGGGGGCAACGAGGAGATCCCCAAGGCCAGCTCCGGCGGCTTCCGCGGCGTGATGAAGACCTTCAACATGACGCGTCCCCTGGTGGCTGCGATCGGCCTGGGCATCGCCGAGGCGGCCCTGGACTTCACCCGGGAGCAGCTCAAGTCGGCCGGCGTGGAGATCGAGTACGGCGGCAGCCTGCACAGCACCTCGGCCGCCGCGGAGCGCTTCCAGGCCCTGGAGGCCCAGTTCGAGGCCGCCATGCTCACGGTGCTGCGCGCCGCCTTCCTCGCCGACAAGGGGCAGCCCAACAATCTCGAGTCCTCGGTCTGCAAGGCCAAGGCCGGCGCCGTGGTGCGCGAGGTCACCCAGGGCTGCATCGAGCTGCTCGGCCCGATGGGCGTGTCGCGGGAGCACCTGCTCGAGAAGTGGTTCCGCGACGTGCGCATCACCGACATCTACGAGGGCACGGGCGAGATCCAGCGCATGATCACGGCGCGCGCCCTCTTCGGCTACTCGCGGGAGCAGCTCAACTAGGCGCGGAGCAGCCGCAGGACGGCCAGGAAAGAGAGCGCGTAGATCGCCACCGCCGAGATCAGCACGGCGTCGAAGCCCGCGTTCATCGAGACCACCACGGCGAGGATGGAGCCGACCACGGTGGCGCAGGCGTTCACGGCCCAGCACCAGGGAACCGCCTGCGGGCCGCTCTGGATCGCCAGCCGGATCCCGAAGGCGAAGGGCGCGCCCAGCACCAGCCCGATCGGCGCCGTCAGGGCCACGGCCAGGGCCACGCGCCCGGCGGTGGGCAGGCCGATCCAGCGCTCGACCACGGCGGGGTAGGCGGCGACGAAGGCGCCCACCGCCAGCGCCAGCGCCAGCGGCACGCCCAGCGCTCGCAGGCTCGGCCGGGCCAGCCAGCGCTCGGAGAGGGCGCTGCCGAGGCCGGTGAAGACCAGCATCGAGAAGAGCGTCACGGTGATCGAGTAGAGGGGATGTCCGAGGAAGAGCAGGAGCTTCTGGATCAGCACGATCTCGATCCAGATGAAGCCCAGCCCGACCCCGCTGAAGTACACCAGGAAGCGCCCGTGGTGCACGCTCCGCCGGCTCTCCGCGGGCAGCCAGAGCAGCGGGCCGAGGATCAGGGCCGCGGCCAGCAGCGTGCTGAGCCCCAGCTGCACCAGCAGGAAGAGCGGGTTTCCCTGGGAGACGTGGGGGGCCTCGTCGATCGTCCGGTGGGCCGAGCCCAGCGAGCTCCAGCGGGTGAAGTTGAAGAAGTAGGGCTTGTCGTCGGTGGTGGGCTCCAGATTGCGCGGGAAGCGCTCGATGAAGCTCGCCTTGTCCGGGCTGAGCACGAAGCGCTGCACGGCCCGGCGGATGGGGGCGAGCTGCCGGAGCAGGGCCCCGGCCGTCTCGCCGTCGCTTCCCGTCAGCAGGGGAACGGGCGGCAGTCCCGGACGCCGCGGCAGGTAGATGACGGCCATCTCCTCGCGCTGGGCGAAGTCGCGAATCGCGCGCAGCTCCTCGTCGCTCAGGACGTCGCGCTTCAGCAGGACCGTCATCAGGGGCCAGGTGTAGACGCAGGCCACGGCATCCTGGAAGCGGGTGCCGCCCCGCGAGGCGTAGGCGACCTCCAGGTTCGCCAGCAGCCGCAGGGTCTCCATGGCGCTGCCCATGCGCGAGATCTGCAGCACGCCTCCCTCGGCCAGCCGGTCGAGCATGTCCTCCATGGCCTCGACGGTGTAGAGGTAGTTCTCGGCCAGCGTGTAGGCCCCGGAGGCGAGGGCCGTCCAGGTGTCGATGCCGCTCATCTGAACCACGTCGTAGAGGGTGCTCTCCTTGAGCAGCGCGCTGCGGCCTTCGTCGTTCAGCAGCTCGACGCGCGGATCCTCGACGATGCCCGCGGAGTAGCGGCGCAGGTGCCCGCGGTGGATGTCGAGGATCTGCCGGTTCAGCTCGACGCCCTTCACGTAGCTCGCGCCCTGGGAGAGGGCGCCCCAGACGTCGTTGCCTCCGCCGACGCCGATGACCAGCACGCGCGGATCGGGCCGCAGGCTCGAGGCCAGGCCGTAGGTGGTGCGCGCCAGCAGCCGCAGGCCTTCCGGGTGCTCGCTGAAGTTGGCCACGTAGGTTCCGGCCGAGCCGTCCTGGGCGATGTACATCTGCGGCGGGATCGGCTCGGAGAAGCTGCGTCGCCCGCGACCGAAGAGGAAGCGCTCGCGGGCCGGCACGTCGACCAGGTCGACGCGGCTGATCGCGCTCCAGCGCGAGTACTCCAGGCGCCGCAGGTCGACGGCCACCTGGTCGGTCACCCCGATCTGATCCTTGCTGGGGACCGGGAGCCAGGCGTCGACGAAGGGCAGCGCGGCGAGGCCCGCCAGCACGCCCAGGGCGCCCAGGGCGTGGATCGTCGCCCGGCGTGCGCTGGGGGCGTAGGCCACGGCCCCGGCCGCGGCGAGCGCGCAGAGCAGCATCCAGCAGCCCCCGGCTCCCGCCCACCACAGCAGCAGGGGCGCCAGCAGGCAGCCCAGTCCGGCCCCGAGCAGATCGCTGGCGTAGACCCGGTTCACGTCGGCGGCGTGGAAGCTGAGCAGCATGCCGACCACGCCGCCCCCGAAGAAGAAGGGGAAGGCGGCCACGGCGTTGAAGAGTGCGAAGCTGGCGAGGCCCCGACCGAAGACGGCCCCGTCCCCGCTGACGAAGCGGATGCCCGGCTCGATCGGCAGCGAGATCAGCAGCAGATAGCTGAAGATCAGGGAGACGAGATAGGCGAGGCCGGCTCCGAAGATCCAGCCGCGGGCGCGGGCCTCCAGGCGCTCGCGCATCACGAAGATCAGGGATCCGCTCGCCCCCACGCCGAGCAGGCAGTTGCCGACGGCCAGGAAGGTGAAGTGGAAGAAGAGCCTCAGCGCGCAGACGCGGGTCAGCAGGATCTCCCACATCAGCATGGAGCAGGAGATCAGGCCGATGGCGAGGAGCGCATCGCGACCGGCGCGCTTCGCAGGGTCCGTCATCCGAGCAGGCGTCGTCTCGCGCGGTCGGCCCGGTCGCACACGGGGCCGCGGGCGCGCCCCGGGGTGGATAGCACTCCTCGGGTCGGGGCGCGGCCCGCGCCCGCTCATTGGTAGCCTGCCAGGCCCAGCGAGCCGGCGGCGTCCAGGCGCCCGGGGGGGCCGAAGTGCTCGCGCTCGTCCCGGCCGTTGCGGGGGACCACGGCCAAGCACGCGGGTTCGGACTTGAGGAGGCTCCGAACGGCCGATGCCGAGCCCCGCTTGGTCGGGGACCGGCTCCG
>CAZYOL010000343.1:0-3377 GCA_964649065.1 uncultured Spirochaetales bacterium
CCCTGCCTACGGTCGCTCTAGGCTGAGATCCCCCGGGGAGTTGTCACTTCGGGCCTTATCGGACACACGAATGACCCCGTTCTTCTTCCTACGCGCGGCCGCGCACAGAGTGGCGGGGCGGCCCGCATGGACCGCCCCGCCGTTCACTCCGCACACCTTCCGTGTCCGGCTATTTGTAGGTGAAGTGGTCGATGAGGCTCGTCGCCTCCTCCTGCGTGAGCATCCGCACCGCACCGTCCGCCACCTCGAAGTGGTCGACCCGGATCTCGCGCCGCAGCTCGCTCCTTCCGTTCGCGTCCTCGTGCTCGAAGACCGCCGTGACCGACTGGCTGTAGAACCCGTCGGGCAGCAGGAACCACCAGTCGTTGCCACTGCGAGAGCGCAGCTCGTCGCTGTGCGAGAAGAGGGACCAGTCCAGGCGGCCGTCATCGTCGAGGACGCCGACTACGCCGACGTCGCTCGCGTCGAACGACCAGACGACGAACTCCCAGACCGAGTCCGCCTGCGGCTGCAGGTAGAAGAGCCAGTCGCCCATGCTGAGCGAGGCCTGCGGGGTGCGTGACTGCTGGAAGAGCAGGTAGGTCACCTCGACGAAGATCTGGGTCTCGCCGAGGGGGTAGACCGCGTGCTGGAGCGAGAGCGAAGCGGTGCCCGCCGAGCGCACCCGGACGATGTGGTCGTCGTCGCCCCAGATCGACTGGACCTCGATCGGCGCGACCACGTAGTCGACGTGGTCCGCCATGCCGTCGCCGTTGTAGCTGCCCGCCGAGGCCGGTCGGGCGAGGGGTCCCGCGATCAGCAGGGACAGGGTGGCCAGCCAGAGCAGTCGGAAGCAGGGAGTCGTCATCTCGGTTCCTCCAAAGGAGTGAGCGGGAGTCTCGTCCGGCCCGGGCCCGTCCCGAGGCCTTGTGAGTAATCGATCACTCACTGCGAAGTGAATGATTGACCATTCACTCATCTCCTTGGAATGACCTGGATCACACCCCCTCCGATTTTTCGGTCGGAAGATCGAACTTTCTGTTTTTATTGAGTTTTTCTTGAAGGCGGGGCCTCTCGGCGTCCCGCATCGTCCAGGGATCCCCGCAGCTCGCGGTGCTCGTCCTCGCCGAGAGCGAACCGGCCGATCAGCACAAGCGCGCCGATGTGCAGGAAGACGGGGAGCCCCGCCGCCAGCATTCGGATCCCGTCGAGGGTCTCCTCGCTCTGCTCGGCGTTCGGGACGAAGTCCGTCAGGGCGAGGGTCAGCCCCACGGCCCACACCGCGACGCCTCCCGCGCTCTTCTGGGCGAAGTTCCAGGTCGCGAAGTAGGAGCCCTCCTTGCGCTCGCCGGTGTGAGCCTCGTCCCAGTCGACGACGTCGGCCTTCAGCGAGGGGCCGACGACACTTCCGCAGCCGTTCATGAGACCGAAGCCCACGGTGACCAGGGCGAGGGGCACCGTATCGCCCTCGCCGATCGCGAAGAGTGCGGCGAAGAGCACGATCTTCGCGGCGACCGACCAGAACCACACGCGCTTCTTGCCGAAGCGCTGCGAGGCGGCGATCCAGACCGGGATGGAGACCAGCGCCGCCGAGATCGCGCTGAAGAGGTAGATCCCGGTGGCGCCCGGCGTCTTGAGCACGTAGTCCGAGAGGTAGGGGAGCAGGACGACCAGCGCCGAGAAGCCGAGCTGCTCGACGAAGAAGATCGCGATCAGCAGCCGCGAGTGCGGGTTCTTGACGACGTCCCCGAAGGCGCGCCAGGGGTTGCGCCCGCCCCGACCCTGGAAGGCGGTGCGCTCGCGGAGGGCGCGCGCGGCCCAGGCCATCACGGCGGCGGCCGGCAGGCCGATCGCGACGGACAGGGTGCGCGCGAAGGCGCGCGGGTCGTCGGCGTTCTCGAGCAGGGCGAGGGCGCCGGCGGCCGCGATCATGCCCACGCTCTCGACGGCCTGCATGATCCCGAAGACGCGCGTGCGGTCGTGGTAGCCCCGCGAGAGCTCGGCCCCGAGCGCGAGGTGGGGCACGCGGAAGGCGGTGTAGGCCGTGTAGAAGAGGAAGACCGCCCCGGCGATCCAGAGGCCGAGCGCGTCGCCCTCGAGCGCCTCCGGCGGGCTCCAGAGCATGACCACCCCGCCGGCGAACGGGAGCGCCGCGCCGAGGAACCACGGCCGGCGCCGGCCCATGGGAAGCTGCGTCCGATCCGAGAGCCAGCCCACGAGCGGATCGCTCACGGCGTCCCACACCCGCGCGGCGAGCAGGATCGTGCCCATCAGCGCCGGCCCGATCAGGAGGACGTCCGTCGAGAACTTGAGCAGGTAGAAGTTGACGAGCATCCCCGCCATGAAGACGCCGAGGACGGGGGAGCTGTAGACCAGGATCCGGGAAGCGGCGACGCGCTCCTCGGCGCCGGCGTGCGGCGGCTGGGTCTCCTCGCTGGGGGGCACGGGGGGTCCTCGCGGTGGGGTGGGCGAGCCGGAGCGTAGCCTACGCGGGAGCCACGCCCGCGACCGCCCGCGGTACCTTCCCGGCATGGCGACGCCGCGGTGGGTCATCACCTGCTCGACGGTGACCGCGTCCTTGCCGTTCGTGGCGAACTCGGCCACGCGCTGCTCGAGCGCGAGCTTCCTCTCGGAGAGCAGCTGGACGATCGCGCCGTACACGAGCCCCTTCGTCGCGGAGAAGATCACGTAGCGGCTGTCTTCGCCGCGGTGCTCGCCGAGCGTGACCCGCTCGACCCCCGTTCTTCCAATCCGCGATCGCTCATCGCTCATCGCTCATCGCGCGGCGACACCGGCGTTTGGCTGCTGTCTGCGAAGCCCGCGCGCCTCGCGCAAGCCACTTCGATGATGTCCAGATTGGACCTGTCTGGACATTGCTGATGCGCTGGGCCAGACGGAGGAGCCGATCATGAACGTGCATCTCGGCGACCTGGAGGCCTACGTCCAGGAGAAGCTCGAGCGTGGCGGGTACGCATCGGCGGCGGAAGCCATCCGCGAGGCACTCCGCAAGATGCGCGATCAGGAGCGCGAGGACGCGACACTTCGGGCGATCGAGTCCTACGTGCTCCGGGGGATCGACCCAGGCCCGCCGGAGGGCGTTTCGAACGATGAATGGGAGCGGCGACTGGCCACCGCTCGACAGCGGATGCAGAGCTTCGTCGCCGAGGGCGTCGAGTCGGGGGACCGCGGTGAACTCGTCGACGGCTCCGAGGCCCGATCCCGGCTTCGCGAGAAGCAGAAGGCGAGGCGCAGGCGCAAGACCGGATGAACTTCCGGCTCACGGCGCGGGCCGAGGCCGACCTCGACGAGATCGACGACTACGTGACGATTCTGTGCCCGTATTCCTGCCTACGGTCGCTCTAGGCTGAGATCCCCCGGGGAGTTGTCACTTCGGGCCT
>CAZYOL010000344.1:0-3364 GCA_964649065.1 uncultured Spirochaetales bacterium
GGCGCCCCCCCCCACGGCGCCGCCGACGGCGGCGCCCTTCGCCATCTTGGCACCCGCGGGCTCCCGGCCGACCTCGTGCTTGGCGAACTCGATGCACTCGTAGACGTCCTGCTCGGCGACCTCGATGCCCATGGACCGGTAGTGGGCGTCCGGGTAGAGAACCGGGCGCTTGGCGGCGCAGGCGAGCGCAAGGGGCAGCAGCGCGAGCACGAGAAGGCGGCGCAGGCGAGCCCGTCGGGAAGGCATCTTGGGAGAGCAGCCCATTCACAGGTCCTTGTCGAGCCCGCGGGGGCCCGGCTGGCCCCTCGGGGTAGGACGCTGGCCGGGCCCGATCGATTCAACCCGGCGCGACGCTGCGGGTTGCGCGCCCGCCGTCGGGAGGGCTCAGGCGGGCTGGCGCCGGGCTCCGACGCCCAGCAGGCCGAGGCCGAGCAGCAGCGCCGTCCCCGGCTCGGGGATGGGCTGCAGCGCCACGCTGCTGGGGAAGTCGTCGGGCCGGAAGGTGTTGCCGCGGGGCAGCGTATTGCCGAGCGGCAGGAAGGGAGGGGTGGGCAGGCTCCGCGGCGGCGCGACGGCCGCGGCGAGCAGGTCCTTGAAGGCGACCGCCTCGACCTTGTCGGAGGAATCGTCGAGCACGATGGCCTCGCCGTCCACCGGCTCGAAGGCCTCGATCCGCGACAGCTGGGCCTGGCTGGGCGAGAAGCTCGAGCCCGAGAAGAGCCGCTCCAGATCGACCAGCTCCGGCAGGAAGCCGCGGCCGAAGTCCTTCTCCACCAGCAGCGGGGCCTTGCCGGCCGCTCCCCGTCGCACGGGGGTGCCGGCGATCGGCTGCTCCTCCTCCGCCACGACGACCTTGACCAGGTCCGGCAGCAGGATGCCCAGGCCGAGAGAGGCGGGCAGCAGCAGGAAGAGCAGAGCCATCCAGCGCTTGCGCCGGTCCCGCCTCTGAGACTCGCTCGGCTGGATCTCCTGCATCGCGGCTCCTGTCGGCTCCGGACCCGATGCCCGCGTACCGGAGCTGGGGAGACGGCGGCGTCGCGCAGCACCCGGAAGCAAGGCAGGGAAAGCCTTCTTCAGGACTGGTCATCGGATGGACAGGGCTGCGGCTTTACCCACAGCGGCGCGGGGCCGGCGGCGATGGCCGCGGCCGGAGTCGGGGCAGCAGGGCCCCGGGACGCCGCGCGAGGGGCGTGGGGCGTGGGGCGTGCTAGCGGGACATCAGGTCGCGAGCGATGGCGGAGATCTGGATCTCGTCGGTTCCGGCGTAGATCTGCAGCACCTTGGCGTCGCGCGCGAGCTGCTCGACCTGGTACTCCGCCATGTAGCCGTTCCCGCCGTAGACCTGGACGGCCTCCATGGCGACTTCGGTGGCAGCCCGCGCCGAGTAGAGCTTCATGGCCGAGGCCTCTGCGAGGCTCATGGAGCGGCCCTGGGCGGACATCTCGAGGGTCCGGAAGACCAGGTTCTGGACGTTGAGGCGCGCCACCTCCATCCGGGCCAGCTTGTCCTGGATGAGCTGGAACTCCCCGATCGGCCGACCGAACTGCACGCGCTCCTTGGCGTACTCGAGGGACAGCTGGAGGCAGCGCTCGATGATCCCTAGGGCCATCGCCGCGACTCCGGAGCGCTCGACCTGGAAGGTGGCCTTGGCGCCGGCGCGACCCTGGCCGCGCTGCACCCGGCTGCCGAGCAGACGGTCGGAGCCGACGCGCACGTCCTGCAGGAAGAGCTCGCCGGTAGGCGAGGAGTGCATGCCCATCTTCCGCATCGGGCGGCTCTGCGTCAGGCCGGGCGTCCCGCGATCGAGCACGAAGTTCAGGATCGTGCGGTCGCGCGGGTCGACTCCCTCCTCCTCGAGCTTGCAGATGAAGACGATCGTGTCGGCGTAGGGGCCGTTGGTGATGAAGGTCTTGCTGCCGTTCAGCACGAAGTCCTCGCCCTCGCGGCGCGCCGTCGACTTCATCCCGCCGAAGGCATCCGAGCCGGAGCCGGGCTCGGTGATGGCCCAGGCGCCGATCTTGTCGAGGGTCAGCAGGTCGAGGGCCCAGCGCTTCTTCTGCTCCGGGGTCCCCTTCGAGAGGATGGTGCCGGCCGTCAGGCCCATGGAGACCCCCATGGCGGTGACCATGCCCGGGCAGTAGCGGGACAGCTCGATGATCGGAATCATCGCCAGGGCGGCCGCATCGCCCCGGGGCGTCGCGTCCTCCGAGCCCTCCTCCTCCGAGCCCTCCGCCTCGCGGGCCATCTGCTTCTCGAAGCGCGCCCGGTTCATCTCGTCGATGCCGAAGGTCTGGAACATCTTGCGCAGGATCTCGTAGGGCGGGAGGTCGCCGTGCTCGAGCTGCTCGAGGTTCGGCACGATCTCCGCGTCGATGAAGCGGCGCACGGCATCGCGCATCATCAGGTGCTGCTCGTTCCACTCGATCATCGGGATTCCTTCCTGTGCAAGACGATTTCGGTGATCTCGGCGGGCGCCAGGAGGCGCATCGGCGGCCCCCAGAAGCCGGTGCCCCGACTCACGTAGAGCCGACGCCCCCGGCGCTCGTAGAGCCCGGCCACCCAGGGCACCACGAGCCTCACGAGATACCCGAAAGGCCAGATCTGTCCACCGTGGGTGTGCCCGGAGAGCTGCAGATCGATGTCGGCATGCTGCGCCGCCCGGAAGGTCGACGGGTCGTGGGCCAGCAGGATCGCCGCGCGTCCAGGACGCCGACCGGCCAGGGCGCGGGGCAGGTCCTCGCTCTCGCCCTGGACCAGCGGGTGTCCGCGGTGGTCGTCCACGCCGAGCAGGTCGAAGCTCGCAGCGCCCTCGCCGAGGGCGACGCAGCGGTTGCGCAGCACCTGGAAGCCCAGCTCTCGAGCCCGCTCGACCCAGGCCCGGGCGCCCGAGTAGTGGTCGTGGTTGCCGGTGACGAAGAAGGCGCCGTGGCGCGCCCGGAGCCCGGCGAAGGGCGCCACCTCGTCGCCGACCTGGGCCACGCCGCCGTCCACCAGGTCTCCCGTGGCCACGACGAGGTCGGGCTCCCGCTCGTTCACCCGCCGCACCAGCGCCGCCACGAAGCGGCGCCCGAGGATCGGACCGATGTGCAGATCCGAGATCTGCACGATGCGATAGCCGTCGAGCGCACGCGGCCAGCGCGGCAGGCCGATCTCCACGCGCCGGAGCCGCGGCGGGCGCAGCCCCTCGCGCAGCGCCAGGGATCCGGCCACCAGGGCGATGCCGGCGACCGCTGCGGCACGCGGCGCGGCGCCCTCGGGGCGGGGCGCGCCAGCGGCTGCGGAGGCCACGTCGCCGGTCAGCCAGAGCAGCAGGTCCGAGGCGCCCAGCAGCCACAGCAGCAGGAAGGCGAAGCCCATCCAGAGG
>CAZYOL010000345.1:0-3313 GCA_964649065.1 uncultured Spirochaetales bacterium
CGGGCAGGGACAACGCGGACCGGAGCTCCCGGGCCTCGGTGAACAGCTCCTTCGGCGAGATCCGGCACGCGCGGCGCACGACCTCCCGGCGCGCTCGCGGCACGCCGGCGGAGAAATGGAAGCCGAACTCCGCCCGGGACCGCTGCAGCCCCCCCAAGTACATCAGGATGCTGTGGAAGTTTCGCGAATCAAGCCCTTCGATCTCCTCGTAGATCGAATGACCCGTCAGGGCGTGGTAGAGGGTGAGACCCGTACTGAAGACGTCGCTGGCGGTCGAAACCGCTCCCGGCTCGCCCTGCTCCGGAGCCATGTACTCGGGCGTCCCCAGAGTAATGTGGGTCGCAGTCCGGTTGGTCGGATCCGGCGCGCGGGCGATGCCCACGTCGGCGAGCAGGGCGGTGCCGTCTCGACGCACGAGGATGTTGGACGGCTTGATGTCTCGATGCACGATGCCGCGCGCGTGAAGTCGGGCCAGCCCCGCCAGGATGCCGCGGAAGATCCCGACCGCCTCCGCCCAGGGAAGCGGACCGGCGCGCTGGATCCGCTGGGCGAGGGTCTCGCCCTCGACCAAGGTCATGGTGTAGAACGGACAACCCGTTCCCGGATCGACATCGAAGTCGTAGACGCGGACGAGATTCTCGTCGTCGAGCTGAGCCAGGATCCTGGCCTCGAACTCGAAGCGCGGGAGCAGCCCGAGCGCCTGGACCTCCGGCTTGAGCAGCTTCAGGGCACGCGCCGCCTCCAGCTTCGGATCGACCACCTCGAAGACCCAGGCCATCCCGCCCTCGGCGACGAAGCGCCGCACGGGATAGGGCCCGATCTGTGTGAGCGCCCTGGGCTCCATCAGGCCACCTGCGCCGACACGAGCCGAAGATGGGAGCCTGCGCGACCGATTGGCTCGGAAGACAGCGGGACGGCGACCTCGTGGAGCGTCACGGGCTGCCGGAAGCCCTTCAGCGCCACCTCGCCCTGGGCCCGCCAGCCGATCTCGGACGCCTGGAGCCAGCCCGCGGCAGCATCGTAGACGGCGTGGGTGACGACCACCCCGCCGGGCTCGGCGTGGTCCTGGACCCTGGCCGCCCGGTGGACGTGACGACCCCGTACCTGCTGCACGGCACCCCACGTGCCTCGGACACTCACCTGCCCGAGGTCGATCCCGATCCGAAGCGGCAGGGGGTGATCGGGCCCGAGCGTCGCCTGCAGCTGGAGACAGCGCTCGACAGCCAGGCTCGGCTCCCGGAATACAGCGAGGAAACCGTCGCCGTAGGTCTGGACGACCTGGCCTCTCCCGTCCGGCTGGAGGACACCGCGAACGGTGCGCTCGTGGTCGTCGTAGAGCCGGCTGTAGCGGCTCTCCCCCAGCTTCTCGAGGGTCCTCGTCGAGCCCGCGATGTCTCCGAAGACGATCGCGAGGACGGCGTGGGCTTCCCCTTCGTGTACACCCGCGAGCACCGTGAGATCCCTCCTGCCTTGCAGAAGGTGAGTCGCACGGGCCTTCGGAATCGGATAACTGGAAGTGGCTCTACTCGTAGATCTGGAAGATCTGCCAGGCGCCGCCAGTGCGACGGACCACCTGGGCACGGAGGTCCTGCCTCTGCAGCTTCCCGGTCTCCGTGCACTCCACCCACTGCTGGAAGGCGATCGTGCCCTTGCCTTCCTCCACATGGATGTCCTCGAGCCGCACCGAAACGTCGAGGGTGCCACACCTCCTGCAGACCGAGCGGAGAAAGAACCGGTCGTTTCCGCTCATCTTCCAGATCTGGCCGAGCTTCTCGATGTCGCAAGCCGCATAGGCGCTCTCGTAGGCGACGATCATCGAGCGGACCGCGTCGCTGTCGGGGCCCGCCGTGGAGGCGTAGAGCTGGCGGGCGGTCTGGGCCTCTGGCTGCTTCTGGTACGCCGGCTCGTCCAAGAGCCTCGCGGAAGAGTCGGTCGCGAAGTCCGCCGACCCCCCGAAGGTGATCCGCATGACCTGCGTCCAGAAGACTGGGCCGGTGACCAGCGCAGCCACGGCGCAGGCGGCCGCCGTCGCTAGCGCACCTCCTAGCCAGCGGAAACGCCTAGAGGGAGCCCGCGGAGCGGCCCCGCGGGGCAGCCTTGGGTCTCGTCGGATCACCGCCTCGACAGCGTCCTGCGGAACATCCCGTGTGGCGAGCGCGGTGGCAGCCTCGCGACACGCGGCGCAGCGGCTCACGTGCTCCGCCAGCGTCCGCCGTTCGGCCTCGTCAATCTCGGCGGGCGCGGTCTGGAAGCGCGCGAGCAGGGCTGCGTTGGGATGCCCTGCGGAAGGACCAGACAGCTCGGCATCGCCGGGCTCCTGCAGCGCACCGAGGAAGTGGGTTCCTACTGCTCCTGGCCTCGGAGGCCACACGGCATCGCCGGGCTCCTGCAGCACACCGAGGAAGGCCACCTCGAAGCGGGTCCACGCATCGACCGCTGCAGCGCACTCCGGGCAGAGGGGATAGTGGGCGCGGAAATCCCCCCACTCGTCCGCCCGGGGATCCGCCAGGAACCCCTCCGCGTCGATCTCTTGCCAGCGCCGGCAGCTCACCTCACAAGACCTCTCACGAGCCCCATAGTCCAGAGACAGCTCGCCTCGAAGTAAGTCGCTGAGTGCTGCCGAATCGGACATCTGGAATTCACCGGTGCGCCACTTCGAACGAGCTCCGCAGCTCGGCAAGCCCCTCGCGAAGGTGAGCCTTCACTGTCCCCAAGGGGATGCCGGTCTCTGCGGCGGTCTCCTCGTAGGTCTTGCCCTGGCCGTAGACGAGGACAAGACACATTGCGCGCGGGCTGGGGAGCTTCGAGAGTGCCTGGCGTAGCTCGAGTACTTCGGAGGCGTCCTTGCGGGGCGGCTCCAGGCGCTGGGCCTCCGCAAAGAGTTCCTCCCAGGGCGTCTCCTCGTCCTCGTGGCGTCGCAGGTGCTGGCGAAGCCGATCCATGAACTTGTTGCGGGTAACGGTGCGGACGTAGCCCACCAGGGCGGCCCGTTCGCGCAGACGGCCCTCGCGAAGCGCCACGACCACGGCGGCCAGGACCTCCTGGATCAGGTCCGGCCACTCCTCCCGGAAGTCGTAGGCCCGCATCCGGATGAGGAAGCCCCGTACGAGGCGGCTGAACTGGATGAAGGCTGCGGCATCCCCGGAGAGGAGCTGATCCGAGAGCGCGACCCAGTCCACCCCCGCCGGCGCCATCAAGCGATTCTATCCAGCAATATCAGGAAGTTGGAACCCCAAAGTCGGACTTCGGGCTGGCTTTGCCGGGCCGGGGCGGCGACAATCGGAGGGTGCCCTCCGTGCCCTGGATCTTCCTG
>CAZYOL010000346.1:0-3277 GCA_964649065.1 uncultured Spirochaetales bacterium
AGATGTCGGCGTTGCGGAGCAGCTCGATGGCGCGCCGGTTGTCCTCGATCTTGGTCTCCTTGTGGAAGCGGTTGAGCCGCAGCTGCGCCGCCGCCTCGGTGCCGAGACTCACGTGCACCAGGCCCGCGCGCCGATAGAGCGGGAGCAGGTGCTCATCGCGCAGGATGTCGGTGACGCGGGTGTTGATGCCCCACTTGATGCGCTCGGGGAGCCCACGCTCGATGAGCTCCTCACAGAAGGCGATGAACTTCTTGCGGTTGATGGTGGGCTCCTCGTCGGCGAGGATGAAGAAGCCGACGTCGTGCTCGTTCACCAGCCGCTCGATCTCGTCCACCACCTTCTTCGGATCGCGCACGCGGTAGTCGCGCCAGAACTTCCACTGGGAGCAGAAGGAGCAGGTGAAGGGACAGCCGCGGGCCATGTTCGGGATGGCCACGCGCACGCCCAGCGGCACGTAGACGTATTTCGACCACTCGAGGAGCGACCAGTCGGGCTCGATCGCGTCGAGGTTCTTGACCGTGGGAGCGGCCTTCGTGGCGATGATGTCCTCTCCGTCGCGATAGGCGATCCCTTCGATCACCTTGCGATCGGCCGGCCATCGCCCCTCGTCGATGGCACGGATCAGCTCGGCGAAGATCTCCTCGCCCTCGCCTCGCACGATCACGTCCACCCACGGCGCCTCGGACAGGACCTGCTTGTACATGAACGTGGCATGGATGCCGCCGAGCACGCGCACCGCGGCCGGGCAGACCTCCTGGGCGATCTCCAGCACCCGCTCCGCCGTGTAGATGGAGGGCGTGATCGCGGTGCAGCCCACCACGTCCGGTGCCAGTGCCCGCAGCCGCTCGGCGACGGCCTCGTCGTCCAGGTGGTTGGTCATGGCGTCCACGAAGTGGACGTCGTCGAAGCCCGCCGCCTTGAGCGAGCCGGCCAGATAGGCGGCCCAGGCCGGCGGCCAGCTCCCCGCGATCTCGGCGCCGCCGGAGTGGTAGTTCGGATGAACCAGGACGACCCGCATCTAAGTCCCCTGTACTAGGCTCGCTGCTGTTGTCAACCTATCTTGACGCCCTGAAATGTCCTGAATGATTGACAGCCTGTCAAGCCCTCTCCCCCGGGGGGCTGCTCACTCGGAGGAGCCGGTCTCGCGCGCGGCCTCGACCCAGAAGCGGTCCATCGCCGCCGTCGTCTGCGCGAGCGCTTCCCAATGGGGGAGCCCGCGAGTCGGCCGGATGCGCTCGGCCCGCCAGCTCCGCCGCTTGCGCAGGAGCTCCGGGAGGAGCTCGAAGGAGAGGTTGGGATCTTCGTCGTACAAGACCAGTACGGGCAGCTCCAGAGGCTCGTAGAGCGCCGAGCACGCCTCGCGTGAGAAGAGCGTGAAGGTGAGGAATGCGTAGGGCGCGAACTTCGCCTCGGGCTGGTGCGCTGTCAGGAAGGCGTACTCGACCATCTCCCTCGGAGGCTTGCCGCGAAAGTTCAGGCCGAGGTAGTAGCGGATGCTGCGGCGCGAGGTGAGCAGCGCGAAGAGCGCGTCCGCGAGAACGGGGATCCCGAGCACCCGCCGAATTCGACGGCTCGCCGCCGGGCCGGGCGGCGCCCGATGGCCGAGGCCGGTGGGCGAGATCAGCACGAGCGAAGAGATGCCCTCGGGCCGACGCAGCGCCGCCGCGGCCGCGAACTCCGAGCTCAGGGAGAGCGCGACGACGTCGACCGTCTCCCGGACCCGTTCGGCGAGCAGCGCGTCCAGCGCATCGACGTAGAGCTCGGCACTGTAGTCGCGATCGCCGCGCTCGGAGAAGCCGAAGCCCGGCAGGTCGAGGGCGAAGACCGGGCGCCTCGAGCGGTAGTGGTCGAAGAGCGGCTTCGTCTCGAAGGCGCTCGCGGCCGCGTTCACGCTGTGCACGAGCACCAGCGGCCGACCGGGGACCCGCGTGTCGGCGTAGTAGCTGAGCCGACCCGCGCGCTCGCTCTCGAACTCCTCCCGCGACGCCGCCAGGGCCTTCTCCAGTCTCGACCCCCGACTCGTCTCGACCCCCAGACTTCCGACGCGCCCGTGGCTTCCGACGCGCCCGTGGCTTCCGACGCGCCCGTGGCTTCCGACGCGCCCGTGGCTGCACGGGCTCTCCGGCAGCCTGCCCGATTCCCTGTCCGCCGCAGGCTATGGGCTCCTCGCGCAGGCGGCAAGCCGCCTCCGCGCGAGCACCCGACGGCGCCGGGCGTCGAGTCGGCGGCGCCGACGCTCCGATCAGGGAGAGCCGAACTCGCGATACAGGTCGGACAGGAAGGTCGACAGATGGGTGAACTCGGTCGGGTCGTGCAGGTACTGCTCGTAGGCGACGCGCTCGCCACCCAGAAGGCGCTTCGAGCCCAGCCTGGTCGCGACGACGGAATCCAGGGAGACGGTGCGACCCCAGGCCCGAAGGGCCTCGGCATGGCCACGATGCCAGCGTCGGCGAAGCGCGAGGTATCGAAGCCCAGCTCCGCCGGATCGACGAAGGCGATGGCGATGCGGACGAGCTCCGGGCCGATGTACTCGTCGACGTGGTGCGTCTGGCCGACGTAGCGCCGCTCGTGGCTGAGGCCCGGCTGGCCGAGGACCCGCCGATCGACGGGATTGGCGCGGATGCTCGTAGGGCTTGCCGCGAATCCGCTCGCGGTTCTCGGCGAGCTGACGTTGGGTCGCAACCGGGAAGCAGGCCAGCGGATTCATGCGCCGCCGGAGGGCGCCTGGAGCCTCGGAGAGGGCGCAAGGGAGGTCGATCAGTTGACATCGGAAACGAAACCCGGTCCAATCGAGCCGATGTGGAAGTGGATCGCGGCGGGAGAAGCCCAGCCCGCGCTCGCGCGGCTTCGGCCGGGCAGGCGAGCCTAGCGGTGGCCGGCGACTCGTGAGTCCGGGCCTCAAGTGGGCCGGCGGCATCGTCGCGGTCCTCCTGGTGCTCGGGGGGGTCGCCTTCGTCTACCGGATGGAGATCGCGCTCCGCCTGGTGGGCTGGATGGTGCAGGCCCGGGTGCCCGTCGGCCCCAACCAGGACGTCGAGTGGTCGAGCGGTCCCGACCCGCTGGGACGCGAGCCGCAGCAGCGGCCGCCCAACGTCGTCTTGATCCTGGCCGACGACCTCGGCTGGAACGATCTCAGCTTCGGGGGCGGGGGCGTCGCGGGGGGCAGCGTTCCGACCCCACACATCGACTCGATCGCGGCCGAGGGCGTGAACTTCAGCAACGGCTACGCGGCCAACGGAACCTGCGCGCCCTCGCGGGCCGCGCTCATGTCGGGCCG
>CAZYOL010000347.1:0-3231 GCA_964649065.1 uncultured Spirochaetales bacterium
CCCCGCGCCACCGCCGCCCCCACCGCGGCCATCCCCTGCACCCCGCCGCCGGGCGGCGAGGGGCCGGACTACGCGCGCATGTAGGCGAGGCGGCCGGAGCCGCTCAATCGGCCCCGGCCGCCTCCAGCGCCGCCCGCAGGGCGTCCAGATCCGGCTCGTCCCGAGCCACCAGCAGCGCCCGGACCGGCTCCTCGAGGGCGCTCGGGAAGCGGGCCCCCGTCTCATCGGCGACCCGCAGCCCCGCCTCGGCGCTCACCAGGGCCCCGATGCGCCCACGAATGCTCACCCGGGCCGCCGGCCCCCGCGCGAGACGCAGGCCCGCGCGCACCCCGGGCAGCAGGGGGGCCACCGAGATCGCCCCGCCACTGGCCGGCGCCACCGAGAAGCCGCGGCTCAGCAGCACCTCGACGCTGGCGGCCGGCAGGTCGTGTGAGATCAGCACCCGGTTACCGCCCGCGCCGGCCACGGCCGGCCGAAGATCGGAGCCCCCGGCGCCCGTCCACGCCCCGGAGCCGCGCACCGCCTGGAGGAGCAGCTCCTCCCGGGGCAGCGCGACGAGGCCGGCCCGATACTCGCCCGCGACGGCCAGGCCGACGAGGATCGCGTACGGGCCGAGGGCCTCCAGGTAGAAGCGCAGCGTCCCGTCGATGGGATCGACCACGACCAGGCCATCCCCGGAGCCGGCGAAGCGCCGCGCGGTGGGGGTGTCCTCCTCCGCGGCCACCCGCAGGTCGGGGAAGCGGGCGTGGAGGGGAGCCAGGATGGCCTCCTGGCAGGCGGTGTCCGCCACCGTCAGGGCCGCCTTCACGGGGCTCGCCTCGCCGGCCTTGGGCCGGTTCGCCACGCGGCCCTCGAGGGCGCGCGCGATCGACGCCGCGGCCCGCAGGGCAGGTGCAGCTACCTCGACGAAGGCGTCGGGGTCGGATGCGTTTCCCACGGTCGGCTACCGCCGAGGAGGTAGCGATTCCTGTGGTCCCCTCCAAGCCCCGAGCGACGACGGGACGAAAAGGGGATACTTGCACGCGGAATGCGACCGGAGGAGGGGGGTGCATCAAGGCGCTCTACGCGGCGACCGAAAGGAGCGGAAACGCCCGGGAGAATGCCGCCATGATTCGCCGCCCCAGCCCCAAATCGATCCGGGGAATCGCCCTGGCCCTCTGGCTCGCGTCGATTGCCCTACCCGCGCTGGCCGACTCGCCGGCTGCCCTGGCCGAGCCCGGGGACGAGAAGGCGCGCCAGTCCTTCGAGCGCTTCGCCGAGGGCTGGATGGAGAAGGTCAAGGGTCTGGAGGCCAACAACCGCCGCAATCCGACGGTTCGCAGTGGCGACCAGATGACCTACACGGGCTACGGGGACGACTTCACGATCGAGCTGCGGCCGACGGGGCACGCGGTCGCTCCCTACATCGGACTGCTCCGCTACACGGAGCTGCAGTACAGCTGCCAGCAGGAGCGCTGCTCGGTCGCCTCCCAGATGGGCATCACCGAGATCTTCCGCTTCCAGAACGGGCGCTGGATCTACTAGCCGGCGCTAGCGCGCGAGCCCCGGGGCCCACAGATAGAAGAAGCCAGGGCCCTGCAGCAGCTCGCCGAGCGGGCCGCCCAGGCGAATGCGGACCTCCGAGGGCACGGCGGGGGCCTGGGCGTAGTAGTTCCGCACCCACCTCCGGGATCGCTGGTAGCTCACGACCCGCGACTTCGAGAGGCCGCCCAGGCGTTCGACCTCGGCCACTGCGTCGTCGAGGCCGCCCAGGACGTCGACCAGGCCGAGCTCGAGAGCCTGGGGAGCGCTGTAGATGCGACCATCGGCGAGGCTCGCCACCTGGGAGCTCTCGAGCTCGCTGCGTCCCTCCTCGACGACGCTCTTGAAGCGCGCGTGCATGTCGTCGAGCACGCTCTGGAGCTGCCTTCGCTCCTCCGGGCGCATGGGTCGCAGGAAGGAGCCGGCGTCCTTGAAGCTCCCGGCCGTCAGGGTCTGATCCTCGAGGCCCAGCTTTTCCATCAGACCCGAGAAATTCACCCCGACGAAGATCACGCCGATCGATCCCGTCACGGTGGTGGGCTGGGCGACGACGCGATCCGCCGCCATCGCGACGTAGTAGCCCCCGGAGGCCGCCACCCCCATGAGCTGCGCCACCACCGGGATGCCGCGCTCGCGCTTGAAGCGCCGCAGCTCGCCGTAGATGATGTCGCTGGCCGTGGCCGTGCCGCCGGGACTGTTGACGCGCAGCAGGATGCCGCGCACCTCGTCGTCGAGGCGGGCCTTGTCCAGCTCCTCCCGGATGCGCGCGACCATGTTCTCCCCGGGAAGCCCCAGCAGACCTCGGGAGGGCACCGAGTCGCTGATGGCGCCGTCGATGTCGAGCAGCAGGATCTTCGGCCCCTCTTCCCCGGAGAGGACCGTCTCGACCAGCGGGCCGGTGCCACCGTCGAAGAGCCGGATCGAGATGCAGCCCGTGAGCTGGAGCGAGAGGAGGAGCAACGCTGCCCCCCGGACGAGCGCGAGCCCTGCGCGCGACTGCTGCATGAAATCCTCCGGATCCTGTCGTCTGGCGACGACGGCGGAGGACCCCCGGACGCATCCCGGTACGGGGATGGGCCAGGATCGGGCCCCCGAAAGCGCAGGAGCGCGGAGTGCCCGGCTCGAGGCCCACGCGGCTTCCGCCGTCGCGTGCTCGATCGGTAGCACTCCGCGCTCCCCGGCGCCCCTCACCCCCCCAAGCTCGAGGCGCCGTGCGCTGCCTGTTCCGTGGCCTCAGCTACAGCCGCTCGTCACCCCACAGTTCCCGCACTTGTAGCAGGCCCCGTTGCGAATCATGATCGTCCCGCAGTCCTGGCAGGTGGGAGCATCGGCCTGGTTCACGAAGGTGGGCGGAGACAGCGCCCCCCCCGCCACCGCGACGCTGCGCGCCGCCTCTGCGCGCGGCTCCTCCACCGGCCGGGCCTCGCGCGTCGCCGCCTCCGGCTCCAGCCCCTCGACTGCCGGCGCCTCGTCGGGCAGGAAGCGGTTGCCGAGATAGCGGAAGACGTAGTCCATGACCGACTTGGCGATCGGAATCTCGCGATTGTTCGTGAAGCCCGAGGGCTCGAAGCGCGTGTGGCTGAACTTGTCGACGAGGGTCTTCAGGGGAACACCGTACTGGAGCGAGATCGAGGTCATGGTGGCGATCGTATCCATCAGCCCCGAGACGGTGCTCCCCTCCTTGGCCATGCGCAGGAAGATCTCGCCCGG
>CAZYOL010000348.1:0-3197 GCA_964649065.1 uncultured Spirochaetales bacterium
GAACACGGCCTGGAGGCCGGTGTTCTCCCGCTTCTCGGGCTCGATGCTCGTCTGGAGGAAACGCTCGAAGGTGTGCTTCTGGATCTCGATGAGATCGGGAATGCTGAGGATCGACGGGATCTTCGAGAAGTCCTTGCGGACCCGCAGCTCGGTGTCGCTGAGCACGATGTCGGTCACGTGTACCTGGATCCTCCGGGTGGCGGAGTGAAGCCGTTCGCCGGCCGCGGACCCGCGGCCGGCACCTTGCACGGAGGCGCCGGACTACTTGACCTCGACCTGGCCGCCGGCGCCCTCGATCTGCTCCTTGATCTTGTCCGCCTCCTCCTTCGGCACGCCTTCCTTGAGCGGCTTCGGGGCGCCCTCCACCAGCTCCTTGGCCTCCTTGAGGCCCAGGCCGGTGATCGCGCGGACCTCCTTGATCACCTGGATCTTCTTGTCGCCGGCGGAGAGCAGGACGACGTCGAAGGCGTCCTTCTCCTCGGCGGCGGCGGCCTCCGGGGCGGCGGCGCCGGCAGCGGCCACGGCAACCGGGGCCGCCGCCGAGACGCCCCACTTCTCCTCGAGGAGCTTGGCGAGCTCGGCGGCCTCCATGACCGTGAGACCGGAGAGCGTGTCCGCGATCTGGTTCAGATCTGCTGCCATCTTCGTATCCTTCCGATGCGCCCGTGGGCCGGGCGGTTAGGGGTTGGGATCCTCGGCGTCCGGCTCAGCCGGCGCCCTGAGATTCGAGCGCGCCGCGCCGCGCCTCCACCAGCCGGGCCAGGCCGGCTCCCGGCTCCGCCACCAGGCGAGCCAGCTTCGTGGCGGGTGCCTGGAGCAGGCCCACCAGCTTTCCGCGCAGCTCGTCGAGGGAGGGCAAGGTGGCCAGCACCCCGATCTCCGCCGCGGTCACGGGCGCCCCGTCGACGACTCCTCCGCGCAGCTCGAAGATCTCGTGCTCCTTCGCGAAGTCGGAGAGGAGCTTGGCGAGCCCCACCGGGTCTCCATAGGAGAGGGCGATGGCGGTGGGCCCGTGGAAGTGGGCCACCGCCTCGGCCAGGGCCGTCTCGTGGCTGGCCCGGCGCAGGAGCGTGTTCTTGGCCACCCGGTACTCGTACTGGCCTTCGCCCTGGCGGTGGATCTTCGAGCGCAGCTCGTTCGCCGCCTGCACGTCGATGCCGCGGTAGTCCGCCACGTAGATCGAGGTGGCCCGCGCGAAGCGCTCGCGCAGGTCGGCCACCTGCTCTTCCTTCTGTGCTCGCGTCAGCACGTCGCGTCTCCCCTCAGGCAGCAGCCGCGCCCAGGGCGGCCGGGTCGAGGCGGAGCCCCGGACCCATCGTCGTCGAAATCGAGACCTTCTTCAGGTAGGTGCCCTTGCTGGACGAAGGCTTGGCCTTCAGCACCGCCTCCAGCAGCGCGCTGGCGTTGGCCACGAGCTGGGGCGCCTCGAAGGAGCGCTTGCCGATGGCCGCATGGATGATGCCGGTCTTGTCGACCCGGTACTCCACCTTGCCGGCCTTCTGCTCCCGCACGGCGGTGCCCACGTCCATGGTGACGGTGCCCACCTTCGGATTGGGCATGAGCCCGCGCGGCCCCAGGATCCTTCCCAGCCGCCCGACCACGCCCATCATGTCCGGGGTCGCGATGGCCCGCTCGAAGTCCAGCCAGCCCTCCTGGATCTTCTTGGCCAGGTCGTCCCCGCCCACGTAGTCGGCGCCGGCCTCCTGGGCCTCCTTCTCCTTCTCGCCCTTGGCGAAGACGAGGATGCGCAGCTGCTTCCCGGTGCCGTGCGGCAGCACCACGGCGCCGCGCACCATCTGGTCGGCCTGGCGCGGGTCGACGCCCAGGTTGATGGCGAGGTCGACGCTCTCGTCGAACTTCGGAGCAGCCAGGCCCTTGAGCAGGCCGATCGCGTCCTCCAGGGTGTAGAGCTTGTCGCGATCGATCTGGCCGGCGATCTGCTTCTGGCGCTTGCTGACGGCCACCTCAGCCCTCCACCACTTCCAGGCCCATGGAACGGGCCGTTCCCTCGACGATGCGCATGGCGTTCTCGACGTCGTGGGCGTTCAGATCCGGGGCCTTCAGCTCCGCGATCTCCCGCACCTGGGCCTGGGTCACCTGGCCCACCTTCTCGCGGTTCGGGACGCCCGAGCCCTTGGCGATCTTGGCCGCCCGCTTGAGCAGGACGGCGGCGGGCGGCGTCTTCAGCTCGAAGGTGAAGCTGCGATCCGCGTAGACGGAGATGACCGCGGGGATGATCAGCCCCTGCTTGTCCTGCGTACGCGCGTTGAAGGCCTTGCAGAACTCCATGATGTTGACGCCGTGCTGGCCGAGCGCCGGACCGACCGGGGGCGAGGGATTCGCCGCCCCGGCGGGGCACTGCAGCTTCACGATCGCGACGATCTTCTTTGCCACCTGTGAACGCCTCTCGGGAAGGCCCTCAGGCCTTCTCCACGTTGCTGTAGTCGAGGACCACCGGCGTGGCCCGGCCGAAGACGTGAACCATGACCCGGAGCTTCTCCTTGTCTTCCATGACCTCGTCTACGTAGCCGGAGAAGTTGGCGAAGGGGCCGCTCACGACCCGCACGTTCTCGCCCTCGTCGAAGCTGATCTTGGGCTTGGGCTTGGTCGCCCCCTCCTTGATCTGCTGGGTCATCTGCGCGACCTCGTCGTCGGAGATCGGCGGCGGGTTCTTGTCGCCCCCGACGAAGCCCGTGACCTTGGGCGTGCCGCGCACGATGTGCCAGGTCTCGTCGGTGAGCTGCATGCGCACGATCATGTATCCCGGGAAGTACTTCCTCTTCGAGGTGCGCTTCTCCCCCTTCACCATCTCGACGACGGTCTCCTCGGGGATCAGGATCTCGTCGAACATGTCCTCCTTGCCCATGGCCTTCGCGCGCTCGAGCAGGGCCTGCATCGCCTTCTGCTCGTGGCCCGAGTAGGTGTGGACGATGTACCACTGCTTCGACATCGCCGGGGCGCCCTCGCTCATCGGACCAGGAGCTGCATGGTCTGGCTGAGCGTGAAATCGATCACGCCCAGGACCCCGGTGATGATGGTGACGATCACGATGACGCCGATCGTGCCGGCAACGGCCTCCTTCCGGGTCGGGAAGGTCACCTTGTGGGCCTCGGCCCACACCTCCCGGAGGAACTTTCGCGATTCGCTCCACCAGATTGCCGGATTGCGCTCCATGCTCTTCCCCGTCGTCCCCCGAA
>CAZYOL010000349.1:0-3179 GCA_964649065.1 uncultured Spirochaetales bacterium
TCGAAGAGACCGGCCCGAGCCGAACGGGCGTCGGTGAAGGTCCCTCGCTCGTGGCCGAAGAGCTCGGCCTCGACCAGCGAGGGCGGCATCGCCGTGCAGTTCACCTCGATGAAGGGGCCCCCGCCCAGGATGCGATGGATCGCGCCCGCCAGGACCCCCTTGCCCGTGCCGGTCTCCCCCGTCAGCAGGATCGTGGGTCGCTCGCCCGGCCGCAGCGCCGCCGCGGCCAGCCGGCCGGCCTGGTCGAGGATCGCCCGCACGCGCGGATCGCGGGCCGGCAGGGCCGGAGTCTCTCCGGTCGCCTTGCTGCGCAGGTGCAGCAGCTCGCGCTCGCGACGCTGCCGTGACGTCAGACGCTCGATCAGCAGGCTGAGCTCGCCGAGGTCGAGCGGCTTCTGGAGGTAGTCCGAGGCGCCCGACCGCATGGCCTCGACGGCATCGCGCACCGAGCCGTGGGCCGTCATCAGCACCACCGACAGGTCCGGTGCCAGGCTCCGCAGCTCCTGCAGGACCGTCAGCCCGGAGCCATCGGGCAGGCGCAGATCCAGCAGCACCAGATCGGGCAGCTCTTCGCGGGCGGCGGCCACGGCCCCGGCTCCGGTGTCGGTCGCGCGGACCTCGTGCCCCTCCTCGCTCAGCGCTCGCTGCAGCTGGCGGGCGAGGAGGGCTTCGTCCTCGACGATCAGGATCCCGGCCATGCTCCGGGCAGCGTATCGAATCGGGGCATATCCCTCAGTGAGCCGGGGCATATGCCCCGGCTCGGGCCGAAGCACCGGGCCGAGAAGCGCCCTCGGCGCATGCCAGGGTGCTCCGGACCCGGCACGCGCCTTGCTCTGCTGGTCGGGCATGGCCCAGCCGCTCGCGAGCGCCGTCCCGCGTCCCAGGCTCCTGCTCACGGAGGACGAGCCGCTCCTGCGCGAGGCGATCGCCCGCTTCTTCGACGCCCGCGGCTACGCCGTCGAGCCGGCCGGCAGCCTGGCCGAGTCCCTGGAGCTGTTCCTCGCCAAGGGGGCCGACTGCTTCGACGCCGCGATCGTCGACGTCGGGCTCCCCGACGGCGACGGCCTCGAGCTGCTGGATCGCGTCCCCCCGGATCGCGTCGTGGTGATCAGCGCCAATCCTCTGCTCGAGCGCTACGCGCGGCGCGCGGTACGCCACCACCTCGCGAAGCCCGTCGACCTGGAAGCGCTCGCCCGTGCCGTCGACGCCCTGGTGGGTCGGGCCTGCTCACGGGTGGAGCCGTGACGCTGGCCCACTCGCCGAGGCCGGTCCGATGCCTTTGCCGACGCGGAGTCGCTCGGAGCCCGAAGACTCGTTCATTTTTCCGCCTCGACCGCGGGAGTGGGTGCGCCAGCCACCCCGTGGTCGCCCGAGGTGGTGCCACGGCGAGTCTCGGGCTCCGGGCCTCTGCGTGACCCGCCGCGGCCCGCGGGGGCTCGCCAGGCGGCAAAGAGCAGGAAGGCCACCAACGCCACGCTGATCGCGACGTAGACCTCCTCGAAGCTCCGCAGGGGGGGCACGATCAGCCAGGAGAAGGCGGCCAGGCCGCAGAGCGCGGCGCCGATCTCCGGTCGCTCCTCCGACAGGAAGCCGTAGACCAGCAGCAGCGCGAAGTAGTAGCCCGACAGCTGGAGGGCGACCCCGCAGAGCCCCAGCCCGAGCAGCGCCGCGACCCAGGGCTCGCAGCTCCGCAGGCGCAGGTGCAGCAGGCCCAGGGAGGCGGCGACGAGCGCCGCGAAGATCGGGGCGCGTCTGGCGAAGGCCTCGCGCCGGGCCCGCTTCCAGGCGCGCATCGGCGACTCGGCATTCATGTCCACCAGCCCGGCTCGCTGGCTGCGGTCGTAGGCGAGCGCGAAGGGCAGGCCCAGATGGTTCAGGCTCGGGGTGCGCGAGTGGACGAGCCCGTTCGCCGCGAAGTCGCTCCAGCCCTGGGCCCCGGTGGCGACCAGCGACAGCGGCAGGATCAGCGCCGAGGCGGCGAGGGCCCCGAGCGCCACGCGCAGGTGCACCCGCGAGGGACGCAGGCTGCGCCGCCTCCACAGGTCGAGCCCGCCGTGGAGCGCGAGGCCCAGCAGCGCCAGGACGGGAAACAGGCGCAGCCAGGTCGCGGCCGCCAGGGCGGCCCCCGCGCCGCAGGGCCGGCCCAGCCGCAGCAGGCCGATGCCGACCACGCAGCAGACCAGCCAGTCGTGGCGCAGGAAGGCGCCGCCGACCCAGCTGAAGCGGGCGAACTGGCTGGTTCCCCAGAAGACTGCAGCGACGCAGGTCGCGCGCCATCCGAAGGCCCAGACGGCGAAGCCCCACATGGCCAGCAGCAGCAGGGGATCGATCAGCGCCAGGCGCAGCAATCCCCGCTCGCTGGCCGGCGCGCGGCTCGCGAGCCCGCGGCCGAGGATCGCCCAGGCCGGTGTGCCGTTGTAGCCGTGGTCGGTCTGGGCGTGGCGCCAGGTGCGGTCCGGGATGCGGTCGCGGAAGTACAGAGCGTCGTGGCGGAAGGCGCGCCAGCGCTCCGGGGAGAAGTGGCGCTTGCAGGCCCCCGGGTCCTCGAGCGCGACCCGGGCTCGCGTGAGCTCGTTGTTGCGCAGGTCGCGCATCCGCCGGCGCCCCAGCGCCTCGGCGCGCTCGGGCTCGGCCTCGGCCTCGGCCACGACCGTGCAGGCGTAGAGGCGCTCGTAGCCCAGCTCCGGGAGGTACTTGGCGCCGACGAAGTAGTGGTAGACGTCGGTCCAGTGCGGGATCGGCGTCGCCAGGCCCAGGTTGAAGCCGCAGCCGAGGCCGAGAAGCCCCAGGAACGCCAGCAGTCCGTCGCGCAGCCGCTGGGACGCCGCCGGCCGACCCCGGCCGACGGCGATCCAGCCCCAGAGCAGCAGGCCGAGCGTCGCCAGCGAGACGGCCAGCTTGAGCGGGATGAGCTGCTCGACCGACACGGCGACCTATTCTAGGCGCAGCGGCTCGCCCGGTGGCGACCGCCGGAGGCGCCATGGATCTCTTCACACGCAGGTTCGCCCACAAGCTGCGCATGCCGGACCCGGACCGGGCCCTGCCGGGTCGCGCGGAGCGGATGGAGGTCCCCGAGAAGCACTTCGTGCTCGGGACGCCTCTGGAGCCGCCCTTCCCGGAGGGCCTCGAGCGCGCGCTCTTCGGCATGGGCTGCTTCTGGGGGGCGGAGCGGGGCTTCT
>CAZYOL010000350.1:0-3175 GCA_964649065.1 uncultured Spirochaetales bacterium
AGCTCGAGGTCGCCGCGCAGGGTCAGCGCGAGCGTGCGCGGGATCGGCGTCGCCGTCATGACCAGCACATGGGGATGGCGCCCGTCGGCCCCCTTCTCGCTCAGGGTCTGCCGCTGGAGCACCCCGAAGCGATGCTGCTCGTCGATCACGGCCAGCGCCAGGCGGGCGAAGCGCAGCTCTCGCTGGACCAGGGCATGAGTCCCCACCACACAGTCGATCTCTCCGGCGGCGAGCTGCTCGCGCAGCCGGCGGGCCTCGGCCGCCGGCCGGGAGGAGGTCAGCAGGGCCTGGCGGAGCGGTGCGGGAAGTCGTGCGGAGAGCCTCTCGAAGCTGCGGTGGTGCTGCTCGGCCAGCAGCTCGGTGGGGGCCATCAGCGCCGTCTGGTAGCCGCTCTCGGCCGCGGCGACGGCGGCCAGGAAGGCGACGACCGTCTTGCCGCTGCCGACGTCGCCCTGCAGCAGCCGACCCATGGGGTGTGGCTCGGCGAGGTCGCGCAGGATCTCCCGGCAGACCCGCCGCTGGGCCGCGGTCAGCCGGAAGGGAAGCGCCTCGGGGGCCGCCCGCAGGCGCGGGCCCCGGGTCTCGATGGGAATGCCCGGCTCGCGGCGCCTGCCCTCCAGGCGCAGGACCAGGCCGAGCTGCAGCAGGTAGAGCTCCTCCAGCACCAGACGCTCGTGGGCCGGGGAGGTGCCCTGGCGCAAGGCGGCCAGGTCCGCGTCGGGCGGGGGATCGTGAAGGCGCCGCAGGGCCTCCGCCGGCTCGGGAAGCGAGCGCTGCCGCACCAGCGACGCGGGCAGACTGCCCGAGACCAGGTCGGCGTGGTCCGCGACGGCGCGGGCGATGGCGCGCCGCAGGGTCTGGGGACGCAGCCCCTCCGGCGTCGGGTAGTCGGCGACGATGCGACGCAGGCCGCTGTCACCCTCGGAGAGGCGCTCGATCTCGGGGTGCACCAGCTCCTTCGAGAAGCGGTAGCGCTTCACCTCACCGGTCACGAGCACCCGCGCGCCCGGAGTCGCGATCTTGGCGATCGACTCCCCGCCGCGGAACCACTTGAGGCTGACCGCCCCGCTGTCGTCCTCGAGCAGCGCCTCGAAGATGCGTGGGAAGCGCCCCCGGCGGTGCACGAAGCCCGAGGTGCGAATCGTGCCCTCGAGGGTTGCGCGGCGTCCCACCTGCAGGGACTCGACCTGCTGCAGGGCCCGGCGGTCGTCCCAGCGCGCGGGCAGCAGGAAGAGCAGATCCTCGATCGTCGCCAGGCCGCGTTGCTTCAGGCCGGCCGCCGTCTTGGGCCCGACCCCGGGGAGCTGCTCCGGCGAGCGCGCCAGGGCGGCCCGGGCGTAGCGCGGATCCGCGAGCGAGCGCAGGCGGTCCAGGGCCCGCTCGATCGCGCGGCGCCGAGAGGCGCCCTGCAGGCCCTTCCCCAGGCTGCGCCCCACCCGACTCAGCACCTCGCGGGCGTCGCGCGGGATGGCCAGGCGGCGCGCCCGCTCGAGGGCCGCGCGCAGCGTCTCCTCCAGCTCGCTCGTCCCCCCGCCCGGGCCGAGGGCCTCCTCGAGGTCTCGGAGGATCTCCTGGAGCTGGCTCTCGAAGGGGCTGGGATGCACCGCGGGGCGGCCCTCGCCTGGGGCGACTGCGCTAGGGGCGCTGCGCGTGGATCTCCTGGAGCGAGCGCACGCCGATCGACTCGAGCTGCAGGGCCCGGATCGCGTCGGCCGCCGCGCGAGCCCCGGCGGCGGTCGTGAAGTAGGGGAGCGCCCGCAGCAGCGCCGCCCGGCGGATCGAGGCCGAGTCTCGCACCGCCTTCGGATCGGCGCTGACGGTGTTGATGACCAGGTCGACGTCGCCCGCCTCGATGCGCTCGACGGTGTCGGGATGGCCCTGGCCTACCTTGGGGACGACCTCCGCCTCGAGGCCCGCCGCGCCCAGGGCCGCCGCGGTCCCGGACGTGGCGAGGATCTTGAAGCCCAGCCGGACCAGCTCCTGGATCGGCGCCTGGATGCGCGAGCGGTCCTCCGCCCGCACGGAGACCAGCACGCTGCCCGACAGCGGCAGGCCGTTGCCGGCCTGGATCTGCGCCTTGGCGTAGGCGCGGCCGAAGTCCGAGTCGATGCCCATCACCTCGCCGGTGCTCTTCATTTCCGGACCGAGCAGGGTGTCGGCCCCCGGGAACTTCACGAAGGGAAAGACGGCCTCCTTCACCGAGTAGTGGCGGGGCCAGATCTCCTCGGTGAAGCCCAGCTCCTCCAGGCTGCGACCCGCCATTACCAGGGCCGCCAGCTTCGCCAGGGGGCGGCCGATGGCCTTCGAGACGAAGGGCACCGTGCGCGAGGCCCGGGGGTTCACCTCGACGACGAAGAGCCGGCCGGCCTGGACGGCATACTGCACGTTCATCAGGCCGCGCACGCCGAGCTCCAGGGCCAGCCGCCGGGTCGCGTCGAGGATCTCCGCGAGGGTCTCCTGGGAGAGGGAGTAGGGCGGCAGGGCGCAGGCGCTGTCGCCCGAATGCACGCCGGCCTCCTCGATGTGCTCCATGATGGCGCCCACGACGACCCGCTCCCCCTCGCAGATGGCGTCGACGTCGATCTCGATGGCGTCCGCCAGGAAGCCGTCGATCAGCACCGGGTGCTCCGGCGAGGCCTCCACCGCCGTCCTCATGTAGGCGTGCAGCGAGTCCGGATCGTGGACGATCTGCATGGCCCGCCCCCCGAGCACGTAGGAGGGACGCACCAGCACCGGATAGCCGATGCGCTCGGCCACCCGGACCGCCTCGCTCTCGCTGCGCGCCACCCCACCCGGCGGCCGCCGCAGTCCCAGGAACTCGAGGAGCTGGTCGAAGCGCTCGCGGTCCTCGGCGCGATCGATGGCGTCGGGAGGCGTCCCGAGGATCGGCACGCCGGCCCGCTCCAGGGGCACCGCCAGCCGCAGCGGCGTCTGGCCGCCGAACTGGACGATCAGCCCCTCGGGCTGCTCGCGCTCGACGATCTCGAGGACGTCCTCGAGGGTCAGGGGCTCGAAGTAGAGCCGGTCGCTGGTGTCGTAGTCGGTCGAGACCGTCTCGGGGTTGCAGTTGACCATGATGGTCTCGTAGCCGAAGTCCTGGAGGGCGTACGAGGCGTGGCAGCAGGCGTAGTCGAACTCGATACCCTGGCCGATGCGGTTGGGCCCGCTGCCGAGG
>CAZYOL010000351.1:0-3143 GCA_964649065.1 uncultured Spirochaetales bacterium
GCACGCCGATCATCTACTACGGCGACGAGATCGGCATGGGCGACAACATCTACCTCGGAGACCGCAACGGCGTGCGAACCCCCATGCAGTGGAGCCCGGACCGCAACGCCGGCTTCTCGCGCGCCAATCCCCAGCAGCTCTATCTGCCGGTGGTGATCGATCCCGAGTACAACTACGAGACTGTCAACGTCGAGGCGCAGAGCCACAACCCCCACTCGCTCCTGCACTGGACGAAGCGAATCATCGGGCTGCGCAAGCGTTACCGCGCCTTCGGGCGCGGCAGCATCGAATTCCTGCACCCGGCCAACCGCAAGGTCCTCGCCTTCCTGCGCAGCTTCGAGGACGAGGACATCCTGGTCGTGGTGAACCTCTCGCGCTTCGTCGAATACGTCGAGCTCGACCTGTCGGCCTACCGGGGCCAGGTGGCCGTAGAGCTCTTCAGCGGGCGGCCCTTCCCCCCGATCGGCGAGCTGCCCTACCTGCTCACCCTGGGCCCACACTCCTTCTACTGGTTCAAGCTCGAGGAGCCCCGAGAGGGCGAGGGTCAGGGCTACGCCACGGCCGACGTGCTGCCCCGGCTGCGGCTGCGCGGCGGGCTCGAGACGACCCTCGACCACCCCGAGGCCCTCGGGCCGCTGCTGCCCGAGCTGCTGCGGGGCCGGCGCTGGTTCGGCGGCAAGGCAGAGCCCATCGAGGAAGCTCGCGTGGTCGACCGCATCCGCGGACCGGTCGAGGGATCCTGGATCCTGCTGGTCGAGGTGCAGCAGTCGCGGGGCGTCACCACCTACCTGCTGCCGCTCGGCCTGGCCAGCGGGGCTGCGGCCGAGCGGATGCGCCACGAGCGCCCGGGCGGCCTGTTCTTCGAGGTCGAGGACGGGCAGGGCGAGATTCTGGGCCTGGCCTACGACGCGCTCGAGGACGAGGCTTTCTGCCTCGGCCTGCTGGAGGCCATCGAGCGCCGTCGCAAGCTGCGCGGGGAGGCCGGAGAGCTGCTCACCAGCCGCTCGCGAGGCTTCGCCGCGCTGCGAGGGAGCGCCGAGGAGAGCCTTCCCGCCTCGCTCATGCGCGGAGAGCAGAGCAACAGCTCGGTGCGCTTCGGCGAACGCCTGATCCTCAAGCTCTTCCGCAAGCTCGGCGACGGCATGAACCCCGATCTCGAGGTCGGACGCTTCCTCACGGATCGCGCGCGCTTCGCCCACGTTCCCGCCGTGGCCGGGGCCCTCGAGTATCGACGCGGCAACGGCGACGCGACGACGGTGGCGCTGCTGCAGCAGCAGGTGGAGAACGAGGGCGACGCCTGGCGCTACACCCTGGACGAGATCGAACGGGCCCTGGAGGCGGCCCTCGCCGCTGCTCCCGGGGACATGCCGGATCCGGGGATCGAGACCCGCAGCGTCCTGGCAGCGGCCGGGCAGGAGCTACCGGAGCTGGCCGACGAGCTGGTCGGCGGCTATCTCGAATCCGCGCGGCTGCTCGGGCAGCGCACCGCCGAGCTGCACGTCGCCCTGGCCTCGGAGCCCGACGTGCCGGCCTTCGCGCCCGAGCCCTTCACGTCGCTCTACCAGCGCTCGCTCTACCAGTCGATGCGCACCCAGGCCCTGCGCACCCTGGAGCTGCTGCGCGAGCGGCGTCCGGGCCTCTCGGAAGAGGCCGGCGCCGAAGTCGACGCGGTGCTGGCCCTGGAGTCGAGGCTGCTCGCGGCCTTCCAGGCCCTGATCGGCTCGCCCCTGGGCGGTATGAGGCTCCGCTGCCACGGCGACTACCACCTGGGGCAGGTGCTCTACACGGGCAACGACTTCTGCATCATCGACTTCGAGGGCGAGCCGGCCCGGCCCGCCTCGGAGCGGCGGCTCAAGCGCTCCTGTCTGCGCGACGTGGCAGGTATGCTGCGCTCCTTCGACTACGCCGTGAACATGGTGCTGCTCGACTCCGAGCGTGGCGCCCTGCGTCCCGAGGATCGGTCGGCCCTCGAGCCCTGGGGCCGGGCCTGGCTCCACTTCGTCAGCGCGAGCTTCCTGGGGGCCTACCTCGAGCCCGTGCGCGCCGCCGGCCTCGTGCCGAGGGGCGAGCGCGAGCTCGGCATCCTCCTCGACGCGCTGGTGCTCGACAAGGCCGTCTACGAGCTGCGCTACGAGCTCGACAACCGACCCGACTGGCTCCGCATCCCCGCGCGCGGCATCCGGGCCCTACTGGAGGAGCATGACTGACCCCAAGGCCAACCGAAGCCAACCTAAGGACTCGCTGATCGGCGAGCAGGATCTCTATCTCTTCAACGAGGGCAGCCACACCCGGCTCTACGAGAAGCTGGGCGCCCAGCTGGTCGAGAGCGAGGGGCGGCCCGGCGCCCGCTTTGCGGTCTGGGCGCCCAATGCCCGGGAGGTCTCCGTCGTGGGAGACTGGAACGGCTGGAAGCGCGACGCGCACCCGCTGCGGGCCCGCGACTCCTCTGGCATCTGGGAGGGCTTCGTGCCCGGCGCCGCTGCCGGCGCCAACTACAAGTACTTCATCGCCTCGCACCAGCGCGGCTACAGCGTCGAGAAGGCCGACCCCTTCGCCTTCCACAGCGAGACGCCGCCGAGTACCGCCTCGAAGCTCTGGGGCCTCGACTACGAGTGGGGCGACGGCCAGTGGATGCAGTCGCGGGGGGGGCGCAGTCGTCTCGAGGCGCCGATCTCCGTCTACGAGGTGCATCTGGGTTCCTGGCGGCGCGGGGGCGAGCAGGGGGAGCGGATGCTGAGCTACCGCGAGATGGCCCCGCTCCTGGCCGAGTACGTGAACGACCTGGGCTTCACCCACGTCGAGCTGCTGCCGGTGATGGAGCACCCCTTCTACGGCTCCTGGGGCTACCAGACCACCGGCTACTTCGCTCCGACCAGCCGCTACGGCACGCCGCAGGACTTCATGTACCTGATCGACCTGCTCCACCAGCACGGGATCGGCGTCATCCTGGACTGGGTGCCCTCGCATTTCCCCGCCGACGAGCACGGCCTCGGCTACTTCGACGGCACCCATCTCTTCGAGCACGGCGATCCGCGACAGGGCTTCCATCCCGACTGGTCGAGCTTCGACTTCAACTACGGTCGCAACGAGGTGCGCAGCTTCCTCCTCAGCAGCGCCATCTTCTGGCTCCACCGCTATCACCT
>CAZYOL010000352.1:0-3123 GCA_964649065.1 uncultured Spirochaetales bacterium
GGCCTCCAGATAGGGCTGCCGCAGCGAGGCGGGGGCATCGTGGGGGAGGTGGGGAAGGGGCGGGGCCAGCCACAGGAAGAAGGGCACCTCTCCGCTCCGGGCGCCCGGTCCGACCTCGTTCAGGAAGCGCAGCAGCGGCTCCAGGGTCGAGCGCCCGAAGGCGCCCCCGTCGGGCAGTCCCCGGCGCGGGTCGTGCGCGACGGCGGTGCCCGCATCGAAGCCGGCTCCGGCGAAGCTCGTGTCCCAGAGCTTGCCGCCCTGGAAGGTCCGGTAGCCGGCCTCCCGCAGCAGTCGGGGCAGCGTCGGGAGGCGCTCGATCAGCTCCCCGGCGCTCGGCCCCTCCCGCCCGCCGAGCCGCCGGCGCAGGGCACTCCACTGGAGCGGCTCGAGGCCGGTGAGCAGCGTGCGCAGCGAGCGCTTGCACTCGCTGGAGGGGACGAAGGCCGCCTCGAAGACCACGCCCTGCTCGGCCAGCGCGTCCAGGCTCGGCGTCCGGACCCCCTGCGAGCCCATGAAGCCGAAGTCGCGGTAGCCCTGGTCGTCGCCGATCAGCAGCACCAGGTTCGGACGCGGGAGTGCCTGGGCCGTCGCGGTCGCTGCGGCGAGCAGCGCCAGCAGCCCCGCGGCCCACGGCGCTGGGCGCGAGCTCAGGCCCGGACCCAGGAGGCGGCCCGCGGCTCCGCGTGCGTCGGGCTGCGGCGCACGGCTCCCTCGCCCTCGAGCTTCAGGAGGTGGGAGAGCACCGACTGCGCCGCTGCGGCGTGAAGCGCCTCGGGGTAGGCCGCGTAGATCCGCCGCACCAGCTCGCCCACGTCGGAGAACCCCGCAGCCAGCGCCGCGAGGATCTGCTCCTCGCGTTGGCGCCGGTGCTCGATGTACTCGCGGATCTTGGCGCGGCCGTCGGCGATGCGGGGGCCGTGGGCCGGGTAGATGGCCGTCGGCCGCTCGGCCAGCAGTCGCTCGAGCGAGCGCATGTAGTCGGCCAGATCGCCGCCGCGCCCGGGAATCACCGTGGTTCCCACGCCGAGCACGTTGTCGCCGGAGAAGAGGGAGCCCTCCTCCTCCAGCACGAAGCAGAGGTGATCCTCGGCGTGGCCGGGCGCGTGCACGGCGCGCAGGGTCGCGCCCTCGGTCCGGAGCACGTCGCCCTCGTCGATGGCCCGCAGCTCGACCGGGAAGCCCTCGTCCACGCCGGGCCAGGGGCGCTTCGAGACTCGCAGGGAGCCGTAGCGCTCGAGCAGCCCCGGGGCGCCTCCGATGTGGTCCGGGTGCCCGTGGGTGAGCACGATCTCCTGGATCTCGCAGCCCGTCTCGTCGAGGGCCCGCGCCAGCACGGGCAGGTATTCGGGGCGACCTTCCCCGGTGTCGAGCAGGATGCGGCGTCGTCCGGTGCCGACCAGGTAGGTGTTGGTTCCGGGTCCGGTGAAGACGCCCGGATTCTGGCCGAGGGCCAGGGTCACCCGCTCGGACCAGCGCTCCACGTCGGGCAGCGCCAGGCCGATCATGGTGGGCGGCTGAGCCACGCCTCACTCCCCGGCGATGGTCATGCGGCCGACGCGCAGGGGCGGCGCCGCGACGCTGCCGCGCCAGGCCAGCTCGCCCCCGACCGCGTCGATGCCGCCGAGGATGCCCTCGAGGGTGCCGGCGATGGTGACCTCTTCGACCGGGTGCTGGATGCGGCCGTCCTCGATCCACAGTCCGGCCGCGCCGCGCGAGTAGTCCCCGGTGACCGGATTGAAGCCCTGGCCGATCAGCTCGGTGACCAACAGGCCCCGGGGCGTCGATGCGATCAGGTCGTCGAGGCTGCCGCTGCCGGGCTCGAGCCACAGGTTGCTCGTGGACACCGTCGGCGGGCTGCCCGCGACCCGGCTGGCGCTGCCCGTGGAGCGGCGGCCGAGCTTGCGGGCCGAGTAGGAGTCGAGGAGCCAGCCGCCCAGGCGCCCCGCCTCGACCAGCACGTTGCGCCGCGTCGGCAGGCCCTCGGCGTCGAAGGGGCGGCTGCCGAGGCGACCGGGCAGGCGGCCGTCGTCCACGATGTGCAGCAGCTCGCTGCCGATCACCTCGCCCTCGCGATCGGCCAGGTAGCTGGCCTGGCGGTAGATCGCGTAGCCGCTCACGCAGCTCGCGAGGTGGCGCAGCAGGCTCGGGGCCGTGACGTCGTCGAAGACCACGGACGCCTCGCAGGTCGGGACGCGTCGCGCGCCCAGGCGCCGCAGGGCGCGCTCCGCGGCTCGGCGCCCGACGTCCTCGGGCGCGTCCAGCTCCGCGCGGCGACAGGCCATGGTGAACCAGTAGTCGCGCTGCATGGCGCCGTCCTGGCTCGCCAGGGGCTCCACGAAGAGGGCGTGCGAGGCCTTCTGGTAGCCGTCCAGGAAGCCCTGCGTGTTCCCGTAGACGATCTGGTGGTGCTGCGCGGAGGCCGTCGAGCCCTCGGAGTTGTCGATGCGCGGATCCGTGGCCCGGGCGGCGGCCTCGGCACGGCGCGCGCCGTCCACGAGCTCCTCCACGTCCACCTCGCGATCGGCCGGGTCGAAGAGGCCGAGCTCGGGCGCGTCGTCGGCCGCCTCCTCCGCGGGCAGGCCGGCGTGCGGATCCTCGGCGGTGGCGCGGGCCAGCGCGACCGTCTCCTCGGCCATCTTGCGCACCGCCGGCGCCGAGAGATCGCTGGTGGAGGTGCTGGCCGAGCGCAGGCCGGAGGCCCCGCTCACCAGCGCCCGCAGCCCGAGGGTGTGCTCTCGGGACTGCTTGACGAAGTCGATCTCCTCGCCGCGGACGCGCGCCTCGACCGCGTCGCTCTCGACCAGCAGGGCATCGCCGGCCTCGGCGCCGGCGTGGCGCAGGGCCTCGAGGGCCTGCGCCACCACCTCCCGCAGCTCGGAGCTCATCCCTGGGTGCCGCCGACCGTGAGCGCGTCGATGCGGATGGTGGGCATGCCGACTCCGACCGGTACGCCCTGGCCGTCCTTGCCACAGGTGCCGATCCCGATGTCCAGCGCCAGGTCGCTGCCGATGCGGCTCACCCGGGTCAGGGCGTCGGGCCCGTTCCCGATCAGCATGGCGCCCTTCAGCGGCGCCCCGATCCGGCCCCCCTCGATGCGGTAGGCCTCGTTCGCCGAGAAGCCGA
>CAZYOL010000353.1:0-3098 GCA_964649065.1 uncultured Spirochaetales bacterium
ACCCGGACAGCTACGCCAGCAACGAGCTGCCGGTGTGCGTGAACGGCGGCTGCAATCCGGGCTTCTAGCGGGCGGGTCGGCTAGAAGCGGAACCGCAGCGTCAGCTCGACGAAGTCGATGTCGTCCGAGGGCCCGGTGTCCCGGACGAAGGGGCCCGGGAAGCCGTGGGTGTAGATCAGGCCCACGCTCGCGTAGCGGTTCGGGGTCCAGTCGAGGGAGGCCGACAGGGCCGGCCCCACGTAGCGCCGCTCGCTGCCGGTGCCCGCGCGCAGGAGGTTGCCGGCCGGCCCGTAGAGGCCGTCGCTCCGCTGCAGCCGCCAGTAGAAGTTGGCATCGAACGCCAGGGCGAGGGTCTCGCCGAGGGCGAGCTCGATTCCCGGATGCAGGTTGGCGAAGTTGCGCGGTCCCAGCAGCGCCAGGTGGGAGAAGTAGTTGCCGCGGGGAAACAGCGGGTTGAAGGTCTGGAGATCCGGGTCCGCCGGGTCGTCGTCGCCGCTCGCGAGGTTCGCGCTCAGCACGAGCCGGGGCGAGAAGGGGAGCCGCGCCAGGCGGTAGCCGGTCTCGCTGGCGAAGGTCCAGGCCAGGATGCGCCCGTCTCCGAAGCGCCCCCATTGGACGACTCCCTCCCAGTTCCAGTCGAGGTCCCCGCGGCGTCCGTGCAGGCGCGTGCCGACGGAGTGGCGTCGTTCCCGCGCCGCTCCCTGGAGGAACGCCGCGTCGCGGTCGCGGAAGCCGAGGTAGTAGAGGTCGACGTCCGTGGGCAGGCCCAGCGGCGCCTCGAGCACGCCGTAGAGTCCCCAGATCGCGACCTCCTCCTGGCTGCCGTCGCTGAAGAAGCCGGGCTCGTTCTCGGTGAGGTAGGCGGCCAGGGCGGTGGCCGAGAAGCCCTCACCCCCGACGTCCAGCCGGACCCCGTCGAAGCGGCGGCGGACGTTGGGGCCCTCGCGGACCGCGACCAGGCGCTCCGAGCCGAAGAACATCTCCTGCCGGCCCATCCGCGCCGAGACCGACAGCGAGCCGCCGCCCAGGCTTCCGCGCAGCTCCAGGAACGCCTGCTGCAGGTCCAGCTCGCCGACCTCGACCGGACTCGGTCCGGCGGTGCGGCCGTTCTCCAGGGCCGAGCGCAGCTCGCCGAACACCCGCACGTGGCGACCGAGCTCGAGGTTGCCGTGGAGC
This sequence comes from uncultured Spirochaetales bacterium, assembly GCA_964649065.1. Lineage (GTDB taxonomy): Bacteria > Myxococcota_A > UBA9160 > UBA9160 > SMWR01 > CAZYOL01. The sequence goes on from CAZYOL010000353.1 coordinate 1,177, forward strand.
AGGTAGCGCTGCAGGAAAGCGCCGCTCTCGTCCTCGGGCGCCTGGCCCCATTCGGGGTTGCCGCGGTAGTCGTAGCGGTGGCGCGCCCCCCCGCCGACGGACTGGGGGGTCTCCGCCTGGGGGAGGGGGATGCGCGTCAGCCGGCCGAGGCCGGCGGAGGGGTCCTGCGGGAGCGGGTCCTCGAAGCGCAGCTTCGAGAACGGCGCCGCGCCCGCCGCCGCCGGCAGCGCCAGCAGCAGGAGCAGGGCGGCGAGCCGCCTCACCCCGAGTCCCGGGCCGCCAGGAGGTGGCGGACCCGCGGATACGCCGCGTCGGACTGGAGCGCGCGGATCCGTTCCTGCAGGTCCCGGTCGCGGACGGTGACCCGCTCGTGCTGGCGCAGGTGCTCGATCCACGAGGCGGCGTAGAACACCTCGGTCAGGCGGCCGGGGTGGGCGGGCTCGGCGAACACGTTCCAGCCGAAGGCGCCGTCGCGCAGCCGCGAGGCCCGCAGACGCTGGAGCAGCGCGAGCAGCGCCGGGGTCTCGGCCGGGTCCACCCGGTACTCGATCTCGATCAGGACGGGGCCCGGGTCCTCGCCCTCGGGCGCGATCCCATCGGGCGCGGGCCAGTGCAGGGAGGGCGCCAGGGAGCGGCCGCCCTCGGTGGCGAGGGGGAAGCGCAGGGCGGGCAGGGCGCCGAGTGCGGTGAGCACGCCGGCGACGGCCAGGGTCGTCCGCACGCCCATCCACTCGGCGGCGGCGCCCCAGGCGAGGCTGCCGAGGGACATCGCGCCGAAGAAGACCAGCAGGAAGACCGAGAGCGCCCGGGCGCGGGCCCAGCCGGCCGCGGTCGACTGGGCGCCGAGATGCAGGGAGGAGAGCATCACCAGCCAGCCCCCGCCGAGCGCGAGCAGGATGGGCCAGGCCACCCGCGCCGAGCCGCTCTGGGAGAGGGCGCCGATCGACGCGGCGACCGCGAGGGCGGCGAGTAGGGTGAGGGTGCGATTGGAGAGCGCGGCCCGCAGCTTGGGCAGCGCGTTCGCCGCGAGCAGCGCCCCGATGCCGACGGCCGCCATCAGCAGCCCGTAGCCCAGGGCCGACAGGCCCAGCTCGCGCTTGGCCACGTGGGGAAGCAGGGCCCACAGGGCACTCGCGGGGAACAGGAAGAGGGCGGCCCGGGCGAGGACGCTGCGGAAGCCCGCGGCGTAGCGCGCATAGCGGAGACCGGCCCGGATCGCGCTCGAGAAGCGCTCCGCCGGCAGGGACGACGGGGTCGGTGTCCGCTTCCAGCGCACGAGCACCGCGACGACGCCCAGGAACGAGAGCGCGTTCAGCAGGAACGCGCTCTGGGGTCCGTAGAGGCCCACGAGGACGCCGCCGATCGCCGGACCGACCGAGCGCGACAGGTTGATCGCCATGCCGTTGAGCGAGACCGCGAGGCCGAGCTCCTCGGCGGGGACGAGCTCCGGCGTGGTCGCCTGCCACGCGGGCGCATTGAGGGCCGCGCCGATCGAGAGCACGCCCGTCAGGGCCAGGAGCCCGACCGGCCCGGTCTGGCCCAGCGCGGTCAGGAGGCTGAGCAGCAGGGCCGCCGCCAGCATCCACAGCTGGGTGACGAGGAGCAGCCTGCGGCGGTCGACCACGTCGGCCAGGGCGCCCGCGGGCACCGCGAGCAGGAAGAGCGGCAGGGCCGTGGCGGCCTGGACGAGGGACACCATGAACGGCGAGGGCGAGAGCGTGGTCATCAGCCAGGCCGCGCCGACGTCGTGGATCCAGGTGCCGATCTGCGAGCCCACCGAAGCGAGCCAGAGGGCGCGGAAGAGCGGCCGTCGGAGCGGGGTCCAGGCCGATTCGATCCGCGGGCCGGCCGTCTCGGAGGCGACCACCCCGGCTACGCCAGGTCGAACAGCAGCGCTTCGACGTCGGAGCGCGCGGACAGCT
>CAZYOL010000354.1:0-3055 GCA_964649065.1 uncultured Spirochaetales bacterium
GCGGTGCAGCACGATCGACGCGGGGTGCTCTCGATGGCCAACGCCGGACCGGGGACGGACGGCAGCCAGTTCTTCCTGACCTTCGTCGCCACGCCGCACCTCGACGGCCGCCACACGATCTTCGGAGAGGTCGTGTCCGGTGAGGAGGCGCTCGCCGCCCTCGAGGAGCGCGGGTCGGCTTCGGGGCAGACCTCCGAGCCCCTCTCGATCGTGAAGGCCAGCATCCGCGTCGAGTGACCGCCCTGTCCGTCAGCGGTCGCGGGAGCCGCGAGCCCTGGCTCGTCGCTGCGCTGACCGCGCTGGCCGGCCTGCGCGTGCTGGCCCTGGCGGCCGCCTTTCCCTTCTTCACCAACGTCGACGAGCACAAGCACGTGGACATGGTGCTGAAGTACGCGCGCGGCTACCTGCCCCGGCCGGACGCCGATGCCTTCGAGGCCCGGACCGGCGAGTGGATCGGGCTCTACGGCTCGCCGGAGTACCACCTGGAGGCGGAGCGAGCCCGCACGGCGGGCGTGCCGCCTCCCGCCTGGGCGCGCAGCGGTCCGGCCCTCGCGGAGAGCGTCGAGCGCCAGAGCGACTACCTGGCGCAGCGCGCGAACAAGGAGGCTCATGGGCCTCCGCTCTACTACGCCTGTGGCGCCGCCTGGCTGCAGCTGGGCCGACTGCTGGGGCTGGACGGAGCCCATCTCCTCTACTGGATCCGCTGGCTCTCGGCCCTGGCCAGCGCGGCGAGCGTGGCCCTCTCCTATCACTTCCTGCGCGCCCTCTACCCCGACGCTGCGCACCTGCGCCTCGGAGTGCCCGCCCTGCTGGCGGCCTTCCCCCTGGATGCGCTGTGGTACGTGACGCGCGACGCCCTGTCGCCGCTGCTGGGGGCGCTCGGCTTCTTCCTGGCCCTCGGGCTGCTGCGCGCGCGGCACCCCTCTCCGCTGCGCTTCGCGGGGACCGGCGCCCTGGCCGGCCTGGCCTTCCTGGCCAAGTACACCAACGTGCTGCTGGCCGTACCGCTCGGCCTCGCCAGCCTGGGCCTGCTGCGCCGCGGCGAGCGCGCCGGCGGCCGCCTGGTGGCCCTGTGGGCGGCGGCGCTGCTGCCCCCGTCGCTGTGGCTGCTGCGCAACCTCCACGTGCTGGGCGACGCGACGGGCAGTCGCCTCAAGGTCCAGCGACTGGGCTGGACCCCGAGCCCCGTCGAGGCCTGGCTCGAGCACCCGCTCTTCACGCCCGCGGGGCTCCCCCAGCTCGTCGGCGGCCTGCTTCCCAAGCTCTGGAGGGGCGAGCTCGTCTGGTACCGCGAGGTGCTGGCGCTGCCGGGCGCCGACCTGTTCTTCACCGCGACCTCGCTGCTCTGCCTCGGGCTGGCGGCGGCGGCGCAGGTGCGCCCCGACCCGAGCCGCGCCGACGCGGCGCGCGACTGCGAGCGCAGCGCCCTGTGGATGCTGATGGCGGCGGTCGTGCTGCTGGCCTTCCTGTCGCTCCTCTACCGCTTCCCGGAGACGGGCAATCCCTCCGCCTCCCGCCCCTGGTTCGATCACGGACGACTGATCGGCTGCGTGCTCGTGCCCTTCCTGGTGCTCTACGTGCGGGGGCTGGAGGTCGCCGCCGGCGCCCTGCCGGCCGCGATCCGCGCCCCCGCGATCTGGGGGGGCCTCGGCCTGGTGATCGCCGTGGCCCTGCTCTCGGAGCTGTGGCTCACGCTGCCGGTCTTCGGCAGCGCCTACAACTGGTACCACCTGCCCTGATCGGGGCTGCCGACCCACCCGGGCTAAGCTGCCCGCGATGCGAAAGGTCGCGCTGGTCGTCCCCTGCTACCAGGAGGCCGGGCGCTTCGATCCAGAGGCCTTCTCGGGGCTGACCCTGACAGGCGACGTCACGCTGGTGCTGGTCGACGACGGCTCGACGGACGACACCGCCGCGTGTCTGCGGCGCTTCGCAGACCGGACCGAGGGAGCTGCCGAGCTCGTCTCGCTGCCCCGCAACCTGGGCAAGGCCGAGGCGGTCCGGACCGGGCTGCTCCACGGGCTGGCCGGCGGCGCCGAGGTGGTCGGCTACCTGGATGCCGACGGCGCCACGCCGGCCGAGGAGCTGCCCCGACTGCTGGAGCAGCTCGAGGCCGAGGCGGCGGCGGCGGTGCTGGGCTCGCGGATCCAGTACCTCGGGGTGCGGATCGAGCGGAGTGCCGCCCGTCACTACGTGGGCCGGCTCTTCGCCTCGCTCGCCTCGCTGATCCTGCGGGCGCCCGTCTACGACACCCAGTGTGGAGCCAAGGTCTTCCGGCGCAGCCCCGCGCTCGAGGCCGCGCTGGAGGAGCCCTTCCGGACCCGTTGGTGCTTCGACATCGAGCTGCTCGGTCGCCTGCTGATCGGAAACGAGACGACCCCCGGCCTGCCGCTCTCGCAGATCCGCGAGCTCCCGCTGCGCCGCTGGCGCGACGTGCCGGGCTCGAAGATCGCCTGGTGGTCGGCCCCTCGGGTGGTGTGGGAGCTGTGGACGGTGGCGCGAGACCTGGACCGGCGCCGGCGGTGATGCGGTCGCACGCGGCCCTCGCCGGGGCCGCCCTGGGGGCGGCGCTCTTGTGGGCCGCTCTGGGAACCCGGGCCGAGCCCGACCTGGCGCAGCCCGGAGCCCGCGACTGGTCCGGCGACTTCCGCTCCTTCTACCTGCCCAACGCCGAGTACCTCGGAGCCCGCCTGGCCGCCGGCGAGCTCCCTCTGTGGAACCCCCACCAGGGAGCGGGAGGACCCTTCCTCGCCACCCTGCAGCCGGGCGTGCTGTATCCGCCCAATGCCCTGCACGCCCTGCTGCCCGCCGACAGCGCCTTCTTCGGGCTCGCCCTCCTGCACGTGGCCTGGGCGGCGGCCCTGGCAGGCGGACTGGCCGGCGCGCTGGGGGCGGGGAGCTGGGGCAGCGCCCTCAGCGGCCTCGCCTACGCGGGCTCCCTGCAGGTGGTCGCCGCCACCTGGTCGCCCCCGGTGCTCTACACCGCCGCCTGGGCGCCGGGAATCTTCTGGGCAATGGACCGCGCCATCGCCCGCCCCGGCGGGCGCGCGCCCGCGGC
>CAZYOL010000355.1:0-3054 GCA_964649065.1 uncultured Spirochaetales bacterium
GGTGTGGGCGGTGGCTGGCCGGGTCATGCGGTCTGTGCGGCCAGCTTTTGCTCGTGATGCGTAACCGGCCGTTCAGGACCGCGGCTCTTGCTTACGGCTTTCTCGGCCGCGGCGCCCAACGTTTGGCGAGGCGGCCTAGGAGCGCGATGATGGTATCGAGTTCCGGTTGCGTCGGATCTTCCGGCTCGCCGTAGCACTCGATCATCCAGTCGTACTCCTCATGTTCCGGATCGGCCACGATCTGGAGATACATTGTTGATTTCCGCTGAGAACTGACCCGGGTAGCTGGGAGATTTCCACTGAGAAGTGACCCATGTTCGAACGCCCCGTGGCTTTGGAAGCGGGGGCAACGGAGTGATCGACATGGCGCTACTGAGTGTGATCCGACGCTGGGCGTTGCGGGATCGGCTGTCCATCCGGGAGATCGCGCGGCGGACGGGGCTGTCGCGGAATACGATCCGCAAGTATCTGCGGGCGGGCACGGTGGAGCCGGCGTTCCGGACGCCGGAGCGGCCGAGCAAGCTGGACCCGTTCGCGGACAAGCTGTCGGCGTGGCTGAGGACGGAGGCGGGGACGTCGCGCAAGAAGCGGCGAACGTTGAAGCATCTCCACGCGGACCTGGTCGCCCTCGGCTACGCCGGCTCCTACAACCGCGTCGCGGCCTTCGCGCGGCAGTGGAAGGCCGATCGCCAGCGGGAGGACCAGAGCGCCGGCCGTGGCACCTTCGTCCCGCTGGTGTTTCAGCCCGGCGAGGCCTTCCAGTTCGATTGGAGCGAGGACTGGGCGACGATCGCCGGCGAGAACACGAAGCTCCAGATCGCCCACATCAAGCTGTCGCACAGCCGGGCGTTCCTGCTGCGCGCCTATCTGCTGCAGACGCACGAGATGCTGTTCGACGCGCACTGGCACGCGTTCCGGGTGTTCGGCGGGGTCCCGGGTCGGGGCATCTACGACAACATGCGCACGGCAGTGGATCGTGTCGGCCGGGGCAAGGTCCGGCAGGTCAACGCCCGGTTCCTGGCGATGACCAGCCACTACGTCTTCGAGCCCGAGTTCTGCAATCCGGCGGCGGGCTGGGAGAAAGGGCAGGTCGAGAAGAACGTCCAGGATGCCCGTCACCAGATCCTTCAGCTGATGCCGGACTTCCAGGATCTGGCGGCGATGAACGCCTGGCTCAAGGAGCGCTGCATCGAGCAGTGGGCGCGCCTGCCGCACGGCACGCTGCCGGGCACGATCGCCGAGGCCTGGGCCGCGGAACGGGCCGCGCTGATGCCGACACCGTCGGCCTTCGACGGCTTTGTCGAGCAGAGCAAGCGGGTCTCGCCGACCTGCCTGATCAGCTTCGAGCGGACCCGTTACAGCGTCCCGGCGTCGTTCGCCAATCGCCCGGTCAGCCTGCGGATCTACCCCGACCGGCTCGTGGTCGCAGCCGAGGGGCGCATCGTGTGCGAACATTCACGGCTGATCCGGCGCTCGCATCATCTGCCCGCCCGCACAGTCTATGACTGGCGCCACTACCTGGCGGTGATCCAGCGCAAGCCCGGCGCGCTGCGCAATGGCGCCCCCTTCGCCGAGCTGCCCGAGGCGTTCCGGCGCCTCCAGCAGCACCTGCTGAAGCGCCCGGGCGGCGACCGGGAGATGGCGGAGATCCTGGCGCTGGTGCTGCACCACGACGAAGAGGCGGTGCTCTGCGCCGTGGAGCTGGCCGTTGAGGCCGGGGTGCCGACCAAGACGCACGTGCTCAACCTGTTGCACCGGCTGGTCGACGAGCGCCCCGCGGACCCGCCCGAGGTCGCCCCGCCCGGCGGGCTGGCGCTGGCCGAGGAACCCAGGGCCAATGTCGAGCGCTACGACGGCCTGCGCGGCCAGACGGCGAGGGTGCGCCATGCGTCATGACCCGGCCAGCGGCGCCGTCGTGATCATGCTGCGCAGCCTGAAGATGTTCGGCATGGCCCAGGCGGTCGAGGAACTCGTCGACCAGGGCGCCCCCGCGTTCGAAGCGGCCGTGCCGATCCTGTCGCAGCTCCTGAAGGCCGAGGTGGCGGAACGCGAGGTCCGCTCCATCGCCTATCACAGGAAGGCCGCGCGCTTCCCCTCCTACAAGGACCTCGCGGGCTTCGACTTCGCCGCCAGCGAGGTCAACGAGGCCCTGGTCCGCCAACTGCACCGCTGCGACTTCATCGATGGTGCCCACAACGTCGTCCTGATCGGCGGGCCCGGCACCGGCAAAACGCATATCGCCACGGCCCTCGGCGTCCAGGCCGTCGAGCATCACCGCAAGAAGGTCCGCTTCTTCTCGACCGTCGAACTCGTCAACACGCTCGAGCAGGAGAAGGCCAGAGGCAAGGCCGGGCACCTCGCCGAAAGCCTCACGCGCGCCGACCTCGTGATCCTCGACGAGCTCGGATACCTCCCGTTCTCCACCGCCGGCGGCGCCTTGCTCTTCCACCTCCTCAGCAAGCTCTACGAGCGCACCAGCGTCGCCATCACCACCAACCTCAGTTTCAGCGAGTGGGCGACGGTCTTCGGCGACGCCAAGATGACCACCGCACTGCTCGACCGGCTCACCCATCGCTGCCACATCCTCGAGACCGGAAACGACAGCTTCCGCTTCCGCGCCAGCGCCGAGGCGGCGCACAGCAACAAGGAGGGCGGACCGCCATTGACCCAGACCTGAGACCACGACCATAACCTTCAGGCGGGTCACTTCTCGATGGAAAGCCCAGGTCAGTTCTCAGCGGAAATCAACACCCCGTGCTTCCGGACCGCCTTGGCCGCCGCCTTGCTGATCTCAGAAAGCAGATAGGAGCCGAACCACAGGTCGCGGGTCCGCCGCGCCGCGGCGATGAAGTCCTGCACCGGACCGACGGTGACAGCGAGGAGGTGCCCACTCATGGCTTGACCTCGTGAAAGCCTTTTTCCTGGGCATAGTTGAGAAACGCTTCCAAGGCCGAACCCGAGGTGGAGCTGGCCAAGGGCGAGTCCCGGTAGGCGACCAGGAGCTATGGCCGGAAGTGGGTGACGGGATGAGATGGGGGTGGCGTATCGTGGCGG